>CAIYYI010000680.1 GCA_903930345.1 uncultured Verrucomicrobiota bacterium
CAAAACGCTCGATCCATTCCTGTCGTTGCCGGGCGGTAGTTCTTGGACTCGGTGATTTCCTGGTCAAATTGTGATTCATCCCCCCATGTAATCACACTCCGCCCAGCTTGCCTATTGCCTGTTCCCCGAACGGATACGAATGAACTGCAGCGATTGACCGAGGACAAACTTCGGTTGGACAATCGGAACTCGTTTGCTCAAACAATTGGGCGCCACATGCCCCGCCTTGCTGGTATGCTTGCGGACGATTGTATGAATCCTCTCTGGGAGGATCGGGTTGCACGCATTGAACAAGCATGGAATTGGACCCGGGCCAACACTTGGCTGCTCAAATTTCACTCTGACCGTGATGCCGACAAGCTCGAATCTGAGGCTAGATCAATCCAAGAAATTCTTCAGCATAGCATGGCAGAACTTGCTGCGGAAAAGGCATGGAGATACTGCTTCGCTCGCTTGAACAATAATCAGCGGGAGCATCTTATGGCTTGGGCGGCCGCCATTAATAGAATTGGCAGAGGTACGGGCCAGCGTGCGGAAATTCATCGGCGCAATGCTCGGGCGCACATGAATGAGTGTCGGGATGCGGTTCCGGCTTGGATCATGCCATTCCATCGGTTGGCCGAGACAGTTGATGCGAAACCAGAGTTCTTCGATATTGTGATTGTCGATGAGGCGAGTCAAAGCGGTCCAGACACGCTGGCATTATTGTATCTCGCCAAGCAAATAATCGTTGTGGGTGATGACCAGCAAATAAGCCCGGAGGCAGTTGGTATTCAACGCGAAGAAGTGGACTTGCTGTCGGATCGTTTGATTCCTGATTTGCCTCACCGCGATGCGCTCGGTGTTGAAAGCAGTCTCTTTAACCAGGCGGTAATTCGGTTTGGTGGGCGAATTATTTTGCGTGAGCATTTTCGCTGTGTTCCTGAAATCATCCGGTTCTCCAATGATCTCTGCTACTCAGCCACACCACTCCTGCCCCTGAGGCAGTATCCACCGGAGCGGTTAGAGCCGATCGTAGTTCGACATATCACAAACGGTTTTCGCGAAGGTGGCACGGGATACGCACGAAACAAGCCTGAGGCGGAGGCTATTGTAGAATCAATTGTTCAATGCACAAACGACCCTCGTTACCTCTGCAAGAAAGACGACAAACATCATCCCTACGGCAAACTCACATTCGGCGTCATTTCCTTGCAGGGAGAAGAGCAGTCAAAACTCATCAATCACCTTCTGTTGACACGTTTGACGCCTGAGGAAATTGATCAACGCGAGTTGGTTTGTGGTGATGCTTATGCCTTTCAGGGCGATGAGCGTGATGTGATATTCCTCAGCATGGTTGCCGCTCCAAACCAGCGGTTTTCCGCACTTGTAAAGGAGGCTGACAAGCAACGTTTCAATGTTGCAGCCAGTCGTGCCCGCGATCAGGTATGGCTTTTCCATACAGTCACTCTCAACGATCTTAACCCTGACTGTATGCGGTTTAAGCTTTTGGGCTACTACAGTAATCCCGCGGCACAGCAAGCAGGTGAGCCGGACTGGGATAAGTGCGACAGTGATTTCGAGCGTGAGGTCGGTAGAATAATCCAATCCAAAAGATATCGGCTCATCCCACAATATGAACCGTTCGGTCCTGGAGGCTATCGGATTGACTTTGTTGTCGAAGGATTGAAGTCGCAGCTTGCAGTGGAGGTTGACGGTCCGCATCATGATGACCCGGAACAAATCAGGCACGACATGGCGCGGCAACGGCAGCTTGAGCGCTGCAAGTGGGTGTTTTGGCGAGTTAGCGCATCCAGCTTTTATTTCGATAGGGAAAAGGCAATGGCATCGTTGTGGCCAAAGTTAGAGGAACTCGGAATTCATCCACTCGCCGCACCACATTTACAGCCCGTTCCAAAGGCCTCGGTGGACCCTGTGCGTATTCCGCCGCCTGCGGTCACGCCGCCTGCGGTCACGCCGCCTGCGGTCACGCCGCCTGCGGTCACCAAGTCAGTTCCGCTGCTCCCATCGGTATCCAGACAACAAGACCTCATTCCATCAAGCCAGATGGAGTTGTCAGTTCAGAAGGCCAAGGCGGTGTCAAGCCATACAAACACGTCACATGAGAAGGGAAGTCCTCCTTCACTGCGGGAGTACATTTTGGCTGCCAGGCAAAAGCGTCCGCACGGCGTCTTGGTGTATGAGGAGATTGGGTATGTCGTGCTGCAACTAATGCCTGATGATGGCCGAATTGAGCGCCTGGAGATTATTAAAAAAACGGCGGATGCTCTTGAGTTTCAAGAAGCTGCATTCAAACGAATTTCTGATGCTATTCGACGTTTGGAAGATATGAAAAAAGTGAGTTCGGATGTTAAACACATCTGGAAAACAAAAAAATAGTTTAAAAATATTATGGACGCACCAGAGGTTGAAAAGCCGTTAAAACCATCAGACCACCTGTGGCGCTACATGTCGTTTGCGAAACTTGTTTCGTTGCTTTCAACAGCGACATTATATTTACCACGTAGCGATCAATTCGACGATCCATTCGAAGGTGCGCTATGTCGTGGTGATCAGACTCATGAACTACTTGAATGTTATTCACATGTTGCAAGTATTCGAGCACAGGCGGCCCGATGTGCGGCGCAAAATCCAGATCGGCCACTGTTCTATAAGCTATATGACGATTCAGGAAAAGAGGTGCACAGTGGGGAATGGAATGCTATTGAAAAAAGCACGTTACTTCGATTAATAAGTGAATATCCAGATCCGGACGAGTTGGAAAAAGTGGTGTTTCAAACTGAATTTGAAAGGGAAAAACAGCGCTTTCTCAAGCTTATGGAGAAGCAATACTTCAATACCTACATTTATTGTTGGCATCGCTTTGAGAAGGAGTCGGAAGCAATGTGGAAGTTGTATTCAACGAATATTCAGGAGTGCGTCGCAATTCAAACCACTGCTGGACAGGTGATGAGTGTAATTCCGGGAAATCCCCATTGTTTAATTAGACCGGTTCGATATGAGCATAATATTATTTGTGGTGATGATCCGGTTGATCGATTCTTTAGTAAGCGCACCGCATTTGATTATGAGAATGAAGTTCGGATTGTTCATCAGGCATTTGATGATAATACCAACAGCCATAAAAGCATTTCTTTGGCCGTCGATGTCAGTAAAATCATCAATAAAATAGCAGTATCCCCTTTTGCGAAAACATGGCTTGTTGATGTCGTAAAAGATGCATGCATGAAGTATGGTATGAATGTGCCAGTGGAACATTCTATCCTATTTTCTAATCCGTTCAAATATTAGAAGAAAACGAAGTTAATAATCTTATTCTTTTGGAGAAGATCTAACGCTTTGTTCCATGCGTTCTGGTCAGTAACAATCATGCACGTCACGGATGCGGTGCCCAGGTTCGGCCGGAAATGGTTGTGGTTCATGGTCGGCATGCTGCTCCGCCGGTGCCGCGCCGCCAATAATTGTTTTCTGAGTGTTGCGCGTCTGACCATTGTTCCTGATGGTCAGCACTAGCCTGCCTCGTGCTGTTTGGTGGGTAAGAATTGACTGTCAGTCAGGATTATACGGCTACTGGCTGGGTCGGGATGACCAGCGGGCGTTGTGCTTGGAGGCACTTAATGACTGGGATATTGGATTACATAATGCACCCAGATGAAAACAAGTGAATACATTCTGTATATTCCCGCGTTCTTTTCGTTCCCGGTTCTAGAACCTTGCGTTGCCCGGTGGTTCAGTGAACCTGATTGCCTGACCGTGTTGGCTCATCTCGGGTGCCCCTTTTTCCTTCGCGGCTTGTATGGTGGGCGGCACATCCGTTAGGCTTGCTCCCATGCAAGCCGCCAACAATGCCATTCACGCCTTGGCCGCCTTTCTGGGCATGCCCGGTCTGACCGCCGCTGCCCGCTGACACCGATGCGCCATCCCCAGCCGATCAATAGCGCGCGGAACACCGCCTCACGTTTCACCCCAGCGGTTCCAGCAACGGGTTCCATACCTTCTTGAAACCGAGGCCTTGAAAATCCTTGGTGTTGCTGGTGGCAAACTCGGTGACCCCATGGTGCAGCAGCGTGAGCGCCAGCCGGGCATCGACAATGCGGCGTGTGGCGAAGTCCGGCCGGGCGGCCAGATTCCAAAACTCATCCATCACCGGGCCGGCATCCACCAGCATCCACCGGGCATGGCGACGCAGCGCCCGGCAATAGGCCGCCGCTTCCGGTGCCGACAAAGGTTGGCTGAGGATCCTGGGGTTGCGCAACTTGAGATAAACCTCCACCAGCATCAGCTCGCACACCACCACGTCCTCCCGTTTCCGCAGGGATTCCAAAAATGCCCGGGCAGGCGCGCATTCCGGAGCGGCCGAGTTGCTGGCGTAAACGATCAGATTCGTGTCAAAAGAGAGCATGAGATCCAGGGTTTATTCCAATGAGCTTTCAAGATGAGCCCAAGGCGCGCCGGGTTTTGGGCTGCTGGCTAGGCGCGAGCGAGGCGCATATCCGCAGTGATCTGTAACGAGCGAGCAACAACGCCAGCGGCCCAAAGAACAAGCGAATTAGGCTCATCTTGAAAGCTCATTGGAATTATAGATCCTCATGGGCAATTTCGGTCCAGCGCTCCGGCGGGGCCAGAAACGCGCCGCAATCCTTCGCGGGCGGGAGAGCCCAGGTCTCCTCGGAATCCGGTTCCTTGGGGTAAACACTCATCAGGCGTTCCGCCCCCCGCCGGAAGGTTTCCGCCATAGACCATTCCCGTTGGGCCGCAAACCGCTTGACCTCATGGTAAAGCTCATCCGGCAGTTGGATTTGCGTTTTAATCATGACATCAAAATTACACCTCCATTGGAATGATGTCAACTTTCACCCGAGGTGGCAGCGGCGTCTCGCCGCTCACTTTTTGATTTAATCCCGGGCCGTTCCATGGCAGTATCCAGCCACAAGATGAAGCAAGCTCGCCATCGCAAGTACGCAGGGTTGACCCTCTTGGGCAATTCGGAAGCCGCCTTTCCGAAGTCTCCGCAGCAGGCCACCCTGGAGACGTTCCCCAATCCCAACCCGAAGCGCGGCTACTGGATCCACCTCGACTGCCCGGATTTCACCTCCCTCTGCCCCGTCACCGGCCAGCCAGACTTTGCGGAGATCCTCATCGAGTACGTGCCGGATAAGCTCTGCCTGGAGACCAAATCCCTCAAGCTTTACCTCTCCTCCTACCGGAATGTCCACTCCTTCAACGAGCAGGTCATCAACCGGATATTGGATGATTTGGTCAAATCCTGCAAACCACGCAAAATGAAGGTGGAAGGACGCTTCGCCGCCCGCGGCGGGCTGGCGCTGACCGTGGTTGCCAGCCAGCCGGACGCCCCGCTTTCCGATGGGGGATGTTCGTGAGGAAAAAGGTCGTCGTCCTCGTCAGCGGCGGCATGGATTCGGTGGCCGCTCTCTACGATGCCCACCGAGAGCATCAGGTGGTGGTGGCCCTCAGCTTTGACTACGGCTCCAAGCACAACCACCGGGAGATCCCCTTTGCCGCCTGGCACTGCCAAAAGCTGGGCGTGCCGCACCGGGTCATCGCCCTCGGCTTCATGGGGGAGCTTTTCAAGTCGGACCTGCTCAAACCCGGCGGGGCCATCCCCGATGGCCATTACGAGGAGCAATCCATGAAGCAGACCGTGGTGCCGTTTCGCAACGGCATCCTGCTCTCCATCGCGGGTGGCTACGCCGAATCCATCGAGGCGCAGGGGTTGGTTATCGCTGCCCATGCGGGCGACCACGCCATCTACCCGGACTGCCGGGAGGACTTCATGCGGGCCATGGCTGACGCCATACGTCTGGGAACCTATGCCCGGGTCGAAATCCTGCGTCCGTTCATCCATCTCACCAAAGCCCAGATTGCCGGTCACGGGCACCGGCTCGGGGTCGATTTCTCCCGGACGTGGTCCTGCTACAAAGGCGGCGATCTCCACTGCGGCACCTGCGGCACCTGTGTGGAGCGGCGGGAGGCGTTTCAGGAGGCCCGGTTGGCGGACCCCACCAGCTACGTGGCGCAGACACCGCTGCCGCCCAGGCCGACACCGGTTTCCACCGGGTAGCCGTGTGCTTCGGGCAATTCGTGGCCAATCACAACCCCGCCATTATGTGATGTATCATACAACAAAAATACACCTATCCGGCTTGTCAGGCAGCACCATATAGGATAATGTACCTCACGTAATGAATACATCATCAATGCCAACCGGTGGTTCTCTGGGCGCTCGGTCCGACTTCCGTACTCCACCTTCGGATGGGCCTTGGTCTTTGGTCAGTGGTCCTTGGTGGGGATATTTCTGTTTTCAACTTTCCAAATTTCTGCTTTTCCCCATGTTTTCCATGCGCCGCCGCGAAACAGGGTGCCAAAAGGTGCCAGAAAGTGCCAGAAAGTGCCAAGTTGGGCTCTTTTGTGGAGTTTCGGGGAAAGCGTTTGCGACCGGGCCGGGTTCAGAAAAACCCTGAACTGGTAAAGAAAAAGTAAGGTTTTAGTAAACTTTTGTACTTTGACATGGTTACTGCGCCGAAGGTCCGGGAGATCGTTTTCCCCCGCAGGGTGGGACCGCTCCTTCAGCATTTGGCCTTCACCCTTGACGACCCACCATCAACCGCCATGCACTCATCCACCAGTCTGGTCACGCCTCACGTTTCACGGTTCCCCTCAGGGAAACAGCTCCATCAGGGCATCCGCAAACAGGCCCATGCCGCGCCGGTTCGGGTGATTGATGGAGTTGAGCAGCAGCGTGGTGTAGGGCACCCCCTGGCGCCAGAGCCGGCCCCAGCGCAGCGAGGCATCCGCCAGGGCCACTCCGGATTCGGTGCTGAAGGCCCGCAGCCCGGCCACGTAGGGGCGCGGATCGTCATCGATCTCCCGTTCCCCGTTCAGGCCCATCCAATCCGGGCGCACGTAGTGCGGGGTGAGGATGATCCATTCGGCGTTGATTGCCTGGAAATCTTTCAGCAGCGCCCCGTACCGTGCGGCCACCTGCGCGGGGGACAATCCGGCGTCATTGACGAATTCCGAGACGATGAGGTCAGGCTTGGGGGCCAGGACTTTTTCCCGGTAATTGTGCGGACTGCCAGGGGGTTCGGCCAGGTAGGTGGCGGAGTTGCGTCCGCCCCAGGCCTCGGACACCAATTCGATCTTGGCCTGAGGAAACCGTGCCCGCAGGCGGGCCGCGAACTGCTCCTGCCAGCGGTCCTGACCGGGATTTGGGAGGTAACCGCCATCCGTCACGCTGTCACCCCAGGCCAGCACCCGCACTGTCTGGCCGGCGCGCAGCTTTTTGAGGGTCTGCGGCAGCCGCTGTTCCGCCACGGTCGGCGAGGGCTTGGGCGGCTCGGGAAAGGCGGTCTCGAGCACCGGGAAGAGGTGTTCCGGGGCCAGCTTCGCCAGGGAACCGGGCAGCCAGAGGGTGGCCAGCAGTTGCTCGCCGGGGCGGGTGCCCGGCACCTGGGGGGCGGAGGTGCGGGGCTCGCCCGGGCGCAGCTCAATCTTTCCGGCGGCGGTGAGCACCACCGCATCCAGCCGCTGCGGGGTGTAGCGGTAGGAGACCAGGACGGCTTGGGTTTCGCCGATGGCGTTGTTGGTCAGGCGGCCGAGGGTACCCCAGGCCAGATCGGCTTGGTAATCCCGGCCCGATTGGTAGGTCACAGCCCCCGGTTCTGCCCCCGCGCAGACGCGGAGGCTGGCGGGCTCCAGCAGGAACGGGGTGGTGGTTTCCTGCGCCCGCAAGGCCCGCAGCCGGACCCCTTTCGACCAGCCGCCGGTCTTGGGGTTAAAGAGGGGCAGGGAGGTGTAGGACTCATTGGTGACGCCGAGGGAGGGGGTGGGGGAGACTTGCAGACGGGCCGCCGGGCCGGTCCCCGCAGCCACCTCCACCTCCCAATCGCCGACGAGTTTGAGCGTGGCGGGTGCGGCCCAGAGCGGCAGGGTGAAGGCGGCGAGCAGGAGGCCCAGGCAGCGGAAGGTGAATGAACGCGGTTGCATGCCCGGAGCATGACAGTGAGGATGTCGGTTTCCAAGCCAGAAGCGTGGTTCGGCGGAGGCATTCCAGCGGTACCGGTGAGCCAGAGCTTCCGTGAAGCCGTGCAGAGTGGCCGGATTCGCGTCGGCCGCCGGGCGGCAGCGGGTGTTGTCATTTGCATTCATAGTTTATTCATTTGCTAGGGCGGGTCGGGCTG
>CAIYYI010000681.1 GCA_903930345.1 uncultured Verrucomicrobiota bacterium
AACCGCTCCCCATCAGCCGCGAGGCTGTGAAAGCCCCAACGAAAAGCGCGCCAGCCGAGGCAAAACAAGCCCCGGTGACAACGCCCATCGTGGTGGCAGTCGCTGCTGCCCCTGCAGTGGACGCGCCAACTCCGCCATCAGGGAGAGGTTCCGTAACCGCGACGCCAGTGGTGGCAGCACCCGCTCCAACCGCCTCCGTGCCAGCCGAAATAATGATCGCTGCACTCAGGCCGGCGGAGCGGTCAGTTTACTTTGAGCGTGATAGCTCAACACAGCAGCCAGGGCAGCAGACCGCTGCAAAGGTGGCTGATAGGCCAGTCAAATTGGAACTGGCCAGGTCCAAGCCCAAGAATGAGATCAGCGTGGGGTACTTCGTGGGATGGAATATTTCAGCGGATTTTAAGAACACAGGCGCAGCACTATTTCCCGCGTCCGACCCCGGGCAGTATGATGATGGTTTCGTTTTGCCGAGCTCTCGAGGAAACACGGATGGGTACACTTGGAACTGGGGTTATCAAAATGCATCCCAGATTGACCGCGCAAATGATCGAGTGATCATGAGTCGCTCCTCCATGTCGGCAGGCGGTTCGGCGCCGCATCATCAAAGCGAGGAACACGGTGTGGCCCAGGGTGTGGAGGCGGCCTATCACCGCGTGCTATGGGAGCACCCTGACCGGTCCGTCCGCTTCGGCGTGGAAGCCACTTTCAACTACGCCCCCCTGAGTTTTCAAAATCAGGGGCAACTGGCCGCAGACGTGCGCTTGGACCATTTTGCTTACCCACTCCAAGGGGTGCGACCACCGTCGGCCCCCTATGCAGGCACCTTTTTCGGACCGGGAACGATGATTCTGGACAACCCTCTGGGGTTGGTGCCCCAGACCATCGTAAACGGCGCCACCCTTTGGTCGAACCGGCATCTGGACTTGGACATGTATGGAATCCGCTTGGGGCCGCGCCTGAGCGGCGAACTGCGTCCCCGGCTTTATGGGATGGTGGATGCAGGCCTGGCCCTCGTGGTGGTCGATGGGAGTTTTGCCTACCAGGATACCCTCCAAGGCGGACTGAGTGGCCACGTCTCCGGTCATTCCACCCGCCAAGACGTTCTGCCCGGGTGGTATTTTGGTCTGGGGCTTCAACATGCTTTGAACGACCGTTGGGGGTTGCTCTACCAAATCAAACTCCAAGGCAATGGCGACTACAACTTGGGGGTCGATGGCCGAAGCGTGGGGCTAAGCCTTGATCCGAGTGTCCTTCAGACGTTCGGCCTGAGCTACTCGTTCTGAGCCAACCGCCTTGGCTGGTTTTGCGAGGTTATTACGGGTTGGAACTGATCTACCCCCGGCGCATGCGGCGTGCGGCCGGGTTGCTGCTGTCAGCTTTAAGTTTCATCTACGCCGTTCAGAATGTGAACGAAAATCCGTTGAAAAACCGGCACGGTCGGCCTACTGTTTGGCAATCGGGAATTGCCACTGGAAATTCGGCGATGAGTGAGCTGGCCGGGAGGGACTCAGAAAAACCCTGAACCGGTAAAGAAAAAGTAAAGTTTTAGTAAACTTTTGTCCGAAGCATCCGGTTGTTCTTTGACATTTTAAACACTTCTCTGCGACTTTTTAGTTTCTGCATTTTTCGGATCTTTCCCGGCGCGCGCACCAAAACCCAGAAAAAAAGTACCAAAAAGTATCAAAAAGTCTCATGCCTCGGTTTGGTTGGCCCAATTTCAAATGCGACGTCCGGTTCTGCGGTTGCGAGTTCCGCGTTTTGTCCCCCTCCATGCTGCCTTGGTAGACATTTTTCAATATCGGGCAATATGCTGAGATAATTTGAGGTAAGATAAACGTGTGTAATAGGAAATAAAAACATTTTTTGTAGGTTATATCTTCTGTTTTCTGCCTGTCAGCTTTCTTTGACTGCCCGCCAAACGCCCTGAAGCCAACGGATGGATCCGTGTTTTATACTGGACCAGGAACCTCAATAGCTTTAATAGTTACCCATGATTCCAAACGTTCGGCGTGGCTGTGCCAGTTTCCTCTTGTGCTTGGCAACCCTCCTTTTCGGATATCTCCTCTCCGCGTCCGCCCAAATCCCGCCCGTGCGCATTCTGCCACTGGGGGATTCGATCACTTACGGATCAGGCGGTGCGGGCGGCTACCGTCTGGTGCTCTACCAGATGCTGACCAACGCGGGGTACAACGTGGATTTCACCGGCACCCAGACCGGCAACGGGGTGGCCGGTCTGCCGGACTCGGACCACGAGGGCCATGGCGGCTGGCGCCTGGATCAGATCGATGCGATCATCCAGTCGGTGTTCGGGCAGACGGCGGACCCGGACATCATCCTGCTGCTGCTGGGCACCAATGATTACGGCCAGAACTATAACACCGCCAGCGCAACAAACCGGCTGGAGGCCCTGATCGCCCGCATGGCCACCAACCGCCCGAACGCCAAGATCGTGGTCGCCAACCTGCTGGAGCGGGGCGAGCCTTACAACACGCAGATCCAAACGAATTTCAACCCGTTCGTACCGGAGATCGTCGCCCGGCAGGCAGCCCTGGGCCGGCAGGTGTTCTTCACGGATTTGCGCAGCTCGGTGCCGCTCTCGGACATGCCGGACAACCTGCACCCCAACACCACCGGCTACGCCAAGATGGCGGCGCATTGGTTCCAGAACGTCACGAACCTGGTCAGCCCGCTGGGCAGCACCAACGCCCCCAATCTGGCCCGCGTCCGCAGCATCCCCGGCATGAGCCAGGTGGTGATCACCTTCAGCAAGCCGGTGGGGGACGACGCCACCAACCTGACCCACTACGCCCTGGGCGGCGGCATCTCGCCGGTGAACGCCACCCTGGACCCGGTCAGCCTGCGGGATGTGCTCCTCACCACCACCACCCAGACGCCCGGGAATTCCTACACCCTCACGGTGTCCAGCGTCCCGGACCGCACCCCGGCCGCCACCCTGTCGGCCGCGCGCGAAACAACAATCTTTTCCGCCCTGCCCGCCGCCATCCATGGCGTCTTCAACAACGTCCCGGAAGCCGCCGGCTACAGCCTGCTCTACTCCCTGGACATCCCCAACACGCCAAACTTCACCACCGGGGTGCCGTACAGCGTGGATACCCGGTCGCGGCAGGGGGCCTTCACGCGGGTGGGGTATTACCTGGAGCTGCAAGTCACCAACGGACCCACCCAATTCATGTGGGTCTCCATGGATGCCTTCACGACGAACCTGAACCATCTGGGCGTGCCCAACGCCACCAGCAGCGCCCAATTCCAGCGGACGGTCTCAAACCTGACCGTGTACTCGAGCGTGGAGGGGGTCACGGTGGGATCCGAGCTGACGGGGCACCTGGAATTCTGGCCCAGCAACTACCAGGCGAGCAACACCCTGAACATCCCCAACGCCAGCCACACGGCCTATGATTGGGGCGACACCATGACCGCCGGCAACCACGGCTCCATGCAGATCCACAACCCTGCGGCCAGCCAGGTGCTGTTCGGCTTCAACCACTGGAACGTGGGTCAGGCGGCGGACCTGGGCATCGGCAACCGCCCGGGCAGCACGGACGCGGACTGGACCTTTGCCAACAACAGCGGGACATACGTGGTGAAGACGCTGCAGGTGCTCGTGCTGCCGGTCAACGACACCAATCCGCCCGTGTTCCTGGGGGCCCAGCAAATCGACGGAACCAACCTGGTGCTCAAATTTGACCAGCCGCTGTCCGACGATGCCACCAATGTGTCCCATTATCAGGTCAGCGGCGGCGTGACCGTGCAGGCCGCCACCCTGGACCCCATGACCGCCATGACGGTGCGCCTGGCCGTGACACCGCTGGCAACCTCCACGGCTTACCAAATCACCCAGCAGAATCTGATCGGGCGCTCCCCGGCCCAACTGGCGGTGGCACGCGCCACCACCACCATTTTCACCCTCGCCCCGGTGCGGGGGGGGGTGTTTGCCAACGTGCCGGAAGCGGCACGCTGGACCCTGGCCTGCTCCCTGAATCTCCCCACGAGCGCCTCATACAGCACCACGAACGTCAACTATGAGGTGGATAACCGGGCCGGCTTGGGGGCCTTCTCCCGGGTGGCCTACTATTTGGAGCTGGCACCGCCCAGCGGGCCGACCAATTTCATCTGGGCAGCCATGGATCCCTTCACGCAGGACGCCTCCCGCATCGGCATTCCCACGGTGACCAGCGGGGCGCTGTTCCAACAGGCCGTCTCCAACCTGACAGTGTACAGCAGCCAGGCGGGCGTGATGGGCGGTGCCAACATGGGCAGCGGCCTGATCGAGTTCTGGCCCTGGAATTACACTCAGGCCAACCCCACCGGCGTCACCAACGCCAGCGGAGCCACCTTTGACTGGGGCGACTCCATAACGCTGAATAGCGGCAGCTACGGCAGCATGCAGATCCACAGCCCGGCCACCCGGCAGGTGTTGCTGGCCATCAACAACTGGGGCGGCAGCGGGGGCGGCAACCTCTGTGTCGGTATCGGCAACAACACCAGCACCGTGGATCCCGACTGGACGCATGTGAAAAACGCGGGCAATTACGCCCTCAAACGCCTGCAGGTGTTCGTGCTGCCCGTGCCGGACACCACCGCGCCCACCGTGCTCAGCGCAACGCTGACACCGGACCAGGAGCACATCACGATCACTTTCAGCGAACCGATGGCTGAAACGGCCGCCAACCCCGCCTATTACACCCTCGACCGCGGGGTGACAGTGCTGGGCGCAGTCCTGGCCGCCAATCTGCGCGAGGTGGTATTGACCATCACCCCTTGGGCCTCGGCCGATACCCTCACCCTGGCAGTCAGCCAGGTGCGCGACCGGGCCAGCGAGGCCAATCAGATCGCCCCCGGAACCACCCGGGCGGTCGCACGCAAGGCGCTGCCCGAACGGCTGCTGGCCAGCGTGGCCGAGGCCGCCAATTACCAGGTGGTTTATCAGCTCACCCCTCCGATTTCGGGAGCCTACTACAACCGGTCCGGCACCGTCTATGACGTGGACAACCGGGCCTACCAGGGGCCGTTCGCGCGCGTGGCCTATTATCTGGAGCTGGCCACCAACGGCGGGGCCACCAATTGGATCTTCGTCTCCATGGACCCCTTCACCACCGACGTGAACAAGATCGGGGTGCCCGACCTCATCTCCGGCGCCGTATTCCAGCAGAAGGTGACCAACATGAACGTCTTTTCCAGCCTGCCTGAGATCGTCTCCGGCACCGGACTGGCGGGGGGCAACATCGAGTTCTGGGGGCACAGTTACGACAAGAGCAACGCCGTCTCCATCGCCAACGCCAGCGCCACCGCCTACGACTGGGGCGACACCATGAACCGCAATTACTTCGGCTGGGACGGCTACGGCTCCATGCAGATCCACAACAGTGCGGCCAGCCAGGTGCTCCTGGCTTTCAACCACTGGAGCGGTGCCACGGCCACCTGCCTGGGCATCGGCAACCGCCCGGGGACCAACGATGTGGACTGGACCTTCGCGGACAATGCGGCCATCTATACCCACCGCCGCCTCTTCGTGCTGGCCCTGCCCGCCGAGGACTACGCCCCGCCGACACTCCTGCGGGTCACCCCCTCCAGCACGCGCACCAACCTCGTGCTGACCTTCGACGAGCCGCTGGCCCGCGAAACGTTGATCATCGAAAACTTCGCCCTCGACAAGGATGCGCTCATCGAAGCGGTGGAACTCCGCCCCAACCAGCGGGAGGTGGTGCTCACCACCACCCCACTGCAGCCTGAAACAAGCTACACCCTGCTGGTCAACCTGGTCGCGGACCGGGCCCAGGTGGCCAACTACCTGCCGGACACCAACCTGACCTTCACGGTCCCGGCGATCAGTCCGGCCTATGCCCGGGTGCCTGAGGCGGCCGGCTACCAGGTGCTCTATCACCTGGCCCTGCCCACGGTGACGCCCAACTACAACCTCAACGGTATCACCTACAACTCGGACCTCCGCGCCACCATCGCCCAGCCGATCAACCGGGTGGCCTACTATCTGGAGCTGGCGGCCAGCCTGGGCGGCACCACCAACTGGATCTTTGTCTCCGCCGAACCGTTCACCACCAACCTCGCTCGGCTGGGGGTGCCCGTGCTGGGCATCGGCGCGGGCGTGCAGCAGAAGCTCACCAACCTGAATGTCTATTCCAGCGTGGCGAGCATCGTCGCCAGCAACGGCATCACCACCGGCAACATCGAGTTCTGGGGCTTCAATTACGGCAACGCCACCAACAGCGGGGTGCCCACCGGAAGCAGCAGCCTGTACGATTGGAACGACACTGTCTCGGTGGGCTCCGGCGGCCAGTATGGCTCCATGCAGATCCACAACCACCGGGCCAACACCACCGGTCAGGTGCTCTTCGCCTACAACCACTGGGGCGCGGGCCAGAGCGGCAACACGGATGTGGGCATCGGCAACAGCACCAACGCCGCCAACAGCGTCGATTACACCTTCGCGGCGAACGCGGCCAATTACCCGGTGAAAAACCTCTACGTGCTGGTGCAGCCCACCAACTTGCCGCCGGTGGCACCCCTGGTAATGGCTCCTGCCGTGGTCACCCACCCCGTCGGCCGGACCGCCCAAGCCGGAGAGACCGTCCAGCTCACCGCCACCGCCAGCGGCACCGCGCCGTTCACCTGGCAATGGCGTCTCAACGGCACCGCCCTGCCCGGCCGCACCAACGCCTGGCTGGAACTGACCGGCGTGCAACCGGCGAGCGCGGGCACCTATGATGTGCTGGTGGCCAACAGCTCCGGCACGGCCACCAGCCTGGTGGCCGTGGTGACCGTGGAGGTGCCCGGCCCCACGGAATTGCGCTTGGGCTACGCCATCCCGCCCCGCGTGGTGGCCGGCAATCTGTTCCAGGTGCGCTTCTCCGGCGTGCCCGTGGGCGTGTACGGCATCCAATCGGCCACCAACGTGTTTGGCCCCTGGCAAACCTTCACCAACGGCTCTGCGGATGGGACCGGGTTTTTTGAGTTTACCGAGCCGATGGTTCCGCCCTACCCCCGGTTCTACCGGCTGGTGTATCCCGCCGATGCGCCCTGAGGCCAGGTACGAGATGCCAGCGGGTGAAACAGTACGCATATGAAAACATCCCCGAAACTGGTTTGCCCCAGCTGCCGCGGATCACGGCTGGCGCTGGGCAACCCGGGTCCCAGGACGTTTGTGCCCCAGCAAAAGCTGATGCTGGTGGGGTTTCCCGTGTATTACGTGGCCTGCCTCGACTGCGGCCACGTCGGATTCTGCCTCAGCGAAGTCCACCGATCCAAACTGGAAGGAAAGCTACAGAGCGGTTAATGGTGGAATGATCTTGAAAGCTCCGCCCATTCGACCAGCTCATGACAAGAATTGACGAGACCTTTGAAGCACGGATTAATTATGGCAAAGACAATCTGGCCCACGCTGACACTCCTGGGATTGGCCGCCCTCACCTCCTGCACCACCCCCCGGCCGGGGCCGACAGAACCCCCGGCCACACCGGCCAAACCCACGCCTGCGGCCGTCCGCAGCGAGGCCGACCGTTTACAGTGGTGGCGCGACGCCCGCTTTGGCATGTTCATCCACTGGGGACCGGTCTCCCTGACCGGCCAGGAGATCGGCTGGGCGCGCGGATCCCAGGTTCCGATCGCCGAGTACGACCAGCTCTACCGGAAGTTCAACCCCACCAACTTCAACCCCGAAGCCTGGGTCAAAGCAGCCAAGGACGCCGGCATGAAGTACGTCGTCCTCACCACCAAACACCATGACGGCTTCTGTCTGTGGGACACCCGCCAGACGGACTTCAACATCATGCAGTCGCCGCTGGGGCGGGACGTGGTCAAAGAGCTGTCCGCCGCCTGCCAGCGGGCGGGGCTGCGGTTCTGCACCTACTATTCCACCTGCGACTGGCACCACCCCGATTTTCCGCTCACCAGCCCCGGGGGCCGGGTGGTGCGCGAGACCTCCAACCTGGACCGTTACGAGCAGTACCTGCGCGCGCAGTTGAAGGAGCTGATCACCGGCTACGGCCCGCTGGGGCTGATCTGGTTCGACGTGCCGCAGAAATTTGACCGGGCGCGCGGCCAGGGGGTGATTGACTATGTGCGCTCGCTCCAGCCCGACATCATCGTCAACAACCGGAGCGGCGCACCCGGGGATTACGACACCCCGGAGCAGCGCGTCGGCAAGTACCAAGACAACCGCCCGTGGGAGACCTGCATGACCATCTGCCGCCAGTGGGCCTGGAAGCCGAATGACGAGATGAAGTCCCTCCAGCAATGCCTGCAGACGCTCGTGACCTGCGCGGCGGGCGACGGCAACCTGCTCTTCAACGTGGGCCCGACCGCCGATGGCGAGATCGAACCGCGTCAGGTGCAGCGCCTCCAGGAAATGGGTGCCTGGCTGGCGAAGCACGGGGAAACCATCTACGGCACACGCGGCGGCCCGTGGAAGCCGACCAAGGCGCTGAGCAGCACCCGCAAAGGCAGCAGCATCTTCGTACACGTCTTCCGCAGCGAAGGCGGGCGGGTGGAACTGCCGGCGCTGCCCCGCCAGATCAGGAGCGCAACCGGGCCGGGCGGCCGGGCCATCGCCTTCACCCAGGCGGACGGTCGGCTGACCTTGACGCTGGATCCGACCACGCTGGACCCCATTGACACCATCATCCGTCTGGAACTGGACGGCTCAGCCATGGACATCCCGGCGATCGCCATCAAGGCCGAAACCATCGTCAAGGCGACCGCATCCAACGTCTTTCAGAAGCAAAACGCACACTATGGACCAGCGGCGGCATTCGACGGCGACGAGGAATCGCGCTGGGCCACCGACACGGGCACCCGCCAGGCCTGGATCGCCGCCGACCTCGGCAAGCCGGTGACCGTGCAGCGCGTCCGCATAGACGAGGCGTTCGGGAAGCGTGTGCAAAAATTCGAGCTGCAGTACCGCGAGGGAGAAACCTGGAAGACCCTCCTCGCCGGGCAGACCATCGGGGCCGGGTTTCAGAAAACATTCGAGCCGGTCACCGCACGGGAGTTCCGGTTGAACATCCTGGATGCCACGGACGGCCCCACCCTCAACGAGATTGAGCTGCTCGAGAAATAGCCCGCCATGAACACCGCCGTCAGCCCCCTGGACTGGTCGATCATCGCCCTCTACCTGCTGGCCGTGGTCGGTCTCGGCGTGGCGGCGGGCTTCCTGCGTCGCCGGGGCGAACGCGGCGGCGAAGGCGGGCACTACTTCCTCGCCGGCAACACGCTGGCCTGGCCGGTCATCGGCCTGGCGATGTTCGCGGCGAACATCTCCACCGTCCACCTCGTAAGCCTGGCGGAGACGGCGTACAAGTTCGGCCTGGTGTTCGGAAATTTCGAGTGGATGGCGGGCTTCACGCTCATCCTGCTCTCGCTCTTCTTTGCGCCGCTCTACCTCCGCTCACGGGTGGCCACGCTGCCGGATTTCCTGGAGCGCCGCTTCAACCGCCCCTGCCGCGACGTGCTATCGGTGGTCTCCCTGTTCTCCGCCATCGTCATCCACATGGGGGTGGCGCTCTACACGGCGGCGTGGGTGCTGCGCGGCATCCTGAACCTGCCGCCGGGGGCGACGATCCTCGGGGTGGACGCTCTGCTGGTGTTCATCACGCTGCTGGGTCTGCTCACCGGCATCTACACCATGTTCGGCGGGCTGCTGGCCGTGGTGTGGACGGAGAGCGTGCAGACGGTGCTGCTCCTGACCGGCGCGGTGGTCATCACGGTGGTGGGCTACCTGAAGGTCGGCGGCTGGTCCGCCCTGGCACAGACGCTGGCCGCCCATCCGCACCCGCTCGCCAGCGTGGCCGGCAGCAAGGTGGATTGGGGCACAGGCAACTTCCTCCACCTGGCGCGTTCCGCCGGGGACCCGTCGGGCCTGGCCTGGTACTCCATCCTGCTCGGCTACCCCGTGCTGGGGATCTGGTACTGGTGCTGCGACCAGACCATCGTCCAGCGCGTGCTGGCCGCGAAGGATGAGCGGCACGCGCGTCTCGGTCCGCTCTTCTGCGCCTTCCTGAAAATCTGGCCGGTGTTCTTCTTTGTGCTGCCCGG
>CAIYYI010000682.1 GCA_903930345.1 uncultured Verrucomicrobiota bacterium
GGCGGAAGGCGGGACCACGCTCTGGGAGCAGTGGAACGGACACTGGTCCCGCATTCACTCCTGCTTCACCTCGCCCGACAACTGGTTCTACCAGGGCCTCGCCGGCATCCAGCCCGATCCGGCTGCGCCCGGCTTCAAGAGAATCATCATCAAGCCGGCCGTTGTCGGCGATTTAACCTGGGTTAGGTCTCACCACGACTCGCCCTACGGTCGCATCGTCAGCAACTGGAAACGTGACGGCAAGAGCTTGACGCTGGACGTGAAGATTCCAGCCAACACGACCGCGACGGTTTTCGTGCCGGGCGAATCGCCGCGCGAAGTCACTCCCGGTACCCATCAATTCAGGACGGTGGACAAATAGGTCCCAAGGAACATCAGCATGAACCTAACCCTCCCACTCCTCACCGCCCTGCTGCTCGCCCCGCTGGCAGGTGCGCTGGCAGAACCGACCAAAACTGGTGTTCCCATTCACGAGGACAAAGCCATTGCGGGCCGCATCGTCATTCGTGACGGGAAATTTGTGGACGCGAGCACGGGCAGAACCTTCCGACCGGCCGGCGTGAACTACTATCGTCTTGGCCTGATCGCGGGGAAGAAACAAGGGCACTCGGCCTTCAGCCCCGGCAGCTATGATGAGACGTTCATTACCCGGATGATGGAGAACCTGTCGCGCGCGGGCTTCAACACGGTCCGCTCGTTCCTGAGCAATCACAGCGGAGCGGGCGGCATCGTCACCGCCGCCCAATCCGCCGAGGTCAATCCCGACTTCCTCCGCAATCTCGCCCACTTCCTGCGAGCCGCGCAGACGCACGGCATCCGCGTCATCCTCTCTTGGGACACGTGGACGCCGGATTCCCAGGCTTGGGCGGAAACACCGCTCGCCGGCGAATCCCGCCACGGCTGGGTGACGGAACCCAGCCAGGACTTGAAGGTCAACGGCTTTCGTCTCACCCCGAAACCCATCCGCGCCAAGGCAAACGCCATCCGCGCCCTCATCGCAGGCCTGCGAAAAAGCGCCCCGGAGCTGGTGCCCGTCGTCCTCGCCTGGGAACTGGAGAATGAGGTTCACTTCAATCTGGAGCAGGAGCCTTTCCCATCACGGCCCGCCGCTTTTGTTTTTGGCGAACGCGAGTTTGACCTCAGAACCGACAGCGGCGCGCAGGCGCTCATGGACGCCGCGACCCGGGCCTGGGCAACCGCCTGCGCCGAGGCCATTCACGCCGCTGATCCGGAGGCTCTGGTGAGCGCCAGCGTCTTCACCTTCACCGCAGTCGGCAGGCAGGGGCCGGGCACCTGGTCAAAGGATCAGACGAAGGACATGCGCGTCCCCGCCCGGCCGCTGGCGCTGCTGGATACAGGCCTCGACTTTGTGGACATCCACCTCTACGTCGGCAAATCCATGACCGAATCCATTTCCCAACATCTCCAGCGCGACCTCGCCTCCGTGGAAATGCCCTTGCTCGCCGCGGAAGCCAGGCGCCTCGGCAAGCCCATCCTCATCGGTGAAAGCGGTGTCGCCGCCCATTACATGCGCCGCGGCCCGGACTGGCAGACAATCCCTCACGACGTTGGCGTGGACCTGCTGCGCAAATTCCACCAGGCCCTCGCCGCCCATCCCTTCGCCGGTGTGCTGCACTGGCATTACGGCAGTCCCGACAGCTCCGCGCGGGACGAGTTCCCCGCGCTGCACCTCTTCCCACAGTATGGCGAAGCGCTCAGGACGACGCGGGAATCCCAATGACAAGAAATATCACAATGAAACCAGCACCCATGCCCGCCCATCAGCCGGACAAAAACAGAACTGAAAAAAAGATACCAAACCGCACTCCATATTCCTGTCTCCCATCTTTCTGTCATCCACTCCTCACCGCCCTGCTGCTCGCGCCGCTGACCCCGCTTCTATGGTTTTGTGCGCTTTCCCCTGTGGAGCGCGTCCTGGCTGATGACGAGCAGCATTCAAGATCAAACGTGACCTTGGTTGAAAATGGCTGGGTCACGGCCAACCCAACCGAGTTCCATGGTGCCATCAACAATCCGCTCAAAGGCTTCCGCTCATACAAGCAGGATGGCTACGGGCTCGTGGAGCGCAAGTACATCAAGTGGAATGACATCGAGGTCGGCGCGGATGACACCGTGGAGCGCATCATCGCCCACACGAAAAAGATCACGGAAACCAAGGGCAGGCGCTTCGAGTATCTGAATGTCAAACTCGTGCCGCGCGTGTATCTTGACTGGAATGGGTCCTCTGGAAGGCAGTATTGGCCCGCTGACCTGCACTCCTTCGACTACGACAGCCCGGCTTTTCAGGAGAGGCTGAGGCGTTTGGTGGCGAAGCTCGGCCAGGCCTGGGATGAGGATCCACGCATCTTTGCCGTCCAAATGGGCCTTATTGGACACTTTGGCGAACACCACCATCCCGCGCCCACAGCGGAGCAGCGGCGGTTGCTCGCGGAGGCATTTCAGAAGGCGTTCAAGCACAAGCCCGTGCTTGTCCGGCATAATGACGCGGAGTTCATGCAGGCCGGCTTCGGCATCTACTACGACACCTTTGCCAACCTCGATCGCGAACCGCCCGAAGGACCCAAAGATCAGTTTCCCTGGCAGGCCATGCATGTGTATCCTGACATCTGGAAACGCGCCCCCATCGAAGGCGAGGTGGAATACAACTGGCAGCAGCAGCGAGAGAGCGCGAAGTCCAAGGAGACCTTCGGACGCACGCCCGATGAGACAATGAAGGTGCCGGCTTACCGCCGCTACATGATGGATAAGATCCGCCGCTACCACGCGAGCTACCTCGGCTGGATCAATAACTACGACGACTCTGACCGCGAGGTGCTGGCGGGTGCGGCAGAGTTACAAAAAGCCTTCGGCTACCGTTTCGTGCTCGATTCCGCCAGCTATCCGTTCGTTGTGCCGCCTGGAAAACAACTGCCGGTGAAGCTGACCGTGCGAAACATCGGCAGCGCCCCCTTTTACCTTGACTGGCCCGTGGCCGTCGCGCTGCTCGATCCCACGACGAAAAAGCCGGTCTGGTCCGCCCCACTGGCAGGGGTGGACATCCGCAAATGGCTGCCCGGCGAGGATTGGGACAGCACGCGGTTCGCCTATCGCCGCCCCGCCGTGCCGCATCACAATGAAGGCCACGCCACGCTGCCAGCGGACCTAAAACCCGGCCAATTCCTCCTCGCCCTCGCCATTCTGGATCGTCAGGGTGGCATGATGCCAAGCGCACGATTCGCGACCGTAAACTACTTCCGCGGTGGCTGGCATCCGCTGGGCTTCATCGGCATTGGCGAGGCTCCGAAGGAGGCCGATTTGAAAAATGTGAATTTCGACAGCCCCGCCTTCGACGACAGCCTTCATTACAAGGTGCCTGAAAAACTGCTGGCAGTGAAAACCCCGCCCGTTCCGCAGGTGAAATTGGTGACGCCGTGGACTGCTGAGCCGAACACCGAACTCATCAATCCGTGGCGCTACTGGATCCTGAAAACGCCGGGTAAAGGGCTGGAAAAGCAGATTCTCGCCGACGGCCCCGGCGCCAGCCGCATCATCCGCGTGACCGGTGATTTCGGCGAAGGCTCCAGCCTCAGCCACAACTTCGGCAATGGGGCCAAGCTCGACCCCGGCCGTTACCGCTTCGCCTTCCGCGTGCGCGGCACACCCGGCCAATCAGTCGAGTTTGAGCTGGCCGATGGTTGGCGCCTGGTTTCCAAGGAAGGCCGGATTCTGCTGGCCGAGCAATGGCAGGAGCACACCATCGAATTCGAGATCAAAACCACGTTCAAAGTCGAGACCACTCTGCGCTTCCTCTTGGCACGCGATGCCAAAGGCACCTTCGACCTTGCCAATACCCGGCTCAAAGTGGTCGAATAGGAAAGATTTACTCGTATGAACCCAAAATGGATTAAGAGTATTGGCGTCTCCTGCATATTCCTCGCGGCGTGCGTGGCAAGCGCGGCAGAACCAAAACCGAACATCCTGTGGATTACGGGCGAGGACATGAGCGCCAAATGGCTCGGCTGCTATGGGAACCAGCAGATCCAAACCCCGAACTTCGACAAGTTTGCGCACGAGGGTTTTCTCTACACCCGCTGTTTTGCGCATGCTCCGGTCTGTGCGCCAGCCCGCAGTGGTTGGATCATGGGTATTCACCCGGTTTCAACGGGGACGATCTACATGCGCAGCCTGCACGAGACGCCAGCTTCGTTGACTTGGTATCCCGACGCTTTGCGGGCGAACGGATATTTCACTGCCAACAACCATAAGACCGATTACAATACTTCCAACCGACGGGAGCCGGGGTTTGGTGGGGGTGAAAATCGGGGCACCTGCGGACATTTCACCAACACCTGGGATTCCTATGAAATGGACTGCTGGAAGCATCCGAATCGAAAGCCGGACCAGCCGTTCTTTCAGGTCGTCAACTCGGCCGGATGCCACGAATCCCACCTGCACAAGGACAAGAACACGAAGGAGGATGTCGATCCAGCCACGATGAAGCTGGCGGCTTATCATCCCGACATTCCTGAAATGCGCCTCGACTATGCCCGCTACAGCGCTGGCGTGATGGATGCGGACAAGGCGCTTGGAAGGATCCTCGCCAAACTGAAGGACGACGGCCTCGCGGAAGATACCATCGTGGTCTATACTTCGGATAACGGGGGCGTCATTGGGCGCAGCAAGCGCTTCCTGTATGATTCGGGCACTCACACGGCGTTTATGGTGCGCATCCCCGAGAAGTTCAGGCATCTGTGGCCAGCAGAAAAACCGGGCGCTCGCATTGATCGCCTGATCAGCTTTATCGACATGCCCAAAACGTGGCTGGCCATTACCAGGTCGGCTATTCCTCCCGAAATGCAGGGGAACGTCTTCCTTGGCCCAAAACAGGATCCGCCGCGTGAGCAGGTCTTCATGGCACGGGAGCGAATGGATGAAGTTCCCGACATGCAGCGGGCGCTGCGAGATGATCGTTACCTGTATATTCGCAATTACGAGCCTTTCCGTCCGAACGGGCAGTTTCTGGAATATCTTTGGCAGGCGCCGTCCATGAAGGCTTGGGAAGCGTACCATAAGGCAGGGAAGACCGATGCGATGACCGGGGCCTTCTTCCGACCCAAGCCGGCTGAGGAGCTGTTCGATTGCGAAAGCGACCCGGATAATGTGAAGAACCTGGCCGATGATCCCGCCCAGGCCCAACGGATGGCTCTGATGCGTGAGGGTTTGAAAAAACAACAGACAATGCATCACGACTGCGGTTTCCTGCCCGAGGGAATTTTGGTGGATCGGGCCAGACAGCATAAGACGACTATTTATGAGCTGATCCGGAATCCAAAGCTGTATGACCAGCAGGGCTACATGAAGGCGGCTGAACTGGCGAACTTTGCCAAGCCAGCCGATCTGCCCAAGCTCATCGAAATGCTCGGATCGAGTGACGTGGGCTATCGCTACTGGGCCGTGATTGGATGCATTCAGATCGGCAAACAGTCCGCGACCCCGGAAGTGTGTTCGATCATGGAAAAGCTGATCAAAACCGACGTGAAGGACGAGCAGACGCTGGATGTGCGGGTGACGGCCTCCCTTTATTTGTGTCAGATCGTCCACCAAAAGGACAAGGCGCTGCGTTCCTTTGCCGAGGTCATCACCACAGCTTCACAAGGGTCTGCCGCAAAGGGTCGTGCCTGGGCGAATCTCTTCCTGCTGGGGGCGGACGCCAAAGACGTTGCGGGCATGCTCAAGAGCGTGAAACTGAGGGAGAAGGATCAACAAACACTCTCGTTGTTTCAGTCGCGATTCTAGTAATTTTTAATTATCAACCCAAAATAAACATCGTAAGTTCGCTGTACGGAATACTCTGCACCGGCTCTTTGCAAGCATCTAAGAAATGCGGCAGGATGACTTCCAATGACTGGAACTGGCGAACCAGATGCAAACGAAAAAAACCATGAAACGCACCCTTACCCTCATCACTGTCCTGCTGCTGGCACCGCTGGCCCCGCTGCACGCCGCCGATTCGGCCAAGCCGGCAGCCAAGCCCAACATCGTTTACATGCTGGCCGACGATCTCGGCTGGGGCGACCTCAGCACGCATGGCGGAGCCATCGCTACGCCGAACATTGACCGGTTGTTTAAACAGGGAATCCAACTCAACAACTTCATGGGCTGGTGCGTCTGCTCCCCGACCCGCGCGATGTTGCTCACAGGGAGGCATCCGTTTCGCGTCGGCACGGGGCCGGAGGTCGGGGGTGAGCTGGCGAAGGAGGAAACGACCATCGCCGAAGGCTTCAAGGCCAGCGGCTATCGGACCGGCGTCTTTGGCAAGTGGCACAACGGCGGTGACCCCGATTCACCGGAGTATCGGGCGGCCTTTGCCCAGGCGTTCAAAGCCATGCCGAACAAGAAGTTCAAGGGTGGTCTCGGTGTGAACGAGCACGGTTTCGACGAGGCCTGGGTTTATTACGGTGGTGGCGAGGACTACTTCACGCGGCGGACCGTGCAAGGAAAAGGCCCCGTCTCCTGGTGGCACAATCTCGATTTCCGCCCGCAGGACGAGGGCTACACGGATGACCTCATCACGCAGCATGCCATCGAGTTCATTCGCGAGAACAAGTCGCGCCCGTTCTTCTGCTACGTCCCCTTCCACCTCGTGCATGCACCGCTGCAGGCAAAGAAGGAGGACCTCGCCGCCATGGACCCGAAAGTCACCGCTGGTTTGCCCGCGGCCAATGCCAACACGACCGCCGAGGAAAAGCACACCCACGCGGCCATGCTTCATTCGTTGGACAAGGACGTTGCCGCCATCCTCGTGGAACTCGACAGGCTTCGCCTGCGCGACAACACCATCGTGGTCTTCACCAGTGACAATGGAGCGATGCAGGCTGGAAGCAGTCTTCCGTTGCGTGGGGCCAAGCACTCCATCTACGACGGCGGCGTGCGTCTGCCCACGGTGGTTCATTGGCCCAAAGGCGGACTCGCCGGCGGCAAAACATGGGACGGCCTCTGCGGTGCGCTCGACATGTTTCCCACCTTGATGGCGATGACGGATTCGAAGATGCCCGCGACGCGCCCGCTCGATGGCAAGAACATCTGGCCCGCGCTGCGCGACAACACCACCAGTCCCATCGAGAGCTACTACTGGGTGTGGCGCAACGAGGACGCCATTCGCACGGCGGATTGGAAGCTTCACCGCTTCTTCGACCACTTCGAGCTTTACGCCATCCGCACCGACATCAGCGAAGCGACGAACGTAGCCGAGGCGCATCCCGACGTGGTGAAGTCACTCACGACAAAAATGAACGTGTGGACCGAATCACTCGGTGCGGCGCTGACGCATAAACCTGCGCCCATGAAGCTCAACGCCAAGCCCGCGCCCGATGGCGAGGTGCTCGAAGTCACCGTCACCGCGACGGCGCAATCGAAACCGAAGGACAAGCTGGTCATTCCCATTGCCAATACCGATGGCGAGCAGTTCGCCGCCGATTTCATCGAGTATGACATCGCCTGCGCGCCGAACAGCCTGCGTCGCGGATTCTTCTACTCGCCCTTCAAAGGCAATGACAACCAGCCGATGACTCTCGAGTTCAAGCGCGGGGAAGGCATTGACCAATTCGGTCGCGAGCAGTCCACTGCCCCTGAAATCCAGGGCGGACCTGGCGTGTGGGAACACCGCATCATCGGACTGTGCAGCAGCGCCCCGGGCAAGTTGCCCCGCCAAGGCCTTGTCTTCACCGGCGGCAAACCCGGCACCTACAAAGTCTATCTCGACAACCTCCGCGTCCGTCACGGCGACGGCAGCACCTCGCCGATCTGGACGAACGGCAAGGACACCCGCTTTCGCAAGATCGAGGACAGCGAGGCGTTCACCAATGTGCGGGTGCGCACCGTGCCGGTTTCCGAAGTGCATCCGTGACAGGCGGCTCAGTGGGTGCGTAAGCTATACCTTGTGTTAATAGTCGAATTGACGGCCCTTGAAATCCTGGTTCGGCGCGGCATTCAATTGCTGCTGGCGGGCTTGATTATGAAACCACACACCGCACTCATCTCGCTGCACTTCGCGGTGCTGCTCTTTGGTCTCTCCGGACTGATTGGCAAAGCCGTCCAGAGCCCCGCGCTGGTGGTGACATGCCTGCGTTCACTGGTGGGGGCGCTCGCATTAGCCGCCGTGCTCACACTGCGACGCGACGGCTCGCTGATGGCTTGGCGCGGTCGGTTGGGAATCCTCGTGGCAGGCGGCGCGGTGCTCGCCGCACATTGGTGGACATTCTTCGCCGCCATCCAGCGGAGCACCGTCGCGCTTGGCCTTTTGACGTATGCAAGTTATCCGCTGTTCGTGGCGCTGCTCGGTTGGCTGGTGTTGCGCGAACGTCCGCGTCGGCTCGACACGCTGGCGTGCGCGGCGGTCGTCGTGGGCCTAGTGCTCGTGGTGCCGGACTGGAACTTCGGCTCGCACGCGGGCATCGCGACTGTGTTGGGCCTCACCTCCGGTTTCACTTTCGCCATCCTTACGCTGCTGAACCGCCAGGCCATCGTCTCCGTGCCTCCGCTTCCGCTTGTGGCCGCGCAAACCGCCGTCGCGGGGCTGCTCTTGCTGCCGCTGGCCGCACCCCAACTGTCATCCGTGCCGGTGCGCGATTGGGCGTGGCTCGTGTTGCTGGGGGTTGTTTTTACCGGACTGGCCCACGCCTGTTTCACCGCCTCTCTCCAACGCGTGCGCATGCCCGTGGTGGCTGTGGTAGCGGCGCTGGAGCCGGTCTATGGCATCGCCGCCGCGTGGATATTCCTCAGCGAAACACCTACATACCGAATGCTGTTGGGCGGCGTTTTGATCATCGGTGCGAGCCTGCTGAGTCTCCTGCCGGAGGCAGCCCACCATCCTGTGCCCGCAACGTCTAGCTCTAGATCCATTGAATGATGAAAACCACCCTCGCACTCCTCATCACCCTGCTGGGCAGTTTTGTTGTCACCACCAGCGCTGCCACCCCACCCCGCCCCAACATCCTCTTCATCCTCACTGACGATCAGAATTCCGACACGCTTGGATGCTTTGGTGGAAAGGTGCTGACGCCAACGCTGGACAAGCTCTGCCGGGAAGGCATGAAGTTCACCCGGGCATACAATTCATCCAGCGTCTGCACGCCCAGCCTCTACACCTGCATGACGGGACAATATGCCAGCCGCTGCACCACCCAAGGTTTTATGCGGCAAAACCCCTCAGGCCGCCAATCCAATGTGGGGTTCAACGTGCTGGTTGAACCCGGCAGCTGGAACGTGGGACGGGTGCTGCGCGAGAACGGCTATCGAACCGGCTTCGTGGGCAAGTGGCATACCGGGACCCCTCCCCTGTTATCTATCCCTTCGGATGCCAACCTGCGCGATCCTGAGGTGGCCAAAAAGCTGGCGGAAAACCAGGCGCGGCTGAGCGAGCACATCAAGCGGGCGGGATTTGATTATGCGGCGAGCGTGTACCGGGGCAACCTGGACGATCACAAGCTGGACGCCCTTAAATTCCACAACATGGAATGGGTGACCAAGGGAGCCCTGGATTTCCTGGATCAAGCCTCGGACAGGCCGTTTTTTCTGCATCTCTGCACCACGCTGCAGCACAGCCCCCAGCCGAACCAGTCCATTGCCGGAGATCCGACGATAACGCCCGCCGGACACCTGTCATCGCCGCTGAAGGTTCAGGCCCCGCGTGCCACCATCAGCCAACGACTGAAGGAGGCCGGCATCGCCGCAAACATGGGCCACGCCACCTGGCTGGATGACGGTATTGCAGCAGTCATAAAGAAGCTGGCCGACCTGGGAAAACTGGACAACACGATCATCCTGTTTTTCAGCGATAACACCACCATGGGGGGCAAGGGAACCTGCTACGATGGGGGCGCGCGCACGCCCTGTTTTCTCTGGGGGAAAGGGCGGGTCTCGGGCGGCACCACTTGCGACAGACCGATCCAGAACATTGATTTCGTCCCGACCTTCTTTGACCTCGCTGGAATCCGGCCTCCGACGGAGATGAAACTGGACGGGATGAGCCTGACTCCCCTGCTGAGCGATGGGGCGGCGAAATGGCGGGATGCGGTGTTTCTCGAGATCGGCCATACGCGGGCCGTCAGCACGGAGCGCTGGAAATACATCGCCCTGCGGTATCCGCCGGAAATGCGGCAGAAGATAGACAACCAGACGCTGGGCCGGCCTGCGTATCATATGGACACATCGCTCAATTTGCAGGAGTTGGCGCTGAAAAGGCACCCTGGTTACTGGGACGCCGATCAACTGTATGACCTCCAGGCTGATCCGGAGGAGAGAGTGAACCTGGCCAAGGACACCAGGCATGCGCAAACTGTGGCAGAACTAAAAGGCCGCCTGAAGGAATGGCTGGCCGGATTCAAAACGCCTTTTGGAGAATTCACCCCCTAAAGCCAGGGACAATCATGCCAATCCTCTCCAATCATTCGGCCGACCAAAGACATTCACCCGTGATGAAACACCTCCTCATGCTCCTGCTCAGCGCCTGGGCACTCACCTCCAGCGCAGCCACCGCACCCCGACCCAACATTGTCTTCCTCCTGGCGGATGACCTGCGCTGGGATGCGCTTAGCTGTGCCGGGAATCCACTGCTCAAGACACCGAACCTGGATCGGCTGGCAGCCCAAGGGACCCGTTTTAACAACGCCTTTCTCACCACCGCCATCTGCTGCGTCAGCCGGGCCTCCATACTCACCGGCCAGTATGCGCGGCGTCACGGGGTGAACGATTTCCGCACCCCGCTCCGCAGCCTTGACGAGACCTACCCGGCACAGTTGCGCAAAGCGGCGTACTACACCGGCTTCATCGGCAAGTGGGGCGTGTCGGCAGCCAGCCGGGTATATTTTAAAGAATGTGCAGCCGCCTTCGATTTCTGGGCGGGCGACATGGGGCAGACCTCCTACTGGCATGAGCGCACCTGCAACTACATCGCCAATAACGGAACCAGCGACCGCACCAACTTCTTCTGCTCCTGTCCGCCCGCGGCCCAGCAGCGGGAAGGCGTGCAGGGAACAGGTCCTCACCCGGCGCTCAAAGATCCGGTGCATGCGGAAACGGGGTTTGTGCCGGCGAAGATTCGCTCTTTCCTCGACCAGCGGGCGGCGGACAAGCCCTTCTGCCTGTCGGTGAGCTTCAAGGCTCCGCACGGCCCATGGGGCGGATATGCCCCCCAATTTTCAAAGGATTTCGAGGGAGCGGCAATCCCACGCCGCGCCAATGTCACGCTCGCAGAGGCGCAGCGGCAGCCCGGTTTCCTACGCCAGTCGCTGGAAAGCGCCCGGGGCCTGCGCCTTGCGCAGGATGCCAGCCTGGAGGGGGAGCGGAATCAGCTGATGCGCCAGTATTACCGTCTCATCGAGGGAGTGGATTTCTGCGTGGGCCAGGTGCGGGACGAACTCAAGCGGCGCGGCCTCGAGACCAATACAGTGATCCTTTTCACTTCGGATAACGGGCACTTCGCCGGGGAGCACGGCTTCTTCGGCAAGTGGCTGATGCATGAGGAGTCAATTCGCGCGCCGATGATTCTCGCCGACCTGCGGGCTCCGGCCTCACAGCGCGGCCAAACCAGCGAGGCCATGGTGCTGAACGTGGATGTGGCACCGACAATCCTGAACCTCGCCGGGGTCACAGTTCCCAAGGCCATGCAGGGTCAAAGCCTCCTTCCGCTGCTGCGCAACCCGGCCCGGCCCTTGCGCGAGAGCTTTTTCTACGAGCATCTTTACGGGCATGCCCCCAAGCCGCCAAACCACATCGAGCGGTCCGAAGGTGTCCGCACCCCGGACTGGAAGTACACCGTCTATGTGGACCAAACCGGGCCGGACCGCGAGGAACTTTACGACCTGCGAAAGGACGCACTGGAAACGACCAACCTGGCACACGACCCCGCGCACCAGGAGCGCTTAAGGCAAATGCGGCAACAACACCAGCAGTACTCCACCTCACTCCAATGAAGCGCCTTTTAATACTCACGGCATTGCTGCTGGCACCGCTGGTTCCGCTGCAAGCCGCCGATGAACGGAAGCCCAACATCGTTTTCATTCTCGCGGATGATCTCGGGATCGTGGATATCAACGCCTACGCAGCCCGGTTTACCGGCGCGAAGCCGGCGCAGATGTATTATGAGACCCCGCATCTGGACCGCCTGGTGCGCGAAGGCACGGCATTCTCCCAGGCGTACGCGTGCCAGCTCTGCTCCCCCACCCGGGCCAGCATTCTGACGGGGAAATACGCAGCGCGGATTGGCATCACAACCGCAGTGGGCGGCACAGTGCAAACGTTCTACAACCAGGCAACACCGCCCCCGCCGGGTTACCTGGCACAGGATGCCCTCTATTGGGGGGACAAAATCGGAATCCCGCAGGCGCTGCTCAATGGAACCACGCTCGATGCCCTGCCCGCCGGCCAGCCGGCCGACCAGGGGCGGAACGAAACCACCCTCGCAGAGGCGCTCAAGGGGCACCGCTCCGCCTTCATCGGTAAATGGCACCTGGGCGGCCACGGTGCTGCGGGCTGGCAGCCGGGCGACCAGGGTTTTGAGGAAATATCGTATTTTGACGAGGGTGGATCCCCTTACCATGACTGGCGCAAAGCCTGGGACAGCCCCCAGCTCCTCCACCCCAAAACACCTCAAAAAGCGTTGCGACGAGGAAAATCGGGCGGCAACCTCGGCCAAACCAACCTTACCGATGAACTGACCGAGCACGCCCTCCGCCACATCCGCGCCAGCGCGGAGAAACAGAGGGCGGACAGCAAACCATTTTTCCTCTACCTTTGCCACTTCGCCGTCCATACCCCGTTCCAGGCAGAGCCCGGGGAAATCGCCTATTTCGAGAAAAAAACGACCCGCGGCTGGAATGGGCAAAGCAACGCAGTCTATGCGGCCATGCTCAAACGCCTGGATGACTCCGTCGGGCGGATTCTGCAGACATTGGAAGCAACCGGGCTCGACACGAACACGGTGGTGGTGTTCATGAGCGACAACGGCGGCGTGACCTACACCGACCCGGCCGCCACCTGCAACGCGCCGTTCAAGGGAGGCAAAGCCATGCATTTCGAAGGCGGCATCCGCGTGCCGCTGGTGCTCCGCTGGAAGGGCAAATTGCCAGAATCGCAGTGGTGCAATGTACCCGTGGACTGCAACGACCTGTTCCCCACCCTCCTTGAATTGGGCGGTTACAATCCACGTCCCTATTACGAAGAAACCCATAAAATCGACGGACGAAGCCTGGTGCCGCTTTTCACGGATTTGGGCAACAGCAGGCACCGGTATGCCCGGGACACATTCTATTGGCACTATCCGCTGAATGTGGCCGTGAAAAAC
>CAIYYI010000683.1 GCA_903930345.1 uncultured Verrucomicrobiota bacterium
CCAATCCCTTCCTGCATCACCGTGAAAAAACCTTCCAGCCCATTGATCTCTGGGAGTGGCTGCTGCAATCCGCCGTGTTCCTCTTCCTGCTGGACATTGCGGTGCGGCGCATCCATGTGGACCGTGAGGAATGGCTCAAGGCCACGGAAAACCTGCGGCGGTTGGTCTGTTTTTGGAAGCGGCCCGCCCCGCCGGTGGCCTCGGATGAATCGTTGGCCAGCCTCCTGACCCGCCGGGATGAGGTCCGTTCCCGGCAATCCTCCGTCCCCCAGGTGGCACCCCGCGCGGAACTCTTCCGCCCGGCCAGTGCCCCGGTGGCTCCGTTGCCCGGCACCGAGCCGCCCCCGGATTCCGTCAAGCCCGCTGTCCCGGTCGCCCCGGCCGAGAACGCCCCGGCCAAGGGGCCGGAATCCAGTGCCAGCCGCCTGCTGGAGGCCAAGCGCCGTGCCCTCAGGAACAAGCAGTCAGGGGGCAATTGATGGTTCAGATACCGCCGCCGTCGGTGAATTCTCCCGCGAAGACCTCATACCCGGCCACCGGTGCCCCGGTGGCCACGCTGGCGAGGGTGGCGTGATCCATCAGGCCGGCCACGGAATTGCGGGCCATGAGGAAGATGCGCCGGAACCGGCAGACCGATTCCTGGCTGCACCGCTCATAGCCATGCACGGAAACACATCCGATCGGGGCCAGAATGCCGTCAAACATCCTGACCACCTCGCCCATGGTGATTTTCTCCGGCGGCTTGGCCAGAAAGTAACCGCCGCGCGCTCCCGCCGCGCTATTCACAAAGCCCTTGGCCTTCAAGGCGAGCATGATCTGCTCCAGGAAGCGCTTGGGGGCGTCGTTGCGCCGCGCCAGCTCGCGGATGGGTATGGGCTGCCCCCCATAATGCTCCACCAGCGTAAACATCGCCCGCAGCGCGTAATCGGTCTTCTTCGAAATCTTCACGTTGAATGACGATAGGGGTGGTCGTTGATTAGTCAATCGCAAACCCACTGAAGCTGGGTTTGCGGCCTATCGGCCAGTCTTTCGCCGTTGCTCCAGCACAACCAGACGCTGGGTGCTGTACCGGAGCAGGTTGGTATCCGAGATCAGTTTGAGCTGGTGGATGGCGTCACTAAACGCCTTTTGCTGCTCATAGACGAAGCTCAGGGAATAACGGGCACTGTCCGCCCGGCGCGGGTCGGTGGCGTATTCCACCTGCAGTTGGTAGTTTCGGATGAGCTGGTTGGTGGCTTCTGCCCGTTGAAAAGTCTGGCTGGTGGTCAGCAGATACTGCTCGGCGTTCAGGTGGGGTTTGTCCGGGGGGTCCGCCCGGCTGAGGTTTGGCAGCAGGTAGATTTCCGCAATGAGCGACGCCACCCAGGAGTTCTCGGCGGAATCGTTGGCGTGGCGGCACGCTTCCGCCGCCAGCGCCAGGCCGGCCCGCTGCTTGGCGGGATCCGGTTGCTCCAACAGTCGGTCAGCTACCCAGAGCACTTGGCCGATCTGCAGGTAGATCGCTCCATACGTCGGGGCCTCGGCAATCTTTTTGCGCACCTCGCGCAGGAAGAACAGGGTTTGGGAGGCTGCCTCCTGCTCCTTCAGGTTAAGCTCCCGCACTTTGGCGGGCAGTTCCCGGATTCGCCGGGCCTCATATTCAGCGCGCAACCGGGTGAGTTCTTTTTGCTGCTCCGCCAACCGGGTCTGGCAGGCGGCCTCCGCCTTTTGCTTCTCCAGCCAGGCCAGCCGTTTTTCGCGGGCGGTGGTGCGGAGGGCGGCCAGGTTGGTTTGCAGGTTGAACACGTTTGTCTCCGCGAGCGCCTGCGCCATCCGGCTGGTTTTGAGGCCGTTCTCACGGGTGGCCAGCTCCTCGCGTTTGAGGGCGGCCATTCGGGCCAGCTTCTGGTTGGGGGCGTTGGTCAGCCGCTGGGCTTCCTCTGTCGCCGTGGCCGCTTGCCTGGACAGGTCGAGCACGTTGGTCTCCCGCGTGAGGACGTTGGTCTGGGCCAGCCGCAGCTCCGTGAGGCGGTTGGTCAGCCGGCGCTCCTTTTCGGCCAGGTCGCTTTCCAGGGCTGTCACCGCCACCCGCAGGCTGCGGGTTTCCTCGCGCAGGGTCAGGCTTTCCTTGCGCCGCCCGGTCAGATCCAGGGCGAGCTGGGCCAGGTTGGTCTCCATCAGCCACAGGTTGGTGCGAAACTGTGTGATCGCCGCCTGCCGGTTGCTGACGGTTTGCTGGATGTTGAAATCAAAGGGCACCTCCAGGCTGCGCCGTCCGGCCTCCTTTTTGAGGTAATGCCGGAGGGAGAACTTTTTCCACGTCTCGCTGGCTTGCAGCTTTTGCCAGCCCCACCACCCGCCCACGGCCAGCAGTCCGATGGCGCACGCAATGATGAGCACCCATCGCAGCAGCGAGGCGGTCACCGGCTGGCTCAGGGGGGTGGCTTTCATCGGGCGAACAAACAGGTTCCGGTCATTTCTGCTGGGCCTTGATGCGCTGCTCCAGGTACGGCACCATGCGGTTCAGGGCCTTGGTGTAGTTGTTGGTGTTCTTGATGTCCTTCAGGTACCCCAGCGCCTCGCTGTAGTTGCCCGCCTGGTCGTGGGTCACCGCCAGTTGGTAGCGCGCCCAGTCTGTCCGGTTGGGGTTGGTGGCCTTCGTCAGCAGCAGCTCGTAGTTGCTGATCACCTTGTCCATTTCCTCAGCCTGGCGGAACACGTTGGCCGTTTCCATCAGCAGGTTCTCCACCGAGAGCGTTCCGCGCCAGTTCGGGTCATCTGCGACATCCAGGTTGGGCCAGATGTAGCCCTCGCAGATGCGCGCCGCGAGCCAGAAATTCTCCGTGGCGCCCAGGGCGTTGTTGCAGGCCTGGCGGGCGGCGGTGAGGGCCACGCGCCGATGCACCGGATTGGCGCTGCCGGAAAGCCGCCTGGAGACATACAGTTGCTGGCCGATCAGCTCGTACATGGACCGGTAGGTGGTGGCGGTATCCAGCTTCGATTTGATCGTTTTGGCCAGGGTGTCATGGGCCACAACGACCTCGTTGGTGGCCGCACTTTGCACGGCGGCCTGTTGGGCCGTCCAGGTGCGGCTGTACACCCCCAGGTCGAGCATTATCGGTCCCAGTTGGTTGGTTTTGGCGGCGATGGATTGGATGCTTTGCGGGATCTGGTTGGTCAGCGCGCTGATGCTCGCCTTGAGGACCGTCACGTTGGTCTGCAGCGTCAGGACCGCCGGGTCGGTGGCGTTGGTGCCGACAGAGGTCAGTTGCCTTTCCTGGGCCGCCAGTTGTTTGCGTTTGGCGGCCAGGTCCTGGTACAGCTCCGTGAGGGAGCGGCGCAGGTGGGTGATTTCCCGTTGCAGGTCATCGGCATCCTTGCGCAGGATTTTGTACTCCTTCTTGGTCAGCAGGTTGGTGGCCACCACATCGGCGGGCACCTGGTTGGTGTTCCCGGCCGCCATTTCCCGGTCCGAGGGGAACTTGAATTCCACGGTGAAGCTGCCTTTGCCGGTCTGCTTTTTCAGGTAGCTGTTCACCTGCCACCGGGCGTACCAGGGCTGTTCGGACCCGATGTAATGGAACCAGGCAGCCCCGGCCCCGAGCAAGACCACCGCCGCCAGAAACAGGGCGATGGCCAGTTTGTTCGACTTGGGCGGCGCGGCGGGCGTCCGTCGCTGGTTCGTGCTTGCGCTTTGATTCATAACAATTTCTGACGGAAAACGGTTGTGCCGGGCGGGGCGTGCATCAATGAGTGCCTGGTTCACCGAACGCCCCAGCCAGTGACTTATTCAGTTTGACGGAAACCATCCCCCGCACATTCAGATAATATCTTCCTGTGGTGGCCCCCAAAGGTTGGGTGAATTTCTATCGCCAGGATGATTACTGCGCCACCGCGTATTTTCACCTGGATAGCCCGACGCATGACCTGCCGCCCTTGCCGCCAGTGGCGGAGCGGACCGCCGGTCTCAAGTAGAACGGTGACCGGCAAATCGCCTGTCTCAACCCCGCTGCCCCATCTGCGTCAGCTTTGCCGTGCCTTCGCTCCATCCCACTGCGTGCGGCGGGCGCCCGCTCTTCGCCGCCAGGGCCGCCACCACCCCGGCGGCCTCGCCCATGGCCACGGCGTTGCCGGTCACGCGGTAGCTCGCGTGGGAGATGAAATCCCCGCTGATGCAGCGCCCGGCCATCAGGAGGCCGTCTACTCCTTTGGCGATCAGGGCGCGCAGCGGGATGTCGTAAGGCCTCATTTTAAGGTCGCCGTGCGAAATGGTTTCAACGTCGTTCCTGGTCCGGCTGTCCGCATGGATGTCCACCCCGAACGTCACGCGGGCGACGGCATCGGCGTGGCGCGCGCCGGTAATGAGATCCTGCCGACCCATCGTGTACCGCCCGTGGATGCGGCGGCCGTCGCGGATGCCGATCTGCTCGGCGGTGGCCGCGATTTGCACGCCTTCCCACCTGCCGCCGAGCTGCCGCAGAGCACGCATCACGCGGAACACCTCCGCGCGGGCGCGCACGGTGGCCTCGGTGATGGCGGCGGCGTCCCACGGCTTGATGCCGTACTCGTGGTTCAGCATCAGCATCACGAGATTCTCCCGCACCGGGAAGAGGGTGGGGTGGCCGTACGAGGTCTCCACGCCCGCCCGCTTCAGCTCCCGCTTGAAGGCCTCCACACAGGTGAGGTGGCCGCCCGGGCCGGTGAACGCGTCGGTTCCGTTGAAAGATGTGAACTCCGCGAGCGCCTTGGCGTCCCGTACCACGGCGAGTGCGTTCATTGTCAGTGGCTGGCAGGGGCAGTCCTTGGCTTGGCCCACGTCCCAGCCGCAGCCGGCCTGCGCGCCCAGGTCCCCATCGCCTGTGGCATCGATGAACACCGGGGCCGACCACGCCTCCCGGCCTGCCTTCGACTCCGTCACAATCGTGCTCAGGCGGCTTCCCTCGCGGAACGCCGCCGCAACGCGGGTGTGCAGTTGGAATTTAACGCCGGCCGCCGCGCACATCTCCTCCACCAGCACCTTCATCTCCTCCGGCTCATAGACAAAGCGATCCGGGTTCTGGCTGCGGCGCGCGGCCCGCTCATCCAGCCTCCGTGTGATCTCCCGCGCCAGGCCGGGCTTGTTAAAATCAAAGATGTAGGTGAGCAGCCCCGCCGTCCACACCCCGCCGAGGCAGCCATGCACCTCGAACAGTCGTGTGCGCGCGCCCGCCCGCGCCGCCGTGATGGCCGCCGCGATCCCCGCCGGGCCCGCGCCGCAGACAATGACATCGGCGTCGTTCACCAGCGGCAGCGTCCTTGCCGGTTCCGCAAAGGATTTGCCCCCGGGGACACCGGTCAGCAATGCCTCTGCTGCCCGTCCGGTCGGGGGGCCGGCTACGGCGCCCAGCGCGGCAGCCTGCAGAAAATGGCGGCGGGTCAGGGAGGCATGTAGCGTGGCCGCCTTCATGCAGGGTGTTTCGTTGTTGCCATGGGTGGGAGCATTCCACATTTCCGGCCTCCCGTCACCCTCCAATAAAATCCCCCCCGGGGCGGTTCCTCCACCTTCCGGCGGGTATCAGGATGAACAATTCACTTTGCCGGTTCCGGGCAGCGATTCAGCGTGGGAGCGCAGCCCTTGAAACTTGATAAAGTTACCTGCGCGGATTAATCCTGCCATGGAACCGCCCCGCCGCGCTGGATGTGGTGGCGGAGGCGTTCGCTTAGCTGCCGGGCCACCGCCCGTTCCGATGGGAACAGGTTGTTGGTTTCGCCGGGATCGGTCCGCAGGTTGAACAATTCCAAGGGGGCAAAGGGGCTGTCCTGAACCAGTTTCCAATCCCCGCTGCGCAAGGCCTCAATCGTCTTGCCGCCATACTCGGCACCCCCCTCACGCCGGACGAAGTAATACTCGCGCTCCAGCGCGGGCACCTGCTCACTGCGCAGCACGGGTAGGAAGCTGCGACCGTCAATGCCGGATGGTATGGGGAGTCCGGCGGCTTCCAGAAAGGTGGGGAAAATGTCCATGCTCAGGGCGGTGCGGGCCGTCTGGCTGCCAGCCGTGATATGCCCGGGCCACCGCACCGCGCAGGGGACGCGCAGACCTCCCTCGTACAGGTGCTGTTTGCCTGACCGCCAGGGGCCGTTGTTGGCGCCCAGGGCCAGCACGCCGCCGTTGTCCGAGGTGTAAAGGATCAGGGTGTTCTGCTCCAGGCCGCGTTCCTTCAACGTGGCCAGCACCCGGCCAATGCCGGCATCCAGATGCTCGATCAGCGCCACCAGCTTGGCCCGCTTGGGGCTCAAGCCAGGTTCGCGCTTGCGCACTTTTTCCAGCCACTCGGGTGGTGGTTGGATGGGGTCGTGCGGGGCGTTGAAGGCCAGGTAGAGGAAAAAGGGCTGCGCTGGGGTTTGGGTGGCCAGCCACTCGCTCGCCCAATCCGCAAACAGATCCGTGGCATGCCCGGTGGGGTTGATGTCCTCATCGTTATGGCGCAGGTAATTGGTGTCGTGGCGCAGGTGCGTGTAATAGTCGTCCATCATGTCGCCCAGAAAACCGTGGAAGTGGTCGAATCCCCGTTCGCGGGGAAGATTCGGGGAGGCCAGGCCCAGATGCCATTTACCCACCAGGGCGGTCCGGTATCCGGCCTGCTTGAGGTATTGGGGGAGCAGTCGGGCGCGGGGATCCAGATGCCCCCAGGAATTGGAGCCGTGCGACCGGATCACGCCGGGCACCCCCACCCGGTCGGGATGGCACCCGGTCAGCAGCGCGGCGCGGGTGGGGGAGCAGACGCAGCTGTTGGCGTAGAAGTTGTCAAACGTCATGCCCTCCTGAAACAATCGGTCCAGGCTGGGGGTCTGGAGGTCGCGGGTGCCATAGGCGCTGTAATCCCCGCGCCCTTGGTCGTCGGTCACAATCAGGAGCAGGTTGGGCGGGGTGGGTGCTCCCTTGACCGCCATGGTGGCGGCCAGCAAAAGGGCTGCCCAGGCGAAGTGGCGGATTGCTTTCATAGGGGTTTGCCAGGGTCATCGTAGCCGCGCAGGCGACGGACCCAGATGTTGCGGTAGCGGACGGGGTTGTTGTGGTTTTGCAGGCTAAGGGTGGATTCCACAGTGGCCCCGGGCACCTCCACCGCGTGGTGGACGAGCAGTCCGTTGTGCAAGACGGTGTAGGTTGCCGGTTTGGTGATCTTGCCTGTGGCGTCCAGCCGGGGTGCATAGTAGATGATGTCGTAGGTCTGCCATTCGCCCGGCTTGCGGGAGGCGTTGACCAGCGGCGGGTACTGGCCATAAAGCGCGGAGGCCTGCCCGTCCGGATAAGTGTCGTTCTCGAAGGAGTCCAGCACCTGGATTTCCGGATGTCCGGATAGAATGACCCCGCTGTTGCCACGGCCCTGGCTTTTGCCGGTCACCACGGAGGGCGTCGCCCATTCAAGGTGGATCTGGCAGTCGGCGAATTTCTCCTTGGAAACAATGCCACCACCCTCCGGGGTGACTTCCATGTAGCCATTCTCGATTTTCCAGAGCGGGGTGGTGGAAGGGAGGGCATTGGTGCCTCGACCAGTGCGGGTCCACTGGGAAAGATCATGGCCGTTAAAAAGCACAATGGCATCTGAGGGGGCGGTGGCCGGGCCGGGTGGCGTCACGTCGGCCGGATGGGGGCGGGATTCGTCGCCCGCTCTCCACCTGCCCCCGGGGGTGAATGGCTTTTCCTTTTTTGGTGCTGCCGCAGGGGTGGCTGCGGAGGCTGGCACCGATAGCAGGATGCAGGTTGAAAAGGCGAGTAAAACGGTCCGTGTTATGCGCATAGGATTGAGTTCTCAGCATAAACCGGCTCTGGGCTGGCTGGCAACCATAACCCGCGTTCAGACGGCCGGGCTAATGACCTTGCTTTCCAGTAAATCGCTCAGGATTCCGCAGGCGGTGATTTCATCGCCGCCATAATTATCGATGATCGCCTGCAGGACGGCGTGCTTGCGTACCAGGTCCAATATCTGCAACTCGGTCGGCTGGTCCGACCGGGGCTGGGTGGTGGCCTGCGGGGTAACTTTCAGACGGGCTTGTAAATCAGGCAGCCGGGCTTCCAGGCTGGTGATCACATCGTCGTAATGAGCAGCGTCCAGCAGTAGGAAATCCAGCGCGCAATCCAGGCTGCCATCAGCGACGAATGGCTCTGGCTTGGTGAAAGCAAAAGTGCCGGTTTTCCAGCGCAGCAGCCGTAGCCAGGTGCGTTTGGCGGTTAGCGACGGACCGGGGGTTAGCGTTACGTGCGCCACTTGGCCGCCTTGCAGGTGGATGCTGCCTTGCTGGTGCTTGCGCTGGACTTTCAAAACCCCGTCGCTGTTGGCGTGCGAAAGTAGTTGGACTACGCTCCCCATGGGCACTTCCGTGAGGGAGCCGGACATGGAGTTGGCGAGCTCTCGAGCTGTGCTGGCGCCTGATGCTGCCGCCGGCTCAGTGGCTGCCGGTTGGAAGGCGGCACTGAAGCGGGTGATCCGGATCAGCATGAATGAATGCCTGCCAATGCGGACCCGGTCGCCTTCTTTCATCAACACGCTTATGACCTTCTTGCGATTGAAGGAAAGTGTTGGGGTGCGGCCCAGATCGTTAACCAGCGCGCACTGGTCATTTTGGCTCACAGAAGCCAGCGGGATTTGAGGGTTGGGTTCATTGATGAGGATGTCTCCGGTATCCGGAGCGGCTCCCGGCTCGGACGGAGCCTGGCTGATGATGAGCGAACCTTCCGCAGGCAGCGGAAAATCCCGCCCTTGGTTTTGCCCAGTTAGAAAGTGCAAGGCCAGCATCATTGTCTTCCCCATCTTGCCTGTGGCATGGCGGGTATTCAAGCGCCAACCAACCCCGTGGGCAGTCGGAATTTTCGGGCTTTCCGGCCCGTTAGAAAGGAGGTGGATAGTTCCATTCGGCCTGGCCAAGAGATGGTTCTGCCAGGCAGGAGCTCGTATTTGTCCCGCAGGAGCACACGTGTCGACTCTGAGATTTGAATGCTTCCTGCTTGCCCTTGAGCTTCCAGCAGGCAGGCGGCTTGAACGGTTTCACCCCAGAGGTCGTAGATTAGCTTCTTTCTTCCAATCACGCCGCCCACCACAGGTCCGCTGCATAGGCCGATCCGCAGATGCAGTGGCATGCCGTTGTTTGCGGACAAACGCTTGATCACGCGCTGCATTTCCAAAGCCATCTCTGCGGCGGCGCTTGCATGGTCCTTGCGCAACATGGGTACTCCTGCCGCTGCCATGTAGCAGTCCGCCACCGTTTTGATCTTTTCCACTTCATGCAGCTCCGCCAGCCAGTCGAACTGGGCATAAATTTCATTGAGCAGGCTGACTGCCCCAGTGGGGGGGTGATCACGGGTAGCGCTGATAAAGCCGGTAATGTTGGCAAAGAGGACTGTGGCGCTGGGGTGGACGTCGGCAATGGGGGTCTCCCCTTGGATTAGGCGTTCCGCAATTGTTTTGGGGAGCAAATTGGCTATCAGTTGCTGTGTTTTTCGCTGCTCCAATTGCAGCAGCTCCAGCATGCCATGCTCTCGGTCACGCAAACGCTTTTTCTCTAGGGCCGCATTCAGGCGGACGTTGAGCAGTACCGGGTTGAACGGCTTCGTCAGGTAATCCTCGGCTCCGATCTCTATGCAGCGGATGACGTTGTCGGCCTCGTCCAAGGCAGAAAGCATGATCACCGGAATGTGTTTGAGATCCGGGTCAGCTATGATGGCCTGCAGAGTTTGGTAACCGTCCATCCGGGGCATTATCACATCCAGCAGAATCAGGTCGAATGGCTGTGATTTCAGCAGTTGCAGCGCCTCCAGGCCGTTTTCTGCTTCCACCAGTCGGTGGCCCTGACGCTCCAGTCGGCGGGAGAGCATATCCCGGTTCATCTCGTTGTCATCCACCAGCAGGATGTCGCTTTTGCGGCTGCTGGAAGCGGTGGCTTCCTTTTCGGTGGCGACGGACGAGGAGAGGGGTGGGGGACTGCTGGGCAGAATGGCAGGACCCCGTTTGTGCACATCCAGCCGGCTGGGGAAGCTGGCGCTCTCGAACAGAGCCATCAGGTTGCGCGCTGCCGCGCTAATCTTTTGCAGGTCAGGCAACAGTTCCAGGGACCCGGACTCCTCCACCAGTTCCTGACAAAGCTCGCTGTAGCCAATGATTAAATTGAGCGGGGTGCGCATCTCCAGCCGGAGGGCGTTCATATCAAGCGCGCCAGATTCCAGCCTCCACGGGGCTAGGGCCTCGTTGATCAGGGAGAGCAGTTGTCCCCCCGCCGTGTGCACTTTTTGCAGGTCGGGAAGGAATTCCTTTTGCGCCTCGGTGGTTAATTCCTCCATCAGGAGTTCGCAATACCCCAGAATCTGGTTTAGCGGGGTGCGCAGGGAATGGCGCATGCCGGCCAGTGAATCCTGGGGATTGTGGCCACCAAAGCTGGAATCAGCGTCCGCCGTCTGCGCCTCCTGGGCTGTGGAGTTGGCGGGTTTTTGGCTGGCTTTTGCGTGGCCTGTGGCGTCCGGGGAGTTCACGTGCGGGGGCGTTTGAGCAGAAGGTCAATCTTTTCCAGCAGTCGAGGCAGCTCGATGGGCTTCGTGTCGTAATCGTCGCAGCCGGCTTCCAGGGCTTTTTCGCGGTCGCCCGCCATGGCATGGGCGGTCAGGGCAATGATGGGGATGTCGGTGGTCAATGGTGCGGACTTGATCACTTTGGTGGCCTCCCAGCCGTCTAATACGGGCAGGCTCATGTCCATCAGGATCAGGTCCGGCAATTCGCTCTGGGCCTTGGCCACTCCATCCGAGCCGTCGGCTGCCATCACCACCTCAAAGCCCCTTCGGATCAGTCGGCGGGAGAGCATGTCCCGGTTCATTTCGTTGTCTTCTACCAGTAAAATTTTGGGCATGTTATGGGCTCCTGGTCGGGAGCGGTTAAGAGTTGGGTTTGGGTAAAACCTTTTTTACCAGGTCGCGTACCTGTTGTGCCAGAGCCTCGGGCGAGCAGGAACCCTTTTGGACCACTGTCTCGACCAGGCCTTGCAGCCGCTGGTGTTCTGCGTCTGTCATCTCCATTCCAGTCACCACTACCACCGGGATTGACTGCCATTCTGGCTGTTGGCGGAAGTACTCCAGAAATTCAAAGCCGTTCATTTCCGGCATCATCATGTCGAGCATGATTAGCGATGGGGGCGGGCCTTGCTCTAGTTTCTCCACGGCATCGTGGCCGTTGCTTGCCTCGCTTACCTGCCAGCCTTCCTTTGTCAGGATGGCGCGCAGAATGCGCCTGGTTTCCTCATCATCATCCACTAGCAGCACTTCGCTGTGCTGGCTGCTCTTGCGGTATTTTTTCAGCAGCGTGGAGAGCTGGTCCCGTTGGATGGGTTTGGTGAGATACTCTGATGCGCCCAGTGCAAAGCCCATGTGGCGGTCTTCGATCATGCTCAGCATGATCACGGGGATTTTTGCTACTTCCGGATCGGCCTTCAGGGCATTCAGCACCGTCCATCCGTCCATGTCAGGCATCATGACATCTAGGGTGATGACATCGGGCTTAAACTCCCTCGCCATGCGCAGACCATCTTTGCCGCCCTTGGCGGTTTCCACCCGGTATCCTTCCTTTTCCAGGAAGCGCTTCATGAGATCGTGAACCACTGGATCATCGTCCACGACCAGGATTCGGCTGGCATCCTTGGGCAGGGTTGCGCGGTTGCGGGCGGGTTCCGTGGTCGCGTTTTCCTCACCTTCGGTGGCGGGTTGGCAGACGGATGGCAGCCTTAGGGTGAAGGTGGACCCTTTCCCGTATTCACTGCTTACCAGGGCGTCGCCGCCCATTAGCCTACAGAACCGCCGGGTGATGGCCAGACCCAGTCCGGTGCCGCCAAACTTTTTGGTCGTGCCCGCGTCCGCCTGCACAAAAGGTTGGAATAATCTCTCCATCTGTTCAGGCAGCAGGCCGATTCCGGTGTCGCTCACGCTCAGGTTGATCCATTCCCTGTCGCTTTCCGACTGCCTTTGGGCTTGCAGGGTGATGGTTCCTTGCTTGGTGAATTTGCAGGCGTTGCTGAGCAGGTTAAACAGCGATTGTCTTACCTTGGTCAGGTCGGCAGTCATGCTCCCTAGAGCCGCATCGCACTTCACGGTGATGTTGTTGTTGTTCTTTTCCAGCAGGGGCTGAATGGTGGCGGTCACCTCCTTCACTAGATCGTCAACGGAGAATTCCTCCAGATACAGGGTGATTTTCCCAGCCTCAATCTTGGAAAGGTCTAGGATGTCATTGATAAGGGAAAGCAGATGCTTTCCGGCACTGTGAATATTTTTCAGGTCTGCCTCCATCGCCTCCTCCCCCATGTCGGCAGTCTCCTCCATCAGCATCTCGCTGTAGCCAATGATGGCATTGAGGGGGGTGCGCAGCTCATGGCTCATGTTGGCCAGAAAGGCGCTTTTGGATTGGCTGGCCTCCTCAGCGTCGTTTCGGGCTTTTTGCGCATCCATGGTGGCCTGCTCCAGTTCCACCGTGCGCTCCCTGACCTTGGTTTCAAGGGTGGAGTTGGCCTCCTGCAGGCGGTGGTTGGACTCCTCAGTGGCGGTGTTGGCCGCCCGCAGCTCCTCATTTCTGCGGCTGATCGTGCCCACCATCTCGTTGAATGCCCGCATCAGTGCTCCCATTTCGTCCTGCCCTTTTGGGATGACGCGCACGGAAAAATCATGTCGGTCTGTTAGTGCCCGCGCGGCTGCGCCCAACTCTTGAACGGGCCTGATGATGATCCGTTGTAACGCAAAGGAAATAAAGAGGGAAGCCAGCGAGGAAACTAGTATGACGATGGCCGCGATGTTGGCATAGCGCTTGTAATTGGTGTTGAGGGCTCCCTTCAAGTCAGCTTTTAAGTAGAGCACCCCCACCCGTTTTCCTTCGTTCTCAATGGGGCGGAACAGGATCAGGGTCCCCCCTTCAAAGTGATGTCGGAGCTGCCGGGGAACCAGTGGCACTAATTCAGAGCTTGAAGGATGCAAGTATCTTGCAATTAACAAATTATCTGAGCCCTCGTTGTAGTTATACAGGCCGGCTGCCAGAATATGCGGATAACCAGCTAGTGTATTCAGTGCCTGGGTGGCTTCAGCCCGTTTATCCTGTTGCATCAACCCGCTTACGCTGCTGCTCAGCATCGTGGCGGTGGCGTTCAGATCCTGGATGGCATTCTGGTTAAACTTGTATACTTCATAAGCGATGATGCCGCCACCTCCAGCCAGCGATGAAATCAGACTGGCCGTCAGCAATCCCCCCATCAGCTTCCAGCGAAATGAAACAGTGTCTAGCCAGCGCATGGTTAGTTTTATTTTGCCCGGCATTTATTGCCATGACGACGTCATCCCAGGCTTGTATTTTTCAGTTTGGCTTCCCGCCGGTCGCTACCTGAAAATATAATTAAAGTTCCAATCAATCAAGTGATTTCAAACGATCCCACGATTACAGACAGCGTATTCTCACAACACTGCATCTGAAGGGTTTTTGCCTTTCATTATGAATACCCAGTGTAACGCGAGCATCTAATTGGCATCAGGTTGGTAAATTAAAAAAACGCATGAATTGGAAGGTTCGAGCCATGAAATACACCCACAGCGGATTCACCGGGCTGGCCATCGCGGCAGTATTAACCGGGCTAAGCGGTTGCGGCGGTGATGCCCCTCCGCCCATTCCCACCCCGGTCAAACCGACCAACTCAGTCGTGGCTGTGGCGGCAGCCCCGGTTGCGGGGGCAACCAAGCCGGTTTCCGCCGTGGGCCAGGTTCGTTTGGAGGCCCAGGTGGGGGGCAAAATCCGCTACGAGGGCACTTCCACCATCCATGACTGGTACGCCGAGGGTTCCATCATTAGCGGCTCCGTTGAAATGGATCCCGCCTTCCCACTCGACCCGGCTGCCAAGCCGCCGGTGGGCAAGATCAACATGAAGGCCACGGTCACCATCCCGGTGCGCACCCTGAAAAGCTCCAGCAAGAAGCCCATGGATATCATCATGTACGACTACATGAAGATCGACCAATTCCCCAAGATCGAGTACAAGCTCACCGAGATGACCCTCAAGGAAATCCCGGCGCGCGGCGGGCTGATGTGTGAGGCGGTGGGGGACCTCACCGTGGCGGGTGTCACCAAGAAGATCACCATGCCCATCGGGCTGGAACGTCTGACCAAGGATACGTGCAAGTTTTACACAATGGCTCCGGTTAAGCTCAAGATGACCGATTACGGCATCACTCCCCCCAATCCGAACATCGCCGGGGTCGGCATCAAGACCGGGGATGAAATCTCCCTCACGTTTGAATGGCCGGTGGGTGTGGGCGGCACACAATAAGGCCGTTCACCGTTTTTGATTGTGATCAGCCCGGCAGTATTTTAGGGCGGCCAGTTCGGCCGCCCGCTGCCGGGTCGGGTCATCCGGTTGCCAAGGCAGCCACGTCACCCCCCAATCCCGGGTGGCCGCCTGCTGCAAAGCCAGGGCAAAAGCCGAACGTTCCAGCCCCAGCGGGGGCGGTTGAATGGAACCCTGGATCAGCAACCCCAGGTGATTGCGGCGCTGGGCGGCGCCGGCCACTTTGCGCCCCTGCCACAGGACGTCGGACTGCTCGTACCCGGCAAAGCACTGGCCCGGAAGATCATGCCGGGCGGCGGTGGCCAGTTCCGTGGGGATGCCCAGCCCCTCAAAGCCCCGTCGAAGCCAGTCATGGGTGCGATGGTAGCTTTCCTGGGCGCGCAGTTCGTGCCAGGGGTGCCCGGGGGGGAAACACAGGCTATAGGTCCAATCCGCGTCATGCGGTACCAATCCGCCCCCGGTGGGCCGCCGCACCAGGGGGCGAAGCTGGGTGGTCCGCGCAATTTCCGCGTGCTTTTGGAAATACCCGAAAGTGGCCGCCGGTTCGGTCCAGCCATACCAGCGGAGGACCGGGTGTTTCCTGGCCTGCGCGTTCTCCAGCAAGGCCTCATCCCACGCCATGTTTTCCGGCGGGGGCTGGGGGCCGCTCTCCAGTACGCACCACGTTTCCATGATGGGTTAGGCGGCCACCACGTTGGCGGATGGGCAAAGGGTGGCTATCTCACACTGGCCGCATGCCGGGTTACGGGCCCCACACCGGCGGCGTCCGTGCCAGATCAGCCAATGGCTGATGACAATCCATTGCTCTGGCGGGAGCAGTTTTTGCAGGTCCAGTTCGATTTTCTCCGGTTGCTTTTCCGGGGTCAGCCCCAACCGCTCGCTCAGGCGGGCCACATGGGTGTCCACCACAATCCCGGAAGTGATGCCAAAGGCATTGCCCAGAACCACATTGGCGGTCTTGCGCCCCACGCCGGCCAGCGCCGTCAGCGCGTCCATGGTGCGCGGCACCTCCCCGCCGTGGTCCTGGACCAGGGTGCGGCAGGCGGACTGGATGTTTTTGGCCTTGTTCCGGTACAGGCCGATGCGTTTGATGTCGGTCTCGAAGATCTCCGGTGCCGCATTCGCGTAATCCGCCGCCGTCCGGTACTTGGCAAATAGGTCCGCCGTGACCAGGTTCACCTGTTTGTCTGTGCATTGGGCGGAAAGGATGGTCGCCACCAGTAATTCCAGCGGGTTGCGAAAATCAAGTTCGCAATGGGCATCCGGATACGCCAGCGCCAGCGCGGCGTTGATTTTCGCCAGCCGTTGCTGGCGTTGTGCCTGTGTTTCGCGGGCCATAGAATGCGCTTAAAGAGGGCGGAGCGTTCTCTATTTTGCCGCCGCCGGGGCGTTGGTTGATTCCAGGTTGGCCGGAGTTTTTACCACCGGGCTTTTGACCTGCCGAACAACGCCCGGCAACGGATCGCCTAGGCGGCCGTTGGTCCATTCATTGATGAAGCCCATATTGTTCAGGACTGTGTAGGTCAGCCACAGGAGGACCACCAGCACCACTACCGACGGCCACGGGCTCTTCTTGTCGGCAAAGGCGTCGGTGATGTCGCGTTGCGCGCCGGGTGGCAGCTTGGCCACCTCCGTGAGGGAGCTGCCAAAAGGCACGTTTATACGCGCCTTGGCGTTGATGGCCCAGCCGTTGGCATCCAGGATCGGCCCCAGGTTGCGTTTGCGCAGCTTGAGCCATGCAATCAACATGGAAGGACCTGAAATGAGGAGGGTGAGGGCCACAAACACCAGCGGAATCTGCCAGGTGGGCAGCTTGATGATGCCCGTGGCCAGCGCGGAGAGCGCCGTGCCAATGGCCCCGAAAGCCACGCCCAGGGCCGCCACCGCTCCGACATCGATCTTCTTCACCTCCGCCGGTTTCGATTTGTCCAGGTTCGCGGTCGTGGCGGCTGCCGTCTGGAGCTTGGTGGTGGATTCCGCGTCGGCCGCTGCTGCGCGTTTGGCGATCTGCTCCTCGATCATCCGCACCAGTTTCTTGTACGGTGCCCAGAAGGCCTGCCGGATGCTGATCGGGTTATCCACAATGCGGGTGATCGTCGCGTCCCAATCCCGCCCTTTGCGGTCGTAAAACACGCCGTTGCGGCCCGGCATCAGATTGTCGCTGTCGCCATCGGTGAACGCTGCGAGGATCTGCATTTTCTCCCCGGTGCTCTTGCGCACGCAGTCGCAGTACGCCAGGTAGGTGCCCGCCAGTCCCGCCATGGCGGCGTGCTTGCCGGCATCCTCCACGGTGAGGCAGAGGTCGCAGCTCCGCTGGTCCAGATAGAGCTTGCCCGCCTGGAAAATGGCCTTGGTTTTGCGTCCGTAAAAATCGTAGAACGAGACGAAGTTGACGAGCAGCCGGTACAGGTCGCGGTTGAGGCGGACGAGCTTGTCCACCGCCACAATCGAGTTGGACTCGGCTTCCAGGGCTTTGTCCTTGGCGAGGAGCGCCAGGATGGCCGCCTGGCCCGGACCAGCCAGGATTTCCCGCACCCGACCCAGCCCCAGCTTTTCCACGCTGACCCCCGCTTTGGCGGCCTGCCAAGTCTCAAAAGGGATAAACTTGGCCGCCAGCAAATTCCAGTCGGCTTCGGTGATCGTCGTCTGATTTCCCAGCACTGGCGCCACCACCTCGGCTTGCAACCGGGCCAGCACACCTGCCCAGGCCGGGTTGACGCCCACCAGCAGGTCCAGCGGCTTGCCTGACTCCACCCGCGCCGCAGGCAAGGCCAGGATTTCGGCCGAGCCCAGGGTTAGATCCCGTGTGGCCAGGGTCTGGTATTCCTTCTCGTCTCGGTTTAACGGCGCTTGGGCCCGTGGGTCAAACGCCGCCAGTCGGCACCGGGCAAAATAATCGTCCACCTTGGTCCGGGCGGCCTTGATGGCGGCCAGAGCGCTGCCCGTGGCCTCCCCTAATGGCCGTAGCGTGGGATCGGTCTCCGCCTTTTTCCACCAATCTGAATAGGCCCGGGCCTCGGCCAGAAACAGTTCCAGCCGTGCCTGGCTGATGCCTGGTTTGCCGCTGCGATCCGGCTCCGATCCGCTGCAGGCAATGATGTCGGTGATGACGCTCACAATCGCCGCATCCGTGGTTGAATCGGCGGGGATGATGCCGTCGCCGTTGAACTTCGTCTGCGCAAAGATTCGGGTCGTGTCGGTGGTGTCTTCCACTGAAATCTCCGTGGCGTCCGGCTTGCCAAGGTTGACCAGGATTTGTTTGGCGGAGGTTAGCAGTTGCTTGCCTTCCGGCAGCGCGTCGTTGATGGCGTCCAGCGGCAGGGAGGGGGAGCTTTTCAGCAGGATATCTGCGTTCTTCAGGTTGGCGCAGGCCCACTTGGTGGCCGCCAGAATCTCCGGTGCCCGCACCCGCCCGTCCTTGTCCGTGTCTACCAGGTCCAGCGTGCGGGTGTCGAACTCCAGCCCGCGGGTGGGGCAGCTCAGCGCCACCCAAAGTTTCTGGTCCAGCTTTTCCAGGTTCTGAATGTCCGCTCCCGATTGCAGGTTGACCTGGTCAAAACCACCGGCCCGGAAAAAATTCCAGACATGCCGGTTTCCGTTGCCGGTTTTTATCAAGGTTGAGGTCATGATTTGCTTGGCTTGGTTTATCGTTTGCACCGGTGTTTTTCAATCTGAAACGCCCTGCGACCGGCCCGGATACTTTGGGTGGCCACGGAGCATATACTAGGCTGGGTTTTTGTTTTTGCAACCGGTTGCTTTGCGCGGACATACCCGCTATAAGTGTCCAGCCTTATGCCTGAAGTTGGAATCAAACCTGCCGGAGTGCCGCACCTCTACGAGGTGAATTACCCTTCCCAGGGGCAGTATGGTTATCTCGTCAAACTGACCCGGCACCGGAAAAAAATCTACAAGGTTTTCAATTTCAACAAGTACGGCTCCTCCGCCGAATGCCGTGCGGCGGCCGAGGGGCATGCCCGGCAGGTGGATCTGGAGTTTCCCTGCCTCAGTCGGCGCGAGCGCTCGGAGCTGCGCCGTTCCCACTTCAAGGAGGGCACCGTGGGGGTCCGGCGCGTTCAGCGGCGCATCAACGGACGGCTAATCCCCTATTGGCAGGCATCCTGGAGCCCGGAGCCGGGCCGGGTGGCCCGCAAGATCTTTTCTGTGGAAAAACACGGGGATGAAACCGCGCGCACTCTCGCTTTGGCCGCCCGGGAGGCGGCGCTCGGTGCTTTGGATGACATTCTCCCCCGGCAGAACCTCCCGGTTCCCGTGCCCGCACCGGTCGCGCCTGAGCCGGTCCCGGTGGAGGAGTTTTTCGGGTTCAACCTGGATGTCTCGCTGCTTTAGGAGGCAAATTGCGGGTGTTGCCGCAACTTTTCCCACGTTTCGGGGCGCAGTGGTGACTGCTGATAAACCGGTTCCACCATTGGCTCCGCGCTGGTGGAGCGGTGGGCGCGTGTCAGCCAGGTCCGGTCCAGCGGTTGCGCCAGCAATTCTAGGCAGTTGGCTGCCAGGGTGGTTTCCTCCTTTTCACCCGTGGCGTGCCCGGCCCCCACAAAAAATCCCGCCAGCAACAGGGTCACCCGCAGCAGCGTGCTCCGCGAGTAGGTGGGCAGCGCGCAGGGGCGTTGCGGATCCAGCAGTCCGTACAGCCGGGCAAACAACGGCAGGGTCCACATGGTGGGATTGCGGGCGGGCGAATAAGCGTCAAACAGGATGGCATGCGGCGCACAATTGGCCGGCTTGCCCCCCGTTTGCCAGGCGGCCAGTCGGCTGGGGAAATCCCCTGGAAAAACCTCCCAGTCCACCCGCAGTTGTTCCCATGTGAAAGTCACCCGCCCCGCATTCAGCAGTTCGCGCAACGGCGTTTCCAGCCCCGTCAGGTAACCCAGTTCATTCGCATGTTCCAAGGCGAACGCCAGCGGTTCCAGGGTGTGGTCAAAACTCAGGATGCGCACCTGGCGGTCGAGCCCGGCCAGCGCCCGGATGGCCTCCGCCGGATTGGCCGCGGCCCCCAGGCCCACGTCCCAAATGACAAATTCCTCCGGCGTTTGTGCCACCCGCTCGCGCAGTTTCAGTTGTTCCACATAAAGCGCTCGGGCCTCCTGGGCGGGACCGATGACCGGGTGAAAGGTTTCCCGCTCCGCCAGGGAGTGAATGCTCCGGCTTCCATTGGCCAGAGTGACGAGTTTATAGCCCGCGTTGGCGTGCATGCAAAATTGGGTTGTCGGCAAGGGGTTGGGGAGGAGGGTCAGGCGTCCGGTTCGGTGGCCGCTGTTTGGGGGGCAGTGGTCACGTCGCCGATCGGGGTGCGCAAGGCCAGCAGTTTGGCCACATCCCCGAACCAGGTGACCTGGCCGCACCGGGTACACATCCACGCCCTCGTCTCCACATTCGCGTCCTGAAACACCCAGAATTTCGTCTTCAGCGGACGGAAATAACACGCTCCGGTGCTCTGGACATGTCCTTCCACCAAATCGGTGCCATGGCAGGAGGGGCAAGTCTGCTGCGCTTTATCCACCTCCACCGCGCTCCGATGCACCTGCACCATTCCTTCCAGATCCTCCTGTAGAAACCGTATGGAATCCCCCACCTTGCGATAGGTGATCTTGCCCTCCCGAATCCACCGGTACAAGGTCGGTTCCCCCACATCCAAGTAATCGGCGGCATCCTTGATGGCGAACCATTTTGGCTTTGAAACCGTAGTCATATGCAACACAAGTACAGCCATGGATATGAATAATCAATAAAAACCATAAATGGAGTAGTCAATAGTGAGAACCGACCCCTGGGGGTCGGTTCTCACTATTGACTAATGGCACGCGGCGTGGTTTCCAATCAAGGCATCAGAAGGGCGCGATAAAATCAGTTGGTATGGCCTGCCGCTTGGGGACCAATCACCGTCCCGGTGGCATGGGAAACCAGGACATTTGTTGCGAAACTGATCCACCCCGGAGGCAATCTCAACTGTCGTCAGCACCGTGCCGATGTCCGAATCCATCACCGCGAGTTTGCCGTTGGTGTCGGCGCAATACAGCCGCTTGGCTTTCGGGTCGAATGCCAGACCATGGGGGCTTTTCGCCGTGCCCGTGTTCCAGCGCTGTTAGGGTGGTGAAAACAGCCCTGGATTGACATTCCGACATTTTGGTGAGACCGTTTCTCCGTTGGTTAATGCAGCCTAAGTTGGCTTTCCTTCCTGAAAGTCAACGCGGGGGACCCAGATTCCTCGGACGTGTGTCCGGGGGCGGGGCGAATGGACGCGGGTAACCGTGAACTAGGTCACTTCCTTGACCGAGCCCGTCAGCTAACCTCGTCGGCATTGGGAAGGGCGATCCTCTAGGATTCCGCTGCGCGGAATTCCCATGTTCTCCCCGTTCTGAAACGCGTTGTACGCCGTGCGACCTCAGTCGTGCGGTGCGCAGCCACATTGGAGTTGAGTATGAGAACTATGATCCTGTTGGCGGAGTTAACCCCGGTTCACCTCGGGTTGGTGTCGGTGTTGCTGTTGTTCCTGATCGCAGGCATTCCCCTGCTGACGGGGGCGGTCCTGATCCATGAACGGCAGGTGGGCATTGTCATCAAAAAGTTTGGCGGACGGTCGCTGCCACCGGAGCGATTGGTTGCCCTGGCAGGTGAGTCTGGCTACCAGGCCGACACTCTCGCGCCGGGTTTGCACTTCGGCTTGTTCCGCTGGCAATACCGCATCCTCAAAGTGCCCGTGACGGTGGTGCCTCAGGGCGAGATCGCATTGGTGGTTGCCGCGGATGGCTCCTCCATTCCGCCGGAGTGCATCCTGGGCCGGATTGTCAATTGCGATAATTTCCAGGACGCGCGCAAATTCCTCGTCAATGGGGGCGAGAAGGGCCGTCAGCTCGGCCTTCTCACCGCAGGCACCTATCGCATCAATACCGCGCTGTTCACGATCATCCAGTCAGCCACCGCTCCGGCGAACGGCATGGAGCATTGGCAGCTCCAGCTCCAGCGGGTTGAGCCGGACATGGTCGGCATTGTCACCACCCTTGATGGCCGGCCCATTGAGGCTGGCGAGATCGCCGGGCCGACAATCCCCGGCCACGAGAACTTCCAGAATTCGCAGGCCTTTCTGGATGGCGGTGGCCGGCGCGGTCTGCAGGAGCAGATCCTGCTGTCCGGCACCTGGAATCTCAACCCGTGGTTTGTTCAGGTTGAACAGGTGCCGATGGTGCAGATCCCCATCGGTTATGTCGGGGTGGTCATCTCGTTCGTGGGTCAGGCGCACGTTGATGTCAGCGGCCTGGAGTTCAAGCATGGCGATCTTGTCAACGTGGGTCACAAGGGCGTGTGGGTGAACCCGCTCTATCCGGGCAAGCACCCGCTCAACACCCGGGTGATGAAGGTGGAGCTGGTGCCCACCACCAATATCGTCCTCAACTGGGCCACCCGCACTGAGGCCCACCATTACGATGAGAAGCTTCAGTCCATCACCGTGCGTTCCCGGGATGGTTTCGCCTTCAACCTCGATGTGTCGCAGATCATCCATGTCGGCGCGCTGGATGCCCCCAAGGTCATCTCGCGTGTCGGCTCCATGCAGAACCTGGTGGATCATGTCCTGCAGCCGATCGTGGGCAATTACTTCCGCAACTCGGCGCAGGACTACACCGTGCTGGACTTCTTGGGCGCCCGCAGCCAGCGCCAGGTGGAGGCCGCCGGGCATATCCGCACCGCTATCTCCGCCTACGATGTGCAAGCCATTGATACCCTGATCGGCGACATCAATCCGCCCGCGCAGCTCATGCAGACGCAAACCGACCGCAAGATCGCCGAGGAGCAGCGCAAGACCTACGAGGTGCAGGAGGCCGCGCAAATCCAGCGCCAGCAGCTCGTCCGCCAGACCTCGCTGGCGGATATCCAGCAGCAGGTCGTGGGCGCCGAGCAGGGCGTCAACATTGCGGAGCTTCAGGCCAACGCGCACGTCAAGCAGGCCACCGGAGAGGCGGAATCCGTCCGCCTCCGCGCCCATGGCGAGGCGGAGGCCATCCGGGCCACAGGCCAGGCCAAAGCCGAAGCCTATCGCGCCGGGGTGGAGTCGTTGGGAGCCCAGTCCTACACCGTGATGCAGCTCATGCAGATTGTCGGCGAACGCAACGTGCGCATCGTTCCGGATGTCGCGGTCAGCGGTGCCAACGCCAACCCCGGCCTGGTGGATGGCCTGTTGGGCCTGATGGTTCACCGCCAATCCTGACGAACAGCACCCACGTCCTCGGGCGTTTCGGGACGCTCCAATTCGTGCCACAAACCGGCGGCGACGCGCTCCTGCGTGCCGCCGGAAAGCACAATTGGTTGGCCGTGCCGTGAACACAACACTCGTGCTTGCTGTGGACACCTCGGACAAAAACCGGATCGAAAAAGTCTCCTCATCGGCTGGTCTGCTCTCGTTCATTTTCGAACCCCATCATTTGGTGGGGAGAGGCTCCCGCCGAGCCGTGCCCAGAGTGGCAGCGGCGTC
>CAIYYI010000684.1 GCA_903930345.1 uncultured Verrucomicrobiota bacterium
CCCGATCCCCTCAAACTCATGGACTGGGGTATTTACCCCGACCGCGATGAGGACCAGCCTGACTGGCACATCGCCACCGCCGCCATTCAACGCCTCCGCCAGGCAACCCCGGGCCAGCCCTTCTTCATCGCCGCCGGTTTCCGGCTCCCCCATGTGCCGTGTTACGCCACCAAACCCTGGTTTGACCAATTCCCGGAAAACGAAGTGCAACTCCCCCCGGTGCCGGACCGGGACCGTGCGGACGTGCCGCCCTTTGCCTGGTACCTGCATTGGAAGCTGCCCGAGCCCCGGTTAAGCTGGCTCCAGGCCCAAAACCAGTGGCGCCCCCTGGTGCGCGCCTACCTGGCCAGCACCGCCTTCATGGACAGCCAGCTCGGCCGCCTGCTCACCACCCTGGACGAGCTGAAACTGGCCGACCACACCGTGGTGGTCCTCTGGTCGGATAACGGCTGGCACCTGGGTGAAAAGCAGATCACGGGCAAGAACACCCTCTGGGAGCCCTCCACCCGCGTGCCCCTGGTCTTTGCCGGGCCGGGCGTCAGCCAGGGGGGCCGCTGCCGGCAACCCGCAGAGCTGCTGGACCTCTACCCGACCCTGGTGGAGCTGTGCGGGCTGCCCCCGCGCACGGGCCTGGAAGGGCACAGCCTGCTGCCCCAGTTGCGCCAGGACCAAACCCCGCGCCCCTGGCCCGCCCTCACCACCCACAACCCCAACAACCACTCCGTCCGCAGCACGGACTGGCGCTACACGCGGTACGCCAACGGCGCGGAGGAGCTTTACGATCTGCGGAACGACCCGCGCGAGTGGACCAACCTCGTCGCCCGCCCGCAACATCAGGGCACCCTCAGCGAACTGCGCCGCTGGCTGCCGGCGACCAACGCCCCCCTGGCCCCCGGCAGCGCCCAGCGCACGCTCACCTATGAAAACGGGGTCGCCACCTGGGAGGGCCGGGTGATCCCGCCCGACGCCACGCCGGACTGATCCGCGCCGCGCAAAATTCCAACCGTCGGCTTGACCGCGCCGCTTCGCGTGGCACACTGTTCCCCATGACCAAGACTGCTCTCCTGCTCGGGGCCGCCCTGTCCGTGGCGGCGGTGGCATCGGCTGCCGATTTCAAAATCCACACCTTCAAGAAAATCCAGATCACCGACCAGTTCTGGTGCGAGGGTGCCTTTTACGGCGATTTCAACAAGGATGGCAAAATGGACCTCTGCGGCGGCCCCTTCTGGTGGGAAGGCCCGGACTTCAAAACCCGCCATGAGTTCCGCCCCGCCGACAAAACCTCCAAGGTCAAACAGCCCGATGGCTCCGAGGTGACCATCCCCGGCTACAAAGGCGGGCTCACCAAGGAAAACGATTACTCGGACAGCTTCCTTACCTACACCGACGACTTTGACCGCGACGGCTGGACCGACATCATGGTTTACGGCTTCCCCGGTAAGGAGGCCTTCTGGTACCGCAACCCCCAGAACAAGAAAAACGCCGAGGGCAAGGAGCACTGGCAGCGCGTCAAGGCCATTGATGTGCTCGACAATGAATCCCCCATGTTCGCGGATGTGAACGGCGACGGCAAAAACGACATCCTCTGCAACTCCTCCGGTTTCCTCACCTTCGCCACCGCCAATTCCGCCGACCCGCTCGCCCCCTGGGCGCTGTACAACATCTCCCCCAAGGGCAACTGGCAGCGGTTCAGCCACGGGATCGGCATCGGGGATGTGAATGGCGATGGGCGCATGGATTTCCTGGAAGCCAACGGCTGGTGGGAACAGCCCGCCTCCCTCAAGGACAACCCGGTGTGGGCCAACCATCCCTTCCCCTTTGCCCCCAAGACCGGCTCCGCCCAGATGTACGCCTATGACTTCAACGGCGACGGCCTGAATGACATCCTCACCACCCTGGCCCCCCACAACTACGGCCTGGCCTGGTACCGCCAGACCCGCACCGATGGCCAGATCTCCTTCCAACAGAACCTCATCGTCAACCGCACCCCGGCGGAAAGCCCGTACGGCGTGAAGTTCTCCCAGATCCACGCCATTGACCTCGTGGACATGGATGGGGACGGCATCAAGGACATCGTCACCGGCAAACGCTTCTGGGCCCACGGCCCCACCGGCGATGACGAGCCGGGCGCCCCGGCCGTGCTCTACTGGTTCCAAACCAGGCGCGGGGCCAACGGGACGGTTGATTTCGTACCGCACCTGGTGGATGACAACAGTGGCGTCGGCACCCAGGTGGCCGCCGCAGACATCAATGGCGACCGGCTGCCCGACATCATCGTGGGCAACAAGAAAGGCATCTTTGTATTCCTGCACGAGGCGAAATCCGTGAGCCAGCCGGAGTATGACCAGGCCCAGCCCAAGCGGGTGGCCGGCCAATAGCAGCCGCGCGCGGCCGCATGCAACTTCAGCACCGCCGTTTCCAGTTAAAACTGGCGCAGCCGTGGCGCATTGCGCGCTCCGCCTCGCCTCTGGGCATTGGCGAGTTCTCCCTTGTGCTGCTGGAGCTGCGCGACGCCGGCGGCCGCCTCGGCCGGGGCGAAACCGCCCCCTCGCGCCATTACGGTGAAACCCCGGACTCCGTCGGCCAATTCCTGCAGCGGGTGAATCCCACGCGGCTCTCCTTCCATGATGTGCCGGGCAGCCGCGCCTATCTGGACACGCTGAGCCCGGGTGATCACGCCGCCAAGGCCGCCGTGGAGGTGGCCCTGGTGGACGGGGCCGCGCGCCTCGCCCGCCAGCCCGCCCACGCCTGGCTCGGCGTCCCCTTCACCGAGGGCCGCCACGTCACCTCCTTCAGCATCGGCATCGCCGAGCCCGACCTCATCCGCCAGAAAGTCGCGGACGCCGCCGAGCACCCCATCCTGAAGCTCAAGCTCGGCGCGGGGGAGGAGGCGGACCGCCGGATGCTCGCCGCCCTGCGCGCGGTGGCCCCGGAAAAAACCGTGCGGGTGGATGCCAACGAGGCCTGGGCGGACTGCGAGCTGGCCGCGCGGCAACTGGACTGGCTCGCCGCCGATGGCCGCGTGGAATTCGTGGAGCAGCCCCTGCCGGCCGGCGCCCGCCCGGAGGATCAGGCGTGGCTGAAAGCCCGCTCACCCCTGCCGCTCATCGCGGATGAATCCTGCCGGCTGGCGGGGGATGTGGCGGCCTGCTCCCCGTTCTTTCACGGCATCAACGTCAAGCTGGTGAAAATCGGCGGGCTGCTGGCCGCCCGGGCCGCCCTGCGGGAGGCGCGCGCCCTGGGGCTGCGGACCATGTTCGGCTGCATGCTGGAATCCAGCCTGCTCATCAGCGCCGCCGCCCATCTGGCGGGCCTCTGTGATTACCTGGATCTGGATGGCCACCTGCTGGCCGCCAACGATCCCTTTGTGGGCGTGGGCGTCCGCGAGGGAGTGCTCTCCTTCGCCACCGCCCCGGACCCCTGGGGCCTGCAAGTCATCCCCCGGCCTGGGATCTGAGTGGGCAAACCAGCACCACCCGGCTGGCCCCAATCCCTTTGGATGCAACGGGGAATCTGATTGATCGCGCACTGATGGGGCAGCGGGCCAGCAGACTTCGGTTATCGCGGTTGTCTTTTTGCCCCTGACATCCTAAGGTGATCGCATGAACGACCATCTTGGCACCAATTCCGTGTTTGTCGCCTGACATCTGCTGAAGTGGAAAAAATTCACCGATAATGTAGTTCGACGGTCACAAGCAAATGCGCAAAGTAGCTCCTATCGTCTTTATTCTGTTTGCAACCGGAATCGCTGTCCTCTTGACGACTCCCAGAAGACGTCTTCCGTTGCCCACGCCAAACCCCACCCTAACTCTTCTCGGCTATACCAGCAACGTGGTGGCTGGCTTCTCCACCTGCTTTGCAGTCACAAACGCCAGCCCCGGCCCAGTGATCCGACATGTTTGTGTTTCGAAACTCAGCGGCGTGGAGCCGCTGCCGCAGGTCTAGAAGGGGAGAGAGACCATGAAAATCCGCACATCCCTCAAAACGCCCTGCCACAGGCTGTTGTGGCTAGTCTGCCTCCTGTTCCTGCTGGCCCTGGGCGGATCCGCCGCCGAACCTGAGGCGCTGCTCGTCAGCCGCTTCCTGCCCGTCAAACCCCTCAGTCGAGCCCGCCGCCCAGCCCCCATCGCGGTCATGCTGGAGAACACCGGCGCGGCCAGCCTGTCGGCTCGGGCCAGCCTGGTGCTGCCAGCAGGGGTGCGGCTCGTGGGCTCGAAGATCGCCCCGGCCGCCCGCTTGGAGCCGGGCGAATCCCGAACCTTCTCCTGGATGATTGAGGCCGACGCACCCGGCCCCTGCACGCTCCAGTTGCAGGTGACCGCCGGGGACCTGCCGGTCACCAATGCCACCCTGGCCCTGGATTTCCTCCCCGCCCTGGAGGCGCGCTCCCTCGCCTACCTCCCGGACCCGGTCCCGGCCCCCACCCGGGTGCTCGTGGGGGCGCACCACTGCCCCCTCTGGGAGGCCGACAAGCCCTACATGTGGGCCAACGTCCTCAAGCACCCCGAGCGCACCCCCGCCCTCGGCTTCTACGCGCAGGAGAGCCCAGAGGTCTCCGACTGGGAAACGAAGTGGGCCGTGGAACACGGCATCTCCTTCTTTGTCTATTGCTGGTACCGCACCAGCCAGGGCGGTGCGGTGAAGATCCAGTACGGCAGCGCGATCCACGATGCCCTCTTCAAGTCGCGCTTCGCCGGCCGGATGAAGTTCACCATCATGTGGGAAAACCAGTCGCGCGGCCACGCCGGCGTGGCGGATGAACGCGACCTCTTCACCCACCTGCTCCCCTACTGGATGACCAACTACTTCCAGCACCCGGGCTACCTGAAGGTGGACAATCAGCCGCTCCTCTTCATCTACCGGCCGGAGTACCTGGTGCAGGACCTGGGCAGCGTGGCCAACGTCCGACAGGCCTTCGACCGCATGCGCCAGGTCTGCCGCGGCGCGGGCTTCGCCGGGCTCCACCTCCTCGGCGAATACCGCGGGCTTGATCCCAAGCATCTCCAGCTGATGCGCGAGCTCGGCCTCGATTACACCTTCGCCTATTGCTGGGGGATCCCCAACAGCCCAGCCCCGGCGCAGGCCATCGCCGCCCAGCTGAAATCCATCCGCAAAACGCAGGAGCTGGACATCCTCCCTCAGGTGGTGACCGTCTCCCAGGCCTGGAGCGGCTGGCGCGACGAAGGCAGCATCTGGAAGCTCCCCCCGGCGGACTTCGAGTCGCTGCTCCGCCAGGCCCGCGATTTCATCACCACCCTCCCCGCCAACCAGCTTGGCAGCCGCCTGCTCCTCCTCGACAACTGGAACGAGTGGGGCGAAGGCCACTACCTCGCCCCGTATCGCGAGTATGGGTTCGGCTACCTTGACGCCGTCCGCCGCGTTTTCTCCACCGCGCCCGCAGACCATGTGGACCTGCTCCCCGAGGACATCGGCTGCGGCCCGTATGACACCCCTTACCGGGAGCAGGCCCGCGTGGCCGAGGAGTCGCGCCGGCTACTCGCCCGCCCGGCCACCAAGCCCGGGAAACACCCCACCGGCCTCGTCGCCTGGTGGGCCTTTGATGAGGCCTCGACCAACCAGGTGACGCTGGATTATGCGGGCCACCGCCTCGGCGGCCGGCTGCACGGCGCCGCCCGCACCAACGGCCTGAACGGGGCTGCCCTCGTCTGCGATGGCGGCACGGTACGCGTGGAAAACCATCGCCTGCTCTCCCCCGCAGACGCGCTCACGCTCTCCTGCTGGGTGAAAACCGCCGTGGCCAACCAGGACAACCGCTGGTTCATCAACCGCGTCGTGGCGGGCCACACCGCCGCCGGCTATCGCCTGGGCGTGCTGGGAGGCCGCCCTTGCTTTGAAGTGCCGCAGACCGACTGGAGCCACCACCTCAAGGCCTCCGCTCCGCTGCCTGTCGGCCGGTGGGTCCACCTGGCCGGCACCTTCGATGGCCGCACTATGCGCCTCTACGTGGATGGCGGTGAGCAGGGCACCCTGGAGCGGCCCGGCCCGGTCAACCCGAGCGAGGCCCCCCTCTGCCTGGGCGGCTACGAGCCGGGCCACCCCGCTCACTTCACCGGCCTGCTGGACGAAGTGCAGCTCTACGACCGCGCCCTCACCCCCGCCGAAATCCGCACCCTGGCAACCGATCGCTAACCCTCACTTGCACGACCGGTTCACGCCCAAGTCTGGCCGGGCACCCGCCATGTCCATGCGCGGGCGCTCCGCCATTTCCTTCAGGGCGGGAGTAAAGGTCTTCAGCACCGCCTGGTAATCCGGATCGCTCGTGGAGGCGAACACCGCGCGGCCGCACGCCTCGGTGCCGCCCGCCGCCCGGGCCAGCGGGGCCAACAGGAAACGGTTCAATTGCGGGTTCGTGATCCGGGTCCAGAACGGGCGCGGTATCCGGCCCCCCTCGTGGCAGCCCGCGCAGCGGCGCGCGGCCACCTCCGCCAGGGTCTGGTCCAGCGCGGGCGGGTATACTCTCCGGCTCCCCTGGCTTTCCGGGTTGCTGGTCTCGGAGCTGCCATAATACGGGATGTTCAGGTCGATCCACGCCAGCACCCGCCGGCGCGCGGCCTCGGGCAATTGGATCCGGGGCTGCCCGACGGCATCCGGGTGATTTTTCAGGAGCAGATCCGCCAGCTTGCTCTTCGGCGATCCCCAGGCGAGCGGGCGAATCTCCAGGATGTTGGTCTCAAACCCGTTGTAGGTCGGGATCCAGCTCACATAAGGGCTGTCCCACTGGGCCTCGCCGGCCTTGCGCCGCCCCCGCGCCAGCGTTTCGTAGGAGACGTTGAAGTAATCGGTTGTGTCCCCGCTCAGGTCCACCTGCTGCGGCGCGTTCGCCCCGCTGTGGCAGCTTGCGCAGTGCTGGTCCAGCACCGGCTGCACCACCCGCGCATACTCGAACCCGCCCGGGCCCCACTCCGGCGGCACGATCTTCTGGGGCGCCTGGCGCAGCGCCAGGGTTTGCGCCGTCGCCCGCACCACGCTCCCCCGGTGCTCATGGCAGCCCACGCAGCCCTGCACCTCCCCGGCGGCCAGGTGGGTGAAGCTGCGCATCCGCTGCAGCGCACGGCCCTGGGCATCCAGCGCGATGAAATAGATTGGCAGCCCCGCCGGCACTTCGAAATTGGCTGAGCCATCCTCCTCCACCGCCACCTCTCCCAGCACGTCCTTGGCGGCGTAGGTCGCCCCGGCCGAGATCACCGGAAACTGGAACCCGAACGCCCGCTTGTCCGGGTGGATGCGCACGCTCTTGGCCATCTCATGCACGATCCGCAGGCGCTTGATCTCCCCCCGCTTCACCAGCGGCTCCAGCCCGTTGTAAACGTCCTGCAAATAAAGCACCGCCCGGTTCCGCTGCGCCAGGTCCGGATCAATGCGGGAGGCCGTCACCGGCGGCGTGGCGCGTGGGCGCAGCGGCTGCATCCCGAAGTACTGCCGTCCGTCCCCCGGCGCGGCCAGGGCCACGGAGACGCATTTGCCCGTGAAGTCCCGCACCAGCACCGGACCGCGCGCGGAGACCAGGAAGCGCGCGCTGTCCAGCGGATACGGGCTGCTGTACGGCTTGGCCCCCTCAAAATTCCCGTTCCCGTCCTGCGCGGCGGGAATTCTCACCTCCGGCGTCACATTCCAGATCGCCTCCTGCGCGTTCACCCCGCGCGTGCGGTCAATCACCCCGATGGCGCCCCGGGCCGGGCCGTTGTGGCCGGTCATGGTGCAGATGATCCGGGTGGTCCCGGGGATGGGCCGGGCCTCCATGAAGGTGCCGGGGGAGATCACGCGGTTGCCAAAATATCCCGCCAGGCCGGTGCCATCCGGGTTGATCGTCCAGAGGCTCTGGATGGGGATGGCCGGTTTGTCCACATATTCCCAGCGGCTGTAGAGGATGCGCCCGTCCGCCAGCGGATACGGCGTGAAGTCATTCAAATAATTGGCCGAGAGCGGCCGGACCTGCGTCCCATCCGCGTTCATCCGGTGAACGATGCCCACGGGGGAGTTCCAGCAGTAGGCGAACTGCGCCTGCCGGGTGCTGACGAACACGATCCCGCCATCCGGCAGCCAGCACCCGTTGTAGTCGTGCCATTCCCCGGCGGTCAGCGCCTTCCGCCCGCCGCCATCGCTCCCCACCTGCCACAGGTGGTAGCCCTCCGTGCCGCTTTGGCGCAGGCTGAACAGGACCGTCCGGCCATTGTGGCTCACGTCGCAGTCCAGCATCTGGCCCGCTCCGGCCGCCGCCAGCTCCACCGGCGGCACCTCGGGCCGGTGCAGCGAGACCCGGTAAAGCCCGCCCCCCGCGTTGAAATCCTCGTTGTGGTACGTATAGACATGGGTGGCGTTGATCTCCCGCCGGGCGATCACCACCGCCTCGTCGGTGTCGAACAGCAGCACCTCCCGCTGCAGCCGCGCCAGCGCCTCCGCCACCTCCGCCCCGGCCGCCTGCGGTTGCCGCAGCGCGGCCAGCTCCGTGCGGTGCCGCGCGGCGGCGGCATATTTCACGCCATGGATCTGCTCCAGCTCGGCGATCAATTCGGCCAGCCGCCCGGCATCCACCCGCTCCAGGGATGCCTCCCCCGTGGGTGCCAGTTGGCGTCCCTCCTCCTCCGTCAGAGCGCGGGGGAATATCCGGATTTCCGACGCCCCGGGATTCAGCCCGCCATGCGAGCTGAGGAAGCGGAGGGACAGGCGGTCCGTCAACACCGGCTGGGGCAGGCTGATCCGTTGCGGCCCGGCGGTCATCTGGAGCCGGCCGGTCTTGAGGGGTGCCGCCTGGTCCGGCAGACGGACCTCATAATCCTTCCAGCACTCCGTCAGCATCCAGGCCGTGCGCCCGTGATAGACCAGCTCCCCCACCGTGACCGGCTGCGGCCACTGGAAGGTGATCTCCGCACCTTGCCGGTGCGTTTCCCCCTGGACGCACCAGGCCTGGTCCACATCCTGGCGGCCCAGCGCCTCCGGAATCCGGCCATCCGCAACGAATGCCGCCCGGTACTGGCGGTTGTATTCGGAGGAGGCCGTGATCCGCGCCTGCGGCGCAAGGTTGACCGGCAACGACGCCCCGAAGACGGGGACCGCGACCAGACATCCGGCAATCATCCAACGGAGCGGCTTCATGGCGGCGATCCTGTCATGCTTTGGCCAGGAGGGCAATCCTCTCCTGAGAGCTGCAGCGGCCACAGTTTTTCCGGCGGCCCATCCAGCACCAGGCCGACGCGCAAGGGCGGGTATCCGGTGCAATAGGCCCGCACCAGGACCTGGTTCCATCCGGGGCGCAGGACGAGTGTTTTCACCGCGATGGGGTGATGCTGATCATCTGCCCGGGCGTAATCAGCGGGCCGCACCGGCACCAGTTCACCGTTGAGATGCCAGCGCAGGTGGGTCTGGTCGTGGCCCTGGAACCGGAATGTCAGCTCGGTCGCGGCGGGCGCATGGACCCAGGTCGCCGCGTACCAGACCTGTCCGCCCCCGCCGAGCCGCACACGGGTGTCCAGCTCGGCCGTGCGGGCCGGCTTCCAGCCAACCCGGCCCGGAGCCGCCCAGTAGCCCCTGACCATTTCCCCGGCAAAGACGGCTTTCGGGTCCACCTTACCGTCGTCGGGCGGATACTTGGCCGCCTCGCAAAACTCGCGCACGGCCTGTTTCATGTCCTTTTTCGTGCTGGAAATGATCCCGTTCGGATCGGTCTTGAACTGTTCGGCCCCGGGGCCGCCGAAGGGGCCGCAGATGAGCCAGTGACGCACCAGCACACCGCCCTCCAAACCTTGGAATTCCGCCGGCGCCCAGGAGCCGGGATAAAGCCGGGCCTCGGTCGGTTCATCATAGGTCTCCCGGCTGGCGGACCCGTCGCGGTTGGCCCACCAGAACTTGTTGTGCCCGCCCAGGGTGGCCTCGAAATTCACCAGCGTGCGGAAGCCCCCTGCGAATGGCTGGTTGAGCCGGGGGATGGCCGCACGCGGGATCTCGGCCACCACGACAAAGCCCTTGCCATCGGCCTCCACGGCATGGCCCATCTGCGCGCCCGGGATCGGCCCAACGTGCGCAAACCGGGCCTGCCCCACCGGGGTCCGATAGACCTGCGGGCTGGCCTGGCCCGCGCCTGTCCACTCAGGATAAAAGCCCACCCCCACCGTCTGCACCTGCCCGCGCGGATCCCGGAAGATGCCGAAGACCAGCCGCGCATCACCGGAGCGGCCCGCTGGCGGACCATTTGGCTTGGCCTGGAGATCCCCTTGCACATAAAAGCTGACTGTGTCCGCGAGCTGGTCATGGGTGAAGATCCGCTCCGGCGGCGGCAGGGCCTTCGGCTCGAACCTCGTCGCGAGCCGCACGCGCCAGCGCAGGAGCAACTGGTCGGGCCGGTAGAGGCAGCGTACCTCCACGGTGTGGTCCCCGTCCGCCTGGAAAAGCACGGGCTCACCTGCTTCCCAACCCCGCACCGAACCATCCATGGCCACCTCGCCCAGCGCCGGGGCAAAGCGCGCGAGCTTGGCCACCCCCGCGCCGCCGCGCAGGCTCAGTGCCAGCTCGGGTGGGGAGGCCGTCTGGGCCGCGGTGATGCTCACCTCCTTCGGCAGCGTGGTCAGCGGCCGCACCGGGTTTTCCGTGAGCGACCAGCCCTCCGCCTCGAAGAGGAGCGGGGAGTATTTTCCCATCGCCAGATAGATCCGGCCGTTCGACCGGTTCGGGAAAATGGCGCCGCCGAAGAACTCGCCCGGCTGGGCATAAACGCCGACGGTGTCCGGCTTGAATCGGCGGCCATCCGGAAAGAGCGTATCCACATAGAGTCCCTCCTCGGTGTAAAGCAGCACCCCGCAGCGGGACTGGTCCACGATGCTGAGCAGCCCGTTGATGGGGCGGCGCACCCTCATGGCGCCGTACATCTCACCCGGCTGGGCCAGCCCCTGCAGCGCGCTTCGGCCGGTGCGCCACTTCAGCCGCCAGCCACCCGCGCCGTCGGGTGTGTAGCGGGTGATCTTGTGCTGCGCCCCCTCGTTCGCGCTGAAGTTCCGGCCCCCGCGCGCCTGGACGTAAAAGCCCTCCGCCAGGGAGCCATCCGCGCTGAACCAGTCGCTGCTGAAGCTCTCCGCGAGTTCGTTGCCGCCGTGGATCGCATCAGCGGTTCCGGCGCTCCGGGCGGCGAAGACCGGATCGGTGAGCAATTTTTTCCATTCCTTGAAGATGGGGTTGCCGTGCGGGTCAAACCCGGCGGGTGCCAGCCGCCACACATCCCGGCTGCCCTGGGCGGGCGCGAGCAGGGAGAGGTCTTCGAGCCAGTTTTGGCCGTGATAGGAGATCACCCCGGCCGGGGTGGCGGTGGGCGTGATCTCCGCCTCCTCCACGTGGCCGTTGCCATTCGCATCATGCCAGAGCCCGGCGGGCCAGCCCTTGGTTTTATTCTCCTTCAACACAGCGGCGGAGAGCAGCAGCCGGTCCCCATCAAAGCGGAAGAGGTTGAACGAGCGGCGGCACGCGAGATAGGCGCGGCCGTTCACGCGGATGAATTGCACGCGATCCATGCCCGGCGTGCGCGGCTCCTTCTCCTCATACGGCCAGACCGCGTCCACTGTCCATTTGCCGGTGGCGTGATCCACCCGGTAACGGGTGAGCCAGCCCTGGTGGCCGGGCAGATAGATGTGCTCAGGGTGCTCCGGATCATTGCCGTAGCCGTCGTTCGCCCTGGTCTGCAGGCTGGGGAACTCCCGCAGCAGCCCGCCCTCGGCGCTCCATTCCGTGACCCGGTTGGGCCCCGCCTGCTCCACCACCAGCAACCGGTCCTGCCCTTGCGCATCCCTCCACGTGGCCAGCTTGGCCGGGGACATGAATGTCTCCGCATCATACCTGCCCGGCTGCTGGGCCGGGAGCCGGCCAAACGTGCGCAGCACCTTCCCCGCCCGATCAAGCTGGTACACCCGGTTGGCCACCGGATCGCTGAGATAAAGCCGCCCGTGGCTGTCCGCCTCCAAATCGGCGGGCTGGATGCCGGGCGGAACGGTGAACAACCTCGCCCAGGCCCCGGACGGCAGCCCGTTCACAAGAGTCATCGCGCTCACCGCCAGGCTGGTCCCCTCCCCGTGGAGCGCCAGGAGCGAGCCGCCCTGCACCGCCAGTCCGAGCGGCCGGGCCAGTGGCAACTCCGCCAGCACGGCGCCGTTGCCACCCTCATGGACGGTGATCCGGTCATCCGGCTCAACCTTCCCCCGCTGGGCGACAAACACGGTCATCCGGCCCGCCGTCCCCGTGGGCGCGCAGGCCATCGCCGTGACCGGGCCAGCGGGCCGGTAGGAGTTCGCCCGGTTCGCCCCGTGGCTGGTGCCAAAGGACTTCCCATCCGCGCGATAGACAAACTTCGGCCCCCCATCCGTCGAGTACGCCCAGACCGCTTCCCCATCCGTGGTCACGCTCGTGCCCCCCGCCGCCCCGCCGGAGGCAAACGCGCGCCGGAACTGCCCATAACCCACCGGCTGGTTCAGATCCAACAGGGGATTGTTCTGCCCATTCTCCAGGTACTCATAATAAAAGACCGCGATGCCGTTGGTCCCCACCGCCACATCCCGGAGCGGTGCGCCGACCGGATCGCCCCCGAAGGGCTCGGGCTTCTGCCACTGCTCCGGCGAGGGCAGCCACGGGGAAGCGCCGCCCGCAAACTTCGGGGTGATGCTGTGCCACTCCTGGTCCACCCGCCATTGGCGCGCGGGCATGAGGATGCCCTTTACGGCAAAATCCCCCGGGGGAACCGGCATGAGGTTGTCATCCAACCCGTCCCACACCTCGGAAAACCTCCCGCCGTTTTCGGCGGTCACCGTCCGCACCACCCCGGCGGCAAACTGGCTGATGATCCAATCGGGGTTTTTGGGGTCAACGATGGCCAGGGTGACCCGGTACGTCTGCGGCAACGGCCCCGTCATCGGAAGCGCATAGCTGACCGGCACCCCGGTCTGCTTGGTCGGCGTCTGTGCCAGGGCGCAAATGACCATCAGAATCAAAGGCAAGAGCCAGACAAAGGGGGGCCAGACAAAGGGGAGGCCATGACGCTGCAAGGCCAGGCCGGGGGGGAGGTGTTGCTTTTCCATCGTGGTCATGTCCCGCCACGTTAGGCCTGTGCCGCCCGCAGGCAAGGATGTTTTCTTTTGTTTTTCCTTCGTCAGTCCCTACTCGCCTGTCCTGATTCCAATGAGCTTTCCCCCTTCGGTGTCTGTTATTTTGAGTCAACTCGCCCAGCCCCGCGCGCCGTTGATTTTATCCGCTGGACAACCCTCCCTTGCCTGCGCTAGTTTCTAACGCCGTTAGAATCGGAACGGAGCTATGGATTCCACAGACCGCCGGGCGAAAGCCAAAACCAGATTGCACGCGCAAATCCTTGACGCGGCCCGGGGGCTTTTCACCCGGCACGGCTACGAGGCGGTCACCATGCGCGCCATCGGCCGCGAGATCGGCTACACCGCCACCGCCCTTTATTACCATTTTCCCAACAAGGAATCCCTGCTGCTGGAGCTGTGCGAGAATGACTTTCGGAAACTGTCCGACTCCATCCAGCGGCTTGCCAAAATCGCGGATCCGGTCGAGCGGACGCGCCAGACGGGCATTGCCTACGTCGATTTCGGCCTGAGGCACCCCCAGCATTACCGGTTGATGTTCATGACCCCGCGGCCGGAGCCCGAACCGCACCAGGTGCGCATTGAACGGGGCAACCCAAACGAGGACGGCTTCGCCTTCCTGATGCTGGCCCTGCAGGAATCCATTGACGCCCACCGCCTGCGCCCGGAGTTCAAGGATGCCAACCTGGTGGCCCAGGTGTTCTGGGCGTGCGTGCACGGGGTGGTCTCGCTGCACCTGACCAAACGGGAAAGCAAATGGATCCAATGGCATTCCGCGCCCCAAACCGCCGAACTGATGATCAACGCCCTGCTCCGGGGCCTGGAACGTCAACCCTGAATCCCCTCCCATTTTACAACCCATTATGAAACTCAAAATCCTCTCCGCCCTTTTCCTGGTGGCGCTGATCCTCGGCACCCTGGGCGGGGTGAAATACCTCCAAATCCAAAAGATGATCGCCGGGGCCAAAACCATGCTGCCACCGCCAGAGACGGTCTCCAGCGTGGAGGTCCGCGCGGACACCTGGAAGGAATCCCTCACCGCCATCGGCACCATCAATGCCGTGCAGGGGGTCACCATGACGCCCGATGTGCCCGGCACCGTGAGGGAGATCGCCTTTGAATCCGGCGCGGTCGTGGCCAAAGATGCCCTGCTGGTGCGCCTGGACACCTCCTCGGAGGACGCCCAACTGCGCGCCGTGGAGGCGCAGGCCGAATTGGCCCGCCTGAACCTGGCCCGCATGCGCACCCTGAAAAATGACAACACCGTGTCGCAATCCGACCTCGACACGGCCGAGGCCACCCTAAAGCAGGCCCAGGCCAACGGGGACAACATCCGCGCGACCATTGCCAAGAAAACCATCCGGGCCCCGTTTGCGGGTCAATTGGGCATCCGGCTGATCAACCTGGGGCAGTACCTGGAAACCGGCAAACCGATCGTCTCGCTCCAGGCACTCTCGCCGGTGTATGCGGATTTCTCCCTGCCGCAGCAGGAACTGGCGAAGCTGAAGACCGGGATGCGCGTGGAATTGGTCACGGATGCCTACCCGGAAAAGCGTTTTGTGGGGGCACTGACCGCGATCAATCCCGACCTGGACCAGGCGACCCGCAGCGTGGGCCTGCAGGCCACGCTGGAAAATCCGGGGCATCTGCTGCGCCCCGGAATGTTTGCCCGGGTGGAGGTGCTTCTCCCCGGCGAGCACCAGGTCCTGGTCATTCCGGCCACCTCGGTGCTGAGCGCGCCGTATGGGGATTCCGTGTACGTCATCGAACCCCACGCGGCCACCACCAATCAACCGGCGGGCTTGGCGGTGCGGCAGCAGTTCGTCCGCACCGGCCGCACACGGGGGGATTACATCAGCGTCCAATCCGGGCTCAAGGCCGGGGAGAGGATTGTGGGGGCGGGATTGTTCAAGCTGCGCAACGGGATGCCGGTGGTGGAGAACAACACGCTGGCCCCGAAATCCGCCACCGAACCCCGTCCGTCGGACAGCTAACCAGCGCGCCTCGTCATGAAGTCATTTACCGACATCTTCATCCGCCGACCGGTGCTGGCGCTGGTGGTCAACCTGGTGATCCTCATCGCCGGGTTTCAGGCGATCCGTTCGCTGAACGTGCGGCAGTATCCGCGCAGCGACAACGCGATGGTGACCCTCACCACGGTGTATGTGGGGGCCAGCCCGGAGCTGGTGCGCGGGTTCATCACCACCCCGCTGGAGCGGGCGGTCGCGGCGGCGGACGGCATCGAATACATTGAGTCCAACAGCCGGCTGGGGCTCTCCACCATCAAGATCCGGCTCAAGCTCAACTACGATCCCACCAAGGCGCTGGCCGAGATCAGCTCGAAGGTGGATCAGGTGCGCAACAACCTTCCGCCCGAGGCGGAGGTGCCCACCCTGAACATTGAGACCGCCGACTCCCAGATTGCCTCGGCCTACCTGAGCTTCACCTCGGACATCCTGGAGGCCAACCAGGTCACCGATTATCTGGTGCGCGTGGTGCAACCCCGCCTCTCGGCGCTGGAGGGGGTGCAGCGGGCGGACATTCTGGGCGGGCGCAGCTTTGCCATGCGCATCTGGTTGAAGGCGGACCGCCTGGCGGCGCTGAACATGAACCCCGCCCAGGTGCGGGAGGCGCTGGCGGCCAACAACTTTCTTTCCGCCGTGGGCCGCACCAAGGGGGCCCTGGTGCAGGTGAACCTCACCGCCAACACCGACCTGCGCAGCGTGGAGGAGTTCCGCAACCTGGTCGTCAAGCGCACCGGCGACAACCTGGTGCGGCTGAGCGATGTGGCGGACGTGGCGCTGGGGGCGGAGGATTACGACACCGAGGTGCGGTTCACCGGCGAGCGGGCCGTGTTCATGGGCGTCTGGGTGCTCCCCAACGCCAACTCCCTCGATGTCATCAAGCGCGTGCGCAAGGAGATGGCCTCAATCCAAAAGGAGCTGCCCTCCGGCATGGGCGGCCGCATCGCGTACGATGCCACCAAGTACATTGATGACGCCATCAATGAGGTCATCAAAACCCTCACCGAGACGCTCTTCATTGTGGCCGTGGTGATTTTCCTGTTCCTGGGCTCGCTGCGCTCCGTGCTGGTGCCGCTGGTCGCCATTCCCATCTCGCTCATCGGGGCGGTTTTCCTGATGCAGGTGTTCGGATTCACCCTGAACCTGCTGACCCTGCTGGCCGTGGTGCTCTCCGTCGGACTGGTGGTGGATGATGCCATCGTCATCGTCGAGAATGTGGAGCGCCACATCCGGGAGGGGCAGACTCCGCTGAATGCGGCCCTGCTGGGCGCGCGCGAGCTGGTGAGCCCGGTCATCGCCATGACCATCACCCTGGCGGCGGTGTATGCGCCCATCGGCTTCCAGGGCGGCCTCACCGGCTCGCTGTTCCGGGAGTTTGCTTTCACCCTGGCGGGCGCCGTGTTCATCTCCGGCGTGGTCGCCTTGACGCTCTCTCCCGTGATGTCCGCCAAGCTGCTGAGCGCCGACCGGGAAGAACACGGGCTGACCGGCCGCATCAACCACGGCTTTGACTGGCTGCGCCGGGTGTATGACCGGGTGCTGGCGGCCACCCTCTCGGCGCGGCCGGCCGTCTATATCGTCTGGATCAGCCTGAGCCTTCTTTCCATTCCGCTCTTCATGATGTCCAGCGTGGAGCTGGCCCCCATGGAGGATCAAAGCATCATCTTCGGTGTCGTGGAGGCGGCGGCGGATGCCACCATTGATCAGACGGCGCATTACACGGACGCCATGGGCCGCGCCCTGCTGAGCACACCCGAGGCCAGCCGGACCTTCCAGCTCACCTTTCCGGACAACGGCATTGGCGGCCTGGTGCTCAAGCCGTGGGGCGAGCGCAAACGCACCGTCTTTGCCATCATCCCCGAGGTGCAGAAGAAGGTCAGTGCCATTCCCGGCATCCGCAGCTTTGTGGTCACGCCCCCCGCGCTGCCCGGCGGCGGCCAGTTCCCGGTGGAGTTTGTCATCGGCGCCACCGCCGAACCGGAACTCATCCTGAAGTTTGCCGAGCAGCTCCAGCAGAAGGCGACCGCCAGCGGCATGTTCGCCTTTCCCCCGCTCATTGACACCAAGCTGGATCAGCCGGAGGTGGAGCTGGTGATGGACCGCGACAAGGTCGCATCCCTTGGGCTGAACATGGCCACGGTCGGGAGCGACCTGGCGGCTCTGGTGGGTGGCAATTTTGTCAACCGCTTCAACCTGGATGGGCGCAGCTACAAGGTCATCCCCCAGATCAAACGCATCGACCGGCTGAATCCGCAGCAGTTGGAATCCACCTACGTCAAAGGCCCCAACGGCCACCTGGTGCCGCTGAGCACATTTGCCACCCTGAAGAAGAAAACCGGCCCCCGCACGCTCAACCGTTTCCAGCAATTCAACGCGGTGAAGATCAGCGGCGTCACCATCCGCCCGCTGGATGAGGCCCTGCGGTTCCTGGAAACCGAGGCGCAGCAGATCCTCCCCGAGGGCTACAAGCTGGACTACACCGGCGAATCCCGCCAACTGCGGGTGGAGGGGAGCAAGTTTCTGCCCGCCTTCCTGCTGGCCCTCACCCTGATTTTCCTGGTGCTGGCCGCGCAGTTCAACAGCTTCCGCGACCCGTTGATCATTCTGCTGGGCTCGGTGCCGCTGGCGATGTTTGGCGCGCTGCTGTTCTGCTTCCTGAAAATGCCCAATCCCAACACCCCGTTTTGGACGGACGGCTGGACCACCACCCTGAACATCTATTCCCAGGTCGGCCTGGTCACCCTGGTGGGCCTGGTCTCCAAAAACGGCATCCTGATCGTGGAATTCGCCAACGCCCTCCAACGGCGGGGCCGCACCAAGGTGCAGGCCGCCCGCGAGGCCGCCGCCGTGCGCCTGCGCCCGGTGCTGATGACCAGCGCCGCCACCATCTGCGGCCACTTCCCGTTGACCCTCGTCTCCGGGGCCGGAGCGGCCGCGCGCAATTCCATCGGCATTGTGATCGTCGCCGGCATGGCCCTGGGCACGATCTTCACCCTGCTGGTGATCCCCTCCATTTACGTGCTGCTGGCCAAGGACCACAAAGGCGAAGGGGCAACCGCGGAGGAAACCCCCGCCGCGCCCGTGGTCAAGGGGTGATTACAACCACAACGGATTTTTGGTTGGCATTTCGGTGTTGCGTTCCGCCCGCAAATCCGTAAAGGCTATGGCTGCAACACAAACTGATTATGAATCGACGCCACTTCCTTACCCTGTCCGGCGCCGCCGGATTGGCCACCCTGGGCACCGCCACCACCCAGGCGCAGGCAGCATCCGGCCGCCAATACCTGGAGCTGCAGAAATACACCTTTGAAAACGAAGGCCAGCGCGCCGCCTTTGAAACCTACCTGCAAGAGGCCGCCATCCCGGCGCTGAACCGCCTGGGTAGCCAGCCGGTGGGCGTCTTTTTTGATCTCAAGGAATTCTCGCCCGCGTATGTCCTCATCCCGCATGCCAGCGTCGAGGCGGCTGCCGGAGCCACCCAGAAGCTGCTGGCCGATGCCGCCTACACCGCCAAGGCCGGAGATTTCATCAAGGGGCCGAAATCCGCTCCGCCTTACAAGGAGGTGGAAAGCTGGCTGATGCGCGCCTTTTCCGGCATGCCCAAGGTGGAGACTCCGGTGAAGGGTCCCAACCGGGTGTTTCAACTGCGCATTTACGAGAGCCCCAGCGTCCAGACCGGCCAGAAAAAGATCGAGATGTTCAACGACGGCGGCGAACTGAAAATCTTCCGGGAGGTGGGGCTGGCCCCGGTCTTCTTCGGTGAGGTGCTGTTCGGGGCCAAACTCCCCAACCTCACCTACATGCTCGGCTTTGAAAGCCCGGAGGATATGAAGGCCGGCTGGGGCCGGTTCGGCAAACACCCTGAATGGCAGCGGCTGCGCACCATGCCGGAGTATGCGGATAGCAAGGTCATCCGCGGCATCACGAACACCGTGCTCAAGCCCGCCGCCTATTCACAGATTTAGCCCGCCAGCCAACCGCGGTTTGAATGCCCGGCGTGCCTGGAATCCAAAACCCGGTTGGGCGGGGCTCCTGCCGGGCCGTGTGGCGGGTGCCGATTGATCGCGACCATGAACCTGCAATATTACCTGGAGCATTTCGCGGTCTCGGTCTCGGCCATCTCCGGGGTTCTGGCGGCGCGGGGCAAGCAGGTGGATTTGTTCGGCGTGCTGGTGCTGGCGGTGGTGACCGCCTTCGGCGGCGGCACCTTGCGCGATCTCCTGCTGGGGGCGCTGCCGGTGATGTGGATGCAGGATACCACCTTCCTGTACAACGCCCTGATCTCCGCCCTGGCCACCTTTGCCGTGGTACGCTTCCGCGAATTGCCGGAGACGGAACTGCTCGTGGCAGATGCGTTTGCGCTGGCCCTCTTCACCATCGTCGGCGCGCGCAAGGCCATGAGCTTTCACAGCGATCCGGTGGTGGTGGTGACCATGGGGGTGATCACCGGCGTGGCGGGCGGCCTGCTGCGCGACACCCTGCTGCAGGAGATCCCGGTGGTGTTTCGTCGGGAAACGTACTATTATGCCACAGCCTCCCTGTGTGGTTCCGGGGTGTACGTAGCTATGCAGCATTGGCTGCCCGACCTCAACGCCACGATGGTGGCCGCCGTGTTGGTGACGCTCCTGCTGCGGCTCATCTCGCTGCGCTGGAAATTCACCCTGCCGGCCTTTGAATCTGGGAGGGCCAACGAGGGGCCAGATGCCCGCACCGATTTCAAGCGAAAGAAATAGACGACAACCTTCATCCCCAAAATCCATGAGCAACCCCGCTGATGTTTTTGAACCGGTGGCGCTGAGACTCGCGCCGCCGCTGGACCCCGGCTTTCAACCGGCCTCCTTGGTCAACCGCGCCTTTCGCGCCGATGCCCGCGCCACGGGCGCGGCGGTGCCGGTGCGCTTCGCCCTGGAGCAGGCGGATGGCTCCGTGTTCCAGCACGCCACGGTGATCTACCCCGACAGCCATCCCCGGGCGGCGGCCAACACCCGGCATGTCGAGCGCCTGGTGAAGTTCTTCCTCTGGTCGCGCGGGGGTTACCGGGTCTTGGTGGATGGCCCGGCCTCCCTGGTGGACCACCTCGAGTGGCACTTTGCCAGCACGGCCACCGGGCATTTTGACGCCCGGCTGATGGGCGAACAGGTGTATGAGCGCCCGTTCGTAGTGGTGGCGGCCAAGGAACTGCCACCCGAACGCTCCGTCACCCAGCCGCTGGGCCGACATCTGGAGGGCTGCCGCATCGGCTTTGACCTCGGGGGCAGTGACCGCAAGGTGGCGGCGGTGGTGGATGGCCAGGTGGTGTTCAGCGAGGAAACCGTCTGGGACCCCTACCCCCAAACAGACCCGCAATTTCACTTTGACGGCATCATGGACTCCCTGCGCCAGGCGGCGGCCCATCTGCCCCGCGTGGATGCCATTGGGGGCAGTGCGGCCGGGGTGTATGTGAACAACCAGGTCAAGGTGGCCTCGCTGTTCCGCGGGGTGCCCGCCCCCCTGTTCCAGAGCCGGGTGAAGGGGATGTTTGGGGAGATCCAGCGGGCCTGGAAAGGGGTGCCGCTGGAGGTGGTGAATGATGGGGAGGTGACCGCGCTGGCCGGAGCCATGGCCTTGCGGCGCAACAGCGTGCTGGGGATCGCCCTGGGCACCAGCCAGGCGGCCGGTTATGTCAACGCCGAGGGCAACATCACCACCTGGCTCAACGAGTTGGCCTTCACGCCCGTGGATTACCGCCGTGAGGCCCCCCGGGACGAGTGGTCCGGCGATATCGGCTGTGGCGTCCAGTATTTTTCCCAGCAGGCGGTGGGGCGGCTGCTGGCCCCCGCAGGCATCACCGTGTCGGAAGGCCTGCCTCTCCCGGAAAAGCTGAAAGTGGTGCAGAAGCTCATGGCCGACGGCGATGCCCGGGCCCGCCGCATTTATGAAACCGTTGGAATCTACCTGGGCTACTCCGTGGCGCACTACGCGGAGTTTTACGATTTGCGCAACGTGCTGGTGCTGGGCCGGGTGACCAGCGGGCCGGGCGGGGAGATCATCCTGGCCTGGGCGCGGGCGGTGTTGCGGGTGGAGTTTCCCGAGTTGGCGGAGCAGGTGGACTTTCACACGCCGAGCGAGCAGGAGAAACGGCATGGTCAAGCCATCGCAGCCGCCAGCCTCCCCCGGTTGCGCCCAGCGAACCAATGATGGGGCATATGGCCGGTGGCGGGCGACGCCCACCGGGGGCGAGTGGAAAAAATGGTTTGATCAGCGCCTGGGAGAATCAGGTGGATAAATCAGAGGCTTACCTTCCCCTTGACGGCCTCCGGCGCGGGGCCTACGGTTTAATGAAGTATGAATCTGTGGGTGGCGTGGCCTTCTTGGTCGTGCTCCCGCTTGAGGTGGCTATGAAAATATTTCGTTGGCAGAATGGATGGGGTCGCTGGCCGGTCCTGGGGCTGGCGTCCGCAATGCTGGGGTTGGGGTTTCTGGCGGCGGCGGGCCAGTTGCCTTCGGGCAACCAGCGTTCGGAGCAACAACCGGTGATCTCCGGCCTGCGGGTGGCCGGCACCAACCTGGTGGTCACCGTGCGAGTGCCAACCGGTTTGCGCAAGCTGACGCTGGAAACTCGCCCCCAACTCCGGGCGGGAGCGTGGGCCCCCCGGCAGGTGGTTCGCCTGGAGGGCTTGGGCGGTGAGACCGATATTCCGCTGCCGCTTTCCCCGCAGATGCAGGCCGTGCGCATCAAGGCGGCGGACCGCGAGCCGCTGCCGGCGTTTTTCTATCAGGGCAGCAACGTCTTCGCCGCCACCCTCACCACCAACCTGGCGACGCGCCTGGATGGACCGGTGGTGCTCTACGGCAACGGCACCATGGATGGCCCGGTGGCCACCCCGAGCACCAGCGGCGGTGACGGCACCACCGCACGCGACGTGGTGGAGTCGGACATCTGGCGGCTCCGGGATGGGCTTCTCTATTTCTACAACCAGCAGCGGGGTCTGCAATTGCTGGACGTGCGGCAGCCGGATCAGCCGGTGCTGGTCGGCGCCTGGGAGCACCCCGCGCAGGGCGAGCAGATGTACGTGCTGGACAGCGGCCACGCGGTGCTGCTCAGCCAAGCCTACTGCGGCGGCAGCGAGGTGACGGTGGTGGATGCCGCCGCCCGCCCGCTGCGGGCCGTGGCTTCGCTCGATGTGCCCGGCACCCTGCTGGAGAGCCGCCTCGTGGGCTCGGTGCTCTACACCGCCTCCAGCGTCTCCCGCAGCGTGGTGAGCGGCAACGGGGTTTCCACCTGGCATTCCACCACCGTGGTGTCGGCCTTTGACCTCGCCGAACCGTCGCTGCCGGTCGTGCGACCCACGCTGGAGGTGCCCGGGTATGCCGGCGCAGTCACGGCCACCGAACGGTTTTTCCTCGTCGTCACCCCCAACGCCGTCAACTCCTGGCAATCGGATGTGGCGGCGGTTGACATCACCGACCCGGCGGGCACGCTCGGCGGCGTGCAAACCGTGACGGCCTCCGGCACGGTGAAGGACAAATTCAAGCTGCGGGTGGCGGGCACGGTGCTGAGCCTGGTGGCGGAGGAGAACCGCTGGACGAACGGGGTGCGCGTGCTGGTGACGCGCCTGGAGAATTTCAACCTGCCGGATCTGCGGATGGCGGGGCCGATGGGCGTGGCCAAGCTGGGCGAGGTGGAGCTGGTGCGCGATGAACAGGTGTTCGGCACGCGCTTCGATGGCTCCCTGGCCTATGTGGTGACCTATCGTGTGGTGGATCCGCTCTGGGTGGTGGATCTCTCCGATGCGCGCAAGCCGCGCGTGGTGGGCGAACTGCATGTGCCCGGCTGGTCCACCTACCTGCAACCGCTGGGCGATGGCCGCCTGGTGACCGTGGGGTTTGATGACAACCGCACCAACTTTGTGCGGCGCGTGGCCGTGCAGCTCTTCTCCGTGGCCGATCCGGCCCGTCCCGAGCTGCTCGCCAAGGTGCCGCTGGGCGACGGCTACTCCTGGAGCGAGGCGACGGCGGACGAAAAAGCCTTCACGGTGCTGCCCGGGGCGGGCCTGATCCTGCTGCCTTACCAGGGGTACACCACCAACGGCTACGCCAGCCAGGTGCAAATCATTGACCTGGGGACGAACTCGCTCGCCGCCCGGGGCGTCATTGCGCAGGCCTTCCAACCCCGGCGCGCCACGCTGTTCCAGGATCGCATCCTCACCCTGTCCGGCCAGCAGTTGCTGAGCGTGGATGCCACGGATCGGGACCGGCCGCAGGTGCGGGCGCGGCTGGACCTGGCCTGGACGGTGGACCAGGTGTTCCCGGTGGGGGAATATCTGGTGCAGATGGAGGCGGGCAGCAGTTATTGGTGGGGCACCCCGGTGCCGCCTTCCTTGCGGGTCACCCCGGCCACGAACACCAGCCTGACCCTGGCCCGGCTGGAACTGAAGTCCGGCCTGCCCGTGGTGGGAGCCACCTGCCGGGATGGCCGCCTTTACCTGTTGCAACAGCCCAACAGCTACGGTTACCCGTACCGGGGCGGACCTGTGTTGTTGGCGGACACCGGAACAGCGACGGGGGCAGGTGATGGGGCGCGGATGACCGTGGTGGATTTGGCCGCGTTACCGGAGTTGCGGGTGGCAAGCACCTGCCTGCTCACCAACCTGTCCGACACCCTCGGTGGCCGCATCAGCGCCCTCTGGCCGCGCCCGGACTTGCTGGTCTGGTACGGTCAGGGCAACAATTACTACAGTGGATGGCCTTACTTGGGCGATTCCATTTTCGTCACGACGGCCCTTTGGTGGCCGTACTATTACCAGACCCCGGCCCGCATGGTGGCGCTGGCGGTGGGCGGGGCGGAACCGGTCCTGCAATCCGAACTCGTGCTGGGCGATCTCACCCGCAACAATTACAGTCCGGCCTGGGTGGCGGATGGGTTGGTCTTCCTGAGCCATGACCTCTCCGAGTCGGTCTTTTTGGAGGAGACCAAGGTGTCGGATGAGACCGGCCCCATCACCCGCCCCGCCTGCTGGCAGACGCGCCGCCAGAACATCCTGGAGGTGATTGATTACACGGATGCCATGCAACCCACCCTGCGTTCCCCGGTGGAGCTGCCGGGGCCGTTGGCCGGGGTGGCGCGCGAGGGGGCGCTGCTGTTCACCGCCGGGAACTGGATCACCACCAACGGCCAGTACCGCCAGGTGGTTTCCGCATGCAGCTATGATGACGTAAAGGTCGCGCTCGTGGACGAATTGCGCCTGCCGGAGGGTTCCCTCTCACCGTGTTTTCCGGACGGAGCGGTGGTTTTCGCAGTGCCCGGCCTCTCCAATCAGCCACCGCGCCTGGAGCGTTGGGAAGTGGCCTGGGAGACCGGGCGGTTCACGCGTGCGGCAGCGGTGAATTTGCCCGCGCCGTTGACAACCCTCAACGATGGCCCGGGGTTCCTTTTGGACCGTTCCCCCTCCGGGTTCACCCTGCGGGACAGCTCCACGTTGGGCGAGCGGGGTTTACTCTCCTTCCCCGCCTGCCTGGGCGTGACCACTGACCGCGTCACGTTCGACCCGGATCGGGGTGCCTGGGTGCCGTTCGGATCCTTCGGCGTGCGCCTGGTGCCGCTGGGCAGGTAGGGCTGGCAAAGCCACCGGGGCAGACTCGTCAGATTGGTCAAACCCGTTCGACCCGTCCGACTCATTAGTCCTGATTCTGCTGAAACCCCCGGGATCACTTTTTGAGGCCCTTTTCCGGGCTGGGAGCCTCCAGGCGGACCAGGCGCAGCTCGTCGCGGCCCAGGAGTTGCCAGCGGATGCGTTCCCCGGGCTGGATGTCCAGCGCGGACGCCAGAGGCATCGGGATATTCACGAATAACCGGCTCGCCCGCCCTTGAGAGGCAGATGCGGACGCTTTGACAGTCCGAAGCCTTCAATTGTCGCCAGCCAGACGCGGCTCCCCCAGTGAGCGCAATTCCTCCGCAAGCACCGCACACTGCTGTGCGAAAGCTTTTGCGCCCATACTTTCCATGGGGACGCTGGCGATCACATGCACGCCGGCGGACGACCATGGCCAGAGGGTGCGACGCAAGTAGGTGGGATAGTCGTTGAGGAGTTCTCCGCGGTGGATAAAAAACTCGCGCATCCAAACAAGCCCATCGGTCATCGTGGAAGGATCCAATCCAGAGGGCTTCAATTCGATGCCGCGATAGCGCAAGCAAACGGGGAGCGTGTGATGGCGACCATCCCCGGACGGGCCATACCAAATCAATTGGATGTCGTACGGTTGGCCGACAAGCCTGATTTCAAAAGTATTTGCGGCCACCTCCCTGGACATGGCGCCTGACGGGGGACGCAGACTGGGCCGAAACACGCCGGTTAAAGAGGACGCCATGAAGGGGAGCAGGAGGAGGAAGACCAACGCGGAGCGAGTTAACAGCCTCACCCAAAAGGAAGAGGCAGCAACAGCTCCAAAGGGGGCACCGTCCCCAAGGCCGGTTTTCAACAACCTCCAAAGCTCAAAAATGGCCGCGATCGCCAGGACCCAGCGGCCAAGCGGGTGCATTGCCACAAGGGGAATGGTCCCGATGGCGAGCATCAACCCTGAAGGGCAACGGTACAAAGCCAGCCCGGCGAACCATGGGCAAAGCAGAAGCCAGGGAAGCCACAGCGATTCCATGCTGGAAAGCGCGATAAAGCCGGCGGCGATGATCCAAAGCGTGGCAGCCCATCTTCGTTCAGCCCCCACGGGCGAGTAATGGCTCTGAGCCACGAGCAGCAAGGTGGCGAGGGTGACGAGATTGCCCCCCGGAGCGGGCACAAAAGGTGAAACGAGGGAGAGCGCGACGACAAGAAAAAGGGTTTCCATGAGGTAGCGTCCTGGTGCCCTTCCGGAGCGCGGCACAAACAAGGGAAGCAGAGGCATGATCCAGAGAAAGCCAATGAAATAATGCAACTGGGGACTCTCCACCGATGGGAAAAACAGATGGCGGAAGGCAAGGAGGGTGAAGATCCGGGCGATGTTTGCGAGGAGGGCGGCCGGAACAGCCAGCGCCAGTCGCAGCCAGTAACGGAAGGAGAATGGTTCGGCGCGGTTGGCCCAGAGAGTTACCGCCCAGAGCATGGTCAGGATATTGACACCGGCGCAATCGCGGGTCCAAGGCACGCGCATTTGTCCGAGGATCAGTTCTCCGGCGGTGTGTTGGGCCGCCACGCCAAGGAGCTTGAGCAGGGCAACGACAAATGGCCGCGTGAAGTTGGATAGGAGATCGTTGGTGGCGGCCAGGTGCAACAACCCGAAAACAGCGACCAAGGCGACGACAGTGCGCGTCACTTGGCTGATCTGCGGATTTGGTTGAGCCATGTGACGGTCTCTGGGGTTGGGTTGCGGCGCTTGAGTTCCTGCGACCATAGATCCAACGATGAAACATCCCGCACCTGGGCGGAAGAAAGCACGAGCATCAAAACGGTTTCTTCCGGCAACAGCACCGGGTTTGCGGAGGCATGCGGGTCCAACACCTCACGGTATTTCCTGCTCACAAACTTCTGCCGCAAGTCGAGCTGGTGGCCAGCGCCACTGATTGCAGCCTCGCGAACGCCAGGGTTGGTTTTGATTTGCCGGAGTAATTGGGTCCTCAGATCCTCCCCCGCCATCTGATCCTGCGGGGCCTTGAGAATCCCGACCACCTCGGCGCGCAATGGGGTTGGAACCCGTCCCGCTTTTAACGCCGCCATGAGCATTGCCGAGGTGTGGCCACCCAACCCGGCATGCATCCTCAATGTCCGTAGCGCACGCATGTCCAAGTCCAACCACCCCGCCGGATCAGTCGCCAAGTAGGCCTTGATGGCCTCCTCAAACCGGCCTTCGGAGGCAAGCACCCGACCCTGGATCAAGGGCGGCACCCGGTTTTCAGAGATGGCCCGGTTCATGGCGGCGAGGAAGGGATTTGGCTGGGCTGGGCGCAAGGCATTCTGAAGCCGATAAGGCGCATATACGTGAGTGAGGGGAAGCTCCGCCGCCGGGATCAGCAGAAAGGAGGCGAGTGCTGCGGGCAGATCATCCGTGGCCATGAGGAGCAAACCACGGAGATAGAGCGCCGGTGGATGCCGGGTCTTGCCAGCCAGGGCAGCCACTTCTTTACGCAGCTCTTTGTTTGCCCACACACCCTCGGCGGTTGCGATGACGTCCTCCCACAAAAGAGTCTTCAGCAACAGCTCATCCACTTTCCTGTCGGCGACCCCACTGAGGATAATGTTTCGCCCGGTGGGCAGTCCGATCACAGACTTTTGAGTGCGAGCGGGTGTAAGAAACCAGAAAACGATAATAGGGATAAAAAGGACCGCCAACAGGATTGCCCAGGCGACCTTCCAAGCCGGTTCAGTTTTGCGCATGTTTTTTGAATTTCCAAGACACAACGGCTCCCATTGCCAACAGGAGAACCAGCGGAGGAACCGGTGCTCCCGGAGCAGCGGGCGCAGTAGGTGTAGTTGTCGTGGCTGCCACGGTCGTGGTTGGCACGGTTGTGGCGGCCAAGGTGACGGTTGGAGCCGCCGCTGCGTAAGTGACTCCAGAGGGTGCTGCAGCAACCCCCAGGTTTGCCGCCTCCAGCAAAGCCGCATCCCGTTGCGACAGCAGGGCGAAGTCCTCAAAACCGCCTGAAAAGTCAAAGAATGTTTCGTTTCCTTGGGTCTTTGCGTCTGCTGTCGTCACGAATGTGACATTGAGGCTTGCGCTCAGCAGTGTTCCCTGGAAGGCAACATTGCGGAGCCTTATCACATCGTCGAATTGTCCGAGGTTAAAACCATCCGTACCTCCCGTGATCTGGCTGCTGCCAGATCTGCCAAAGGCCGTGTAAAACTCCGTTGGACCGGCCGCGCCCGCCTCCCGTATCATGGCGGTGGTGCTGGTGAAAAAATCGTTGAAGCTGAAGGTTCCGGCGGTCGTGCGGATGACCAGTTCGAGTTGTTTGATCGCGAGGCCAAGCGAATCGCGGGTTTCGTTTCCAGCCTCATTCTCGTTGACATCAATACCCAGCAAGAGCCCGCCACTGCTCGTCAAATATTGCTGAAGACTGGCTGCGTTCACATCAGTCAATAGGTTGATCGAACCGTTGCCCTTGTATATTTTGTCTGTCAGGGTGGTCGGTATCTGGGCTTTCAGTGAGGGGGCCGCCAGCAGTCCCACCAACAGCACTCCAGCCGATATAACGCGCATCGCGATCCCGCACATAACGTGACTGTGTTTGCTAATAGGGAGAGAGTCAAGGACTGACAATGAATCCCAGGAAGAGCGCAGCTCACTAAACCTCGGGGTGAAACGTTTTGCAGTTAATATCATGTCACCCTCTAAGCTCGAGGCGTGCCAACCTGCTGGAACCATTACTTCATGCTGATGCTAAACAAGTTGCAGTTATTACGAAATAGAGGGAATGGAATGCAAATCTGAAATGCATTGCATTTGCGATGCATATACACGATTGTTGGCCTATGCGGATCGGTTTTCTTGAAAGTCCAGGTGCTCATGATCTTCGGGCACGCACCGAATCTTTGGGCGTGCCGGTTTTTGCGTTGAACCCGCAACAGGTGCAGGAACTGACGAGCGATTCGGTTGATCTGGTCTATTTGATTCCATTTGAAGAGCTATCCCGGCGGGATTGGTTATTGCTCAGGGTCAAACTTGCCCAAGCCAATCGTCAGTTTATCGTCGCCGGTGTGGCACTTGCCTCCGCCCAGCTCATGGAGGCTGTGCGGGATGGGGCGGCGGATGTGCTTGATGAGCGGGATGACGACGAACGCTGGAGGAAGGCGCTCAACCGAGCGGCGGAGTCGCAAAAGGTCTGGCTCCAACTCTACGGCGGCGCCACGGCGTCTGCCGGTGAGGTGCTGAGTGGACAATCGGCCGCCATGCGTGCGCTGCGGCAGGCTGTGGAAAAGCTTGGAGCGACGGATGTCAATGTGTTGATTCTGGGCGAATCAGGCTCCGGGAAGGAGCGGGTCGCCCAGGCTCTGCATGAAGCGAGCCACCGCAAAAACTTTGTGGCATTGAACTGTGCAGCGATCCCGAAGGACCTGCTCGAAGCCGAACTGTTTGGCGTGGAGAAGGGCGCCTTCACCGGAGCGCTCAAGTCACGCTCGGGATTGGTCGAGCAGGCAGCGGATGGGACGCTGTTTCTGGACGAAATTGGAGAAATGGACATCGCCCTGCAACCGAAGCTACTACGCTTTCTGGAAACACGGACCGCCCGGCGTGTCGGCAATGAACGAGAATACCGGTCAAGGGCGCGCATCATCGCGGCGACCAACCGCAACCTGCGAGAGGAGGCAAATGACAAGCGGTTCCGCGCCGATCTGTATTTCCGCCTCGCGGAAATAGTGCTCAACACGCCTTCTTTGAGGGAGCGTCCCGAGGATATTCCCGGACTCGTCCAAATCTTCCTGCGGTTGGCGAATGAACGATTTGGTAAGAATGTGGAGTTTGTTGAACCCCCATTACTGCAGCGCATGCAGGCCTATCGCTGGCCCGGAAACGCGCGGGAACTAAAGTCCGTGATTGACCGGCTGGTCTTGCTTTTTGATGGACCGGTACTGCGCGAGGGCTGTTGGGAGGCTCCCGGCCAGATGCCGGTGGTGCCGGAAGCGACCATACCAGCGGTAGCCGGGGGAAGGGGGACCCCGGTCCCCAATCGCAGGCAAAAGCAGGAACTGGCGAACGGCTTGCTGGCCGATAGTAACAACAACTACACTTGGGTGGCCAGCCAGCTTGGTATCACTCCCTCCACACTCTGGCGCTGGCGCAAGGCGGGGAAACTCTGAAAGGAGGGCAGGTTGCATGTCCAGGACCGAATGATGGGGGGGCGTGTGGCTGCGGGCACCTTTGGCCTTATGATTTGCTGGTGGCTGTTCCTGCTCGTGGTGACCCTTCTGCTGGTTAACAACCTCCTCAACCTCTGGGAAAACCGACCGTTTCACGGGCATGGGTCATAATCACAGGATCATGATCCGCCGCTATAAAAAAGGGAATCGGGGACGATGACCGAACGTCCCACGCGGCTCGGCAGGAGCCCCACCAGGTTTTGGTATTCCACCCTGCTGGAGCACCCAGTGCGGAACAATGTCCGCCAATCCGTTGCCGGTGGGGCGACACCTGCCGAGCCGTCCCCCCATCGCTGCCCCCGCGCAAAACTGCCCCTTGCTTTTTGTGGTGATTCCACAAGACTTGGGGCATGCCTGATCCGGGACAGCATGCCGCCACGAGCACGGGGCCACGGCCCCGGGCCTCGTTGTCGGCGGAACTGTTCCGGGAGGTCCGGCCGGACTTCTTCCGCGTGCTCAGCGGCCCCAACGCCCCGGTCTATGTGGATGTGCTGGACATCCTGGAGGCCGAGGCCTCCCAGCGCAACGAGGGGATGGCCCGCCAGGAGGCGCTGAACATCATCGCCGACACCCTCGCCCGCCACCCGGAGTTCCAGCTTGAGCCCGACATCGCCCCCGGCGAAAGCCTGCCCGAATCGCTCACCGTCCGCGACAAGGCGCGGGCGGTGCTGGAGTATTTTGTCCGCACCGGCTGGATCGAGGCGGAGACCGGCTCCGACTGGCGGCGCGTGGTCTTCTTTGATGCGCACGGGGCCACACTGTTGTCCGGCCTGCGCAAGATGGCCTACCCGGACGCGGCGGTGTTCACCGACAAGCTGCTCGGGGTCTGCGCCGCCCTGGCCAACCACGCGGAGCTGGCCCGCCAGCCGTATGAGCATTTGCAGTACTGCCGCGACAACACCCAGCAGGGCATCGTGGAGCTGCGCGCCATGCAGAAAAGCGTGGAGCGGCTCATCCGCCGCCAGGTGGAGGCGCAGACGCTGGGGGACAACCTGAGCGTCGTGTTTGATCAGTACGCCGAGCAGGTGGGGCACACCTGCTACTCCGAGCTGGTGCGCTCGCACCTGGCCTCCCGGCTGGGCGAGGCGCGCGAGCGGCTTTACGCCCTCCTGACCGATGCCGACCTGCTCCAGAAAATGCAGCGCGAGGTGATGAACCGCCACCCGGGCCTCGACCACTCCATCGCCATGGCCCGCGTGCGCCTGCAGATTGATGACCTGATCGCCGCCCTGGAAAGGGTGCTGCCTTTGGCGGATGTGATTGACGCCCGCACGGCCGAGTTCACCCGCCGTTCGCTGGCCCGGTTCCGGTATCTTCAGGAGGTGGTGGGCGAGCGGCGCAACCAGGTGCGGGCTTTGTTCGAAACGTTGAATCGCCAGTTCACCGGCCGGCGCTTTGGCGATCTGGAGGAGGCCCGCGAATTGCCCTCGCCGCTGCTGCCGGACGCGCGCCTGCTGGCCGGCCGCGATTCCCTCTACGAACCGGCCCGCCGCCGCACCCTGGAGGAAAACTCGCCGCTGGAGGAGGAGGTCACCGAGGAGCAGCGCAGCCGCACGCGGCGGCAGATGGAGAACGCGCTGCGGGAATCGCTCTCGGTGGCGCGGGCCAACCTGTATGTGCAGCATCTGCCGGGCGGCAAGGGCCAGCGCCTGGCCAGCGTGGAGCTGCCCCTGCACAACCCGCAGGACCTGGGCGATTTGGTGGCCGTGCTGCTGCACGCGGAGTCCTCCGAGGCCCGCTACCTCATCGAGGTGCCGGGCGCCCGGGAGGAGGCCGGTCCGGTGGGGTTTGACGCCCAGCCCGGCTGCCGCGTGGAACGTTTTTACCTGGTGAAGAAATAGCATGAGCACCGTCCTGAACCAACCGCCGCCCGCCCCGCTGCTGGGGCGCCTGACCGAAGTGGACCGCCTCCGCCTGGGGGAGGCGCTGCAACTGCTGCTGGCGCACGGCTCGCTCTCCGGCCTGGAGCCCGCGCGTGCCGAGCTTTACACCTGGTGCCGCCAGAACCTCGACTGGCTGCGGGAGGTCGCGGCACTCTCCGGCCTGCAGGTGATCAACGAGCACGAGAGCCGTCTCGTCCAGGCGCTGCCCACCCGGCCAGCCCTCACCCTGCGCCTGCGCCAGGATGCCACCATCGTGCTGCTGGCGCTCTGGTATGAGTACGACACGCAGATCCGCGAACAGGGGGCCACCGAGGTGATCGTCACCGTCGAGCAGCTCAACCGCCTGCTGCAGGAGAAACTGCTGCCGGACCTCAAGGAGCCGCCCAGCCGGGGCCGGCTGCTGGAGATCCTCCGCCAGGCGCAGCGCTTCAACCTGGTGCGCCTGGAGGTGGCCGACGAGGTGGAGGCCTCCCAGGTGGAGATTCTGCCCACCCTCAAACGGGTCATCCCGTTCCAGGACCTGGCGGATTGGACGCGCACCGCCGCCCTGCACCACCACCCGGGGGCGGTGGAGGAAACCGCTGCCGCCGAAGCGGGAGGTGAGGCATGAGCCGCGCCATCCGCCTCTCCCGCCTGCATGCCATCAACTGGTATGGGTACAACGACACCCTGCCCGTGGCGGGCCACCTGCTGCTGGCCGGATTGACCGGCTCCGGCAAGAGCGTCCTCATGGATCTGGTGCAACTGGTCCTGGTGGGGAGCGACCGCGCCCTCTTCAACCGGTCCGCGACCGGCACCACCAGCGACCGCAGCCTCAAGAGCTACGTGTTGTGCGACACCAAGCGCGAGGAGAACGGGCAGGCCCAGTACGTCCGGGACAAGGGGGCCATCACCTATGTGGCCATGGAGTTCACCTGGCCCAAGGACGGCCGCAGCGAGACCTGGGGCCTGCGCATCGAGTTCCGCAACGCCGCCGAGCAGCAGGGGCGCGTGACCCCCTTCTTCTGCCCCGGCAGCCTGGAGAAGCATCATTTCCTCGACGCGCAGCGCCGTCCACTGGAGCAGGCGGATTTCCGCCGCCTGGTGGAGAAGGAGCGCGGCGGACGCCTCTTTGAGACGCAGGAGCAGTACCTGCGGGACATGGCCAATGAGCAGCACCTCAACTTCAACCGCTCGGTGCTGGCCAGCCTGCTGCCCACCGCCATGTCCTTCACCAACCTGAAGAGCTTTGATGAGTTCTGCCGCCGCTTCATCCTGCCCGGCGACCGCCTGCAGGTGGCGGATGTGGTCTCCAGCTACAAAAACTTCCAGGCGTACGAGCGGGACCTGCGCGAGCTGCACGACCAACTGCGGCGGCTGGAGGAGATCCACCAGCATCACACCGCCCAGCAGCAGGCCTCGCGCGACCGCGTGGTGGCCCGCTGGCTCGCGGCCGAGCTTTCCCGCGACCTGGCCCGGACGCTGCTCCAGGAGCTGGAGGGCCGGCTCGCCGGGCTGCGCCAGACCCATGCCCGCGAGGCGGCCCGCATCGCCGAGTTGGATGAGCTGTTGCAGCGCGGGCGCGAGGAGCTGGCCCGGCTGCGCGCCCTGATCGGCGAATCGCGCGACGGCCAGTTGTATCTGTTCCTCAAATCGCGCAATGCCGAGCTGGTCCGCGACATTGAGAAGTTCAAACAGGTGGGGCAGCGGCTCGATGGCGCGCTGCGCCTGCGGGTGAGGAACGCGCGCGCCTGGCTGGCCGAGGTGAAAACCGCGCCGGCGGCGGAGACGGTGAACTTCACCGGCCTGGAGGCCGCGGTCAAAGCGCTGGAAGGTTGCGCCGCGGACCGCAGCGAGAGCTGCCTGGTGGCCCTGGCCGCCGAGGCGGAGCTGGTCAAGGCCGCGCTCAGCCGGGCCATCCGGCCCGCCCGCGAGGAGCTGGACATCGCCCGCCAGAACCTGGGCCGCCTGCGCGAGGAGATCGGCGCGCTGCAGCTCGGCCACCTGCCCATGCCCACGCGCCTGCTGAACGCGTTGAATGACGCGCTGCCCTTCGTGAACCGGGAGCCCGCCGCCCAGACCCTGTGCCAGCTTTGCGAGGTGACGGATGAGAAGTGGCGTCCGGCCATCGAGGTGGTGTTCACGCGCAAGTTCGCTGTGGTGGTGGGTGAGCCGCACTATGCCCGCGCCGTGCAGCTCTACCATGAGCTGCGCGAGGATTCGCCCCAGGAATCCCTCATCAACCCGCACAAGGCCCGGCCCCGGCCGGTCCTGCCCGGCTCGCTCGCGGAAAAGATCGCCACCACCCATCCGGTGGCCCAGGCCGTGGTCAGCCAGTTGTTCGGGGATCTGATCTGCGTGGAGAAACGTGAGGACCTGGCCCGCCACGAGAAGGCCATCATGCCGGACGGCTTCATGTCGGCGGGGGCCTTTGTCCAGCGGCGGCGGCACTATGACAACCTGCCGTTCGTGGGCGAGAGCGGCCTGCGCAAGCAGCTTGAGGTGAAACGCGGCCAGCTCCGCCAGTGGGAAACCATGGAGCGCCAGTTGCGCCCGAAGCTGGAGGAGGTGGACCGCGTCAACCGGCGCGGCAGCGAGCTGATTCCCGAGCACGCCACCCTGGCGGATGACCTGCGCGAGGCGCACGCCCTGCCGCGCCTGGAGGCGGAGCTGGCGCGCAATATCACCCAGCTCAACTCCATCGACCGCGCCAGCTTTGAGGAGCGCGAGCGCGATCTGGTCCGGCGCGAGCAGGAGATTGGCCGGCATGAGGCGGAGCAGCGCCCGCTGCTGACCAGCCAGCTCAGGGGTGAGATCACGCACCTGGAAAACCAGAGCGCCAGCCTCTCCGACCAGTTGGCCGGGGCCGCGCGTCAGTTTGAGCGCGTGCAAACCGAGGCGGGCGATCTGTCCATCCACGCCGCCCGCCTGAACCAGTGGCGGCGCGAGGTGCTCACCGAGTATCCCGCCCTGGATGCCGCCGCGCGACGGTTTGAGAAACACGAGTCCGACGCCCGCGAGCAGGCGGCCGTGCGGCGCGAGAAGTTGGTCGCCGCCCGCCGGGAGCTGGCCCTGGCCTACCGCAAGTTTGAGGATCTGCCGCCGGAGAGCGAGGACAACGCCCCCTGGGAAAAACTGCGGCTCCAGATCAACGAGGCCAACATTCCCGATTACCAGACCAAGTCCGCCTCCGCCCGGAAGCACTGGGAGGGGTTGTTCCGCACCCAGGTGCTCGCCAAGCTGGACCGCGCCCTGCGCGAGGTGCGCGATCTGGTGGTGCTGCTCAACACCCACCTGCGCGCCCCCATCGGCAATGACCGCTACCAGATCGAGGCCCGGCCCAGCCCGGACTTCAAGGTCTATCGCGACCTGGTCTCCCTCAACGCCCAGCACGTCCAGGATGAACTCTTTTTTGCCTCCGTCAGCGGCGAGCTGCGTGACGCCCTGGAGTATTTCCTCAAAACGCTGGTTGATCAGCCGGACAGCGCGGAGGCCGTCCGGCTGCTGGATTACCGCCATTACTTTGACTACGATCTCTTGGTCGGGGACGCCCGCGACGCCCAGGCCCGGCCGGTCAGCGTGGACCGCCAGAGCGGCAAGTTCAGCGGCGGCGAAAACCAGGCCCCGTATTTCGTCGCCATCCTGGCCAGCTACCTGCGCGCCTATAACCGCCATGAAACCCGCTGGCAGGAGCCCGCCCTGGCGCTGGTCCCCATTGACGAGGCCTTCTCCAAGCTCTCCCCTGAGCGCATTGAGGACTGCGTGCGCGCCCTGAAGCAACTCAATTTGCAGGGCGTGCTCTCCATGAGCGCGGGCAACATTCCCTTCGCCTTCAGCCAGTGCGACCAGCTCATCATCGTCTCCAAGCACGAGGAGCGGCGGGGCACGCGCACCCTGATCCGCAATGTGCCGGTGAGCATCGTGCGGGAATCGGCCGAGGGCCAGACCTGGATGAAAGATCATGCCTGACACCCCACATGCCACACCCCCCGGCAACCGCTGGTCGGCCGTGCTCCTGACCTTCGCGGCGCTGTACGAACGCTCCCAGGCCGGTCGTACCGGCCAGGGCGAACGCGATTTCACCGCCGACTTCCGCGACCTGCTCCGCCAATCCGGCTGCGCCGATGGCGAGCCCCGCGCCCAGGCCTTGCGGGACTTGGAGTCCGCCGCCCAGACCGGGCTTCTCCGCCTGGAGCATCACCGGCATGACCGCCACCTGATTGAGAAGGTCCGGCTCTCCCTGGCGGGCGAAGAGACCTTTTTTCAACACCTCGGGGTGCCGTCCCCGGCGGCCCGCCGCACCTCCTTGGCGGCCCAATTTGCGGCGGCGGCGGACCTGCCTGTGCCAGCCGAGTGGGCGCAAGCCTGGCGCCTGGGGTGTGAACTTCTCGCGCAGGCGGCCCGCGAGGGCGGCTCCGTGGCCCCCTTTTCCCGCGAGCACCCGGAGGAGAACCAGGAGCTGCTGGAATTGCTGCCGCGCCTGCTGGCCTGGCGGGGGGAGTCCTTGCGGCGCTTTGCCAGTTGCGTCCTGTGCGGGCAATCCAAACGCCTGGATGAATTGGCCGGGCGGCTTGGCCAGGCCTTGCGCCTCCTCTCCGGCGACCGGGTGACGTCACTGGACGACCTGGGCATTCTCGACAAACCCCGCTCCGTGCTCGTCTCCGGCCCGCTGGTCTTGGAACTGCCTGCGGGCGCCATCAATTTGGGTCTGTTGACCGGCCCTTACCGTGTTTCGGAGTTGGACCTCGCTGCGGCGCTGCGCATCAACACCACGGCCACCCGCGTTCTCACGGTGGAGAACGAGACCACTTTCCTGGAACTGTCGCGCCTCGCGGCCGGGGATCTGCTGGTGCAGACCAGTTATCCCGGATCAGCGACCCGGCGGCTGCTCTCCCGCTTGCCGACCGGGTTGGAGTTCTGGCACTTCGGGGACAGTGATCCGGAGGGGTTTGACATCCTGCGTGATTTGCGGGAGCGCACCGGGCTACCCTTTCGCAGCCTGCACATGACCTGGCGCGGGCAGGTTGCCGGACCATCCCTCACCGCCGAAAGCCGCCGCCTGCTGGACCGTCTGCTGGCGGACCCTCCCCTGGCCGCCGAGCATGAAGTTCTGCGGCAGCTCCAGGCTTCGCCGCATCTGGGGGCCTATGAGCAGGAGAGCCTGGGTCGGCCGACCCTGGGGCAATGGCCTTATTACCCCCGGTGACCGCCTTAAAGCCCCTTGGAGGAATTAAGCTGGGCGGCCACCAGGTAGCCCGCCCAGACGCCGACCAGGCAGAGCGCCACGGAGCCAAGGATGTTCGCGCCCGCCCGGAGCCATTCCCCATCGCGCGCCAGGTTCAGCGTTTGCAGGCTGAAGGAGGAGAACGTGGTGAAACCGCCGCAGATGCCCACCATGATGAACAGGCGGCTCGTGGGCGACACCCACATCCGGCTTTCCACCGCCGCCAACCCCGCCACCAGACCGATGATGAAGGAGCCGATCACATTCACCGCCAGGGTGCCCCACGGAAAGGCCCCGCCCCAATGGCGGGCGGCCAACCCGGAAAACCAGAACCGGGCCACGCTGCCGATCGCCCCGCCCAGGGCCACGATTAAATAGCTTTTCATGTCTGCTCGTTGTTACGCCGCTCGCGCGCCGTCAAAAACACCTTCAGATCGGCCGCGCTCCTGCCCCCGAAGCCCGGCACCTCGGCGATCTCTTCCACCGTCGCCAGCCGCAGGCGCGACACGGATCCAAACCGCCGCAGCAGGGCCGCCTTGCGCTGTTCCCCGATCCCCGGGAATTCGTCCAGAATGCTCTCAGAGATTTTTTTCAGGCGCAATTGCGCATTGTAGGAATTGGCCAGCCGGTGGGATTCATCGCGCACGCGCTGCAGCAGCTTGAGCGCGCCCGTGCGGTGATCCAGCCGCAGCGGCTCCGCCTGGCCGGGCCGGTGGATCTCCTCGAATTCCTTCGCCAGCCCGATGACGGGAATGTGCTCCAGCCCCAGCTTGCGCAGCTCCTCCACCGCCCTGCCCAACTGGCCTTTGCCGCCATCTATCAGGATCAGGTCTGGCAGGGTGGGCGGGCTCGGATTCGCATCGCGCGGGCCCTCGCGGGGCTTGGCGAGCAGCGCGCGCAACTCGTCCACAATGGGTCGGCCCGCCTCGGGATCATCGGTCGTGGGTTCGCCCTGCTGCTCCTTCAGCAGCCGGGTGTAGCGCCGCCGGATGGTTTCCGCCATGCAGGCGAAGTCGTCCTGTCCCACCACGGTCTTCATCTTGAACCGCCGGTAATTGGCGCGGTCCGGCCGGCCATGGCGGAAGACCACCAGCGAGGCCACCGCAAAGGTGCCGCTGATGTTGGAGATGTCAAAGCCCTCGATGCGCTCCGGCGGCTTCGGGAGGCCCAGCGCGCGGCCCAGCTCCGCCAGGTCCGTCACGGGGTCGATGGCCAGCGGCAGCGTGTACGGGACCCGCGTGAATTTCTCCGTCTTGCGCGTGGTCGCGCGCAGGTTGGCCACGGTGTCGCGCAGCTCGGCCGCCTTCTCAAAATCGAGCTTGGCGGCGGCCTTTCTCATCTCGTCCTCCAGTTGCGCGCACAGCTCCTGGCACTGCCCGCCCAGGAAGTCGCACGCGGCGCGCACCTGGTCCAGATACTGGTCGTGGGTGACATTGTTGATGCACGGGGCGGTGCACCATTTGAGGTTGCCGTAGAGGCAGTGCTTGTGATCCGCCTCCGTGGGCGTGAGCGGTCGGCAGCCCCGCAGGTTGAACTGCCGGCGCATCGTCGCCAGCGTGCCCCTCAGGGCTCCCGCGTTGGGGAACGGGCCGAAATACCGCGCCCCATCCTCCTGCCGCAGGCGCGTGAGGGTGAACCGGGGGATGGGATCATTCAGGTTCACTTTGAGGAGCAGGAACCGTTTGTCGTCCTTGAAGCTGACGTTGTACCGGGGCTGGAACTCCTTGATCAGCTTCCCCTCCAGCAGCAGGGCCTCGGGCTCGCTGCGCACCACGTGGACGTCCAGGTCGTGGATGGCCTCCACCAGGGCGTTGAGCTTCAGGTCCCAGCCGTGGCGGCGCGAGGGGTGGAAGTACTGGTTCACGCGCTTGCGCAGATCCAGGGCCTTGCCGACATAGATCACCGTCCCGAAGCGGTCCTTCATCAGGTACACGCCCGGTTTGTGGGGCAAGGCGCTCAGCTTGGCGCGGATCTGCTCGTTCGCCGGCATGGGCAGAACCTAGCCGGGACCGGGCGGAGAGGCAACTCCCGGACCAGCCTTTCTCAAGGGTTCTTCACGGATTATAATCCGTGAATACCTTTCTCAAGGGGGAGTGGCTGCCCTACCCGGTGCGCGGGTGGTTGGGACGGGCGCTTTTCCGCCTGGTTCCGATGCAATCCGCCAGCGGGCGGACGGTGATTTTGTCATCCAGGGCATAAACCCGCTGCCCGGGGTAGATGACCCAAAGTTCGTCCAGACCGAGGTCGGAGATGGCCAGGTGCATGGAGCGCGACGCGGCCGGGGCGTCCGCCCGTTTGAATTCCACGCCGATGCGTCTGCCCTTCAATTCCATCAGCAGGTCAAGTTCCGAACCGCTGTGCACCGCGTAAAACCAGGTTTGGTCCGGTTGCTGGGCCTGGATGATTTCTTCCAAGGCAAAGCCTTCCCACGATGCCCCCAGCTTGGGATGGGTCAGCAATTCCGCCGCCGACCGGATGCCGCACAGGGAGTGGAACAGGCCGGAGTCCCGGAAGTAGAGCTTCGGGGACTTGACGAGCCGCTTGCCCAGGTTGGCCTGCCACGGCAGCAGCCGCCGGATCATGAAGGTTTGCTCCAGCGCGTCCAGATAGGCGCGGGCCGTGTTGGGGGCGATCCCCAGTGAGGCGGCGATTTCGCTGCCGTTCCAAAGCTGCGCATGGTAATGCGCCAGCATGGTCCAAAACCGGCCCATCAAGGCTGGCGACAGGGCAAAGCCCAAAGCCGCGAGGTCGCGCTCCAGAAACGTGAGGATGAAATTCTTCCGCCAGGCCGCGCTGGATTCATCATCCGCAGCCAGGAAAGAGCGCGGGAAGCCGCCGCGTTGCCAGAGCGTTTCCTGCGCCCTGTCCGGCAATTCGGCCAGGTCAAATCCGCGCAACTCGACAAGTTCAACCCGCCCGGCCAGCGATTCGGAGGCTTGGCGGGAAAGCTCCGGCGAGGCGCTGCCCAGAATCAGGAAGGTGGCCGGCTGTTTGGCGCGGTCGGCCAGCACGCGCAGGACGGGAAAGAGCTTGGGCTGGCGCTGGGCTTCATCAATCACCACCAATCCCCGCAAGTCCTGCAGGGCCGTCATGGGATTTTCCATCAACTGCGCCACGACGGGGTCTTCGAGATCAAAATAGTGGGGATGGCCGGCGGGAACCAACTGGCGGGCCAGCGTGGTTTTGCCGCATTGGCGCGGGCCCAGCAGGGTGACGACGGGGTTGCGGGCCAAAGCTTTTTTTAGCCGGTTCAGATAATATGGGCGCGCAATCATGGTTGAAATATTGCAATGTGAATGCCAAATTTCAAGTATTGTTTTGGATCAATCCGGGCAGGCCGGTCCGGATGGGCGGGGGGCGTTGGGGATATTGCGCTTACCGTGAGGTGTAATAAAGGGAATTGGATTAATGAACCAAGGCCAGACGATGAACTGAGATGGAAAGGGCAACAGTTCATACCACGGTGCCGGGGATATTTGGCTGTGCGGGGGGCGTGGGGACCCGTACATTGCCGGGGTGTCGGGCAAGCGTTCAGGCGGGATGCTGGCCGCCGGGTTGGTGGGCGCCGTTTTCCTCTGGGGCGGCAACAACGCCGGGGTCAAGTATCTGGTGACGTTCTGGCCGCCCATCTGGGTGGGCGGCACGCGCTTTCTATGCGCGGGTCTCCTGCTCCTGGCGGTGGTGTCATGGACGCGCTGGCTGGGACCGGCCCCGCGCCTGGACCGGTCGGTGCGCCGCCGCCTCTGGTGGCAGGGCGGCCTGCCGCTGGCGGCGTACATCATGGCCTTCAATTACGCCCTGCACTTCACCGCCGCCTCCCATGTGGCCCTGTACCTGGGGGCCTCCCCCGTCTGGGCGCTGCTGTGGGAGGGGCGCGGGACGGGCAGCCGGGTCGCGCTGCTCAAGCGGTATGCGGCGGCGTTGCTGGCGTTCTCGGGTGTGATGGTGCTGTTCTGGCCGGTGCTGCTGGATTCCCAAGGCCGACTGCCCGGGGAGTTGCTGGGCCTGCTCGGCAGCGGGCTGTGGACCTGGTACGGACGCCAATGCCGCGCGCTGAGCGGCGACGTGGCGGGGGCCAGCCTGACGGCGCACACCATGTGGCGGGCCGGGGTGTTGCTGCTGCCGTTCGGGCTGCTGGAGATCAGCCGGGACGGGCTGCCGTGGAGCGCGATGATTGGCGGCGTGCAGCTCTACTGCACGGTGGCGGGCGGGGTGGTGGCGTTTGCCCTGTGGAACAGGGCGCTGCGCCACTGGCAAACCAGCGAGGTTTACCTGTTCACCAACCTCATCCCGCTTTCGACCATGCTCTGGGCGCACCTGACGCTGGGCGAACCCATCACCCGCGACTTCTGGACCGCCATGGTGTTGATCGTCGCCGGGGTGCTCCTGGGCCAGGCCGATTGGCAGCGCCTCCTGGGCAAGCGCTGGTGGCCCGCAGATTGACCCCGGTCTGTCACACGACCCCCTGTAGCGGCAGGCATCCTTGCCTGCCGTACCTCCCGGCTTCCAGCCGGGCGGCAATCTCACACCAACCAAATATACGGCTCCCGCCGAACCACCCCCATCTCCCCCCAGTGAGGCGATTGAATATTCGACCCTTCTTGGAACCGTTCCAAACCCGGTTGCGATGGTTTCCGGCACACTGGGGCCATGAAAAACAACCCTATCCTGAACAGTTTCAAAACCTCCACCCTCACCCTGGCGTTCGCATTGGCGGGTTTGGCCGCAACGCCCCCCGCCGAGGCGTCCACCGTGGTCGGCGGGGTGATTGACACCCGTGGCCAACCGGCGGCGTTGAACGTGACTTTCGCGCCCCTCTCCACGCCCCGGGCGGATGCGCCCAACGTCATCTTCTCCAGCGATCAGACCGTCACGACCGATGCCGCCGGTCAGTTCAGCCTGGCGCTCAAGGCGGGCCAGTACAAGGTGTCGGTGGGCAGCCAGACGCGCGATGCCTTTGTGGTGACGGTTCCCGAGGGTGCCGCCACCCATGATTGGACCACGCTCATCACCACTCCCCTGACCACGCTTTCCGTGGCGCCGCCCGCGCTGGAGGAGCGGCGGTTTCGCGGCGTGCCTGGCGGATACGCCGCCCTAGATGCCTCCGGCCATGTGCCTGTGGCGCAACTGGGCCTGGGGGTTCCGGAGGCGGCGCTCTTCCTGCGCGGGGATGGCACCTGGGCCAGCCCGGTGAGTGATCCTTTGAGCGTGGGACGGCTGCGGTTGGCGCCGGGGGTGGAACCGGCCGGGCTGGCCGAGGGGGATCTGTGGCTGGAGGCTCCGGGCAATCGCCGCCTGGTTTATCAGGCCGGGGCGCGGCAGGCGCTGGAGACGGTGCTCTTCACCGGCTCCGCCCGCGTGGTGGTGACCAACACCACGGCGGAAACCTCCCTGCTGGCCGCCGGCGTGGGCACCCTGACCCTGCCCGCGAATTTCCTGACGCCGGGCAAATCCCTGCTGCTGCGCCTGCGCGGGATTACGTCGGCACCGGCGTCCGCCTCCACGGGCACGTTTCGAGTGCGTCTGGGGAGCGCGTCGTTTGTCAGTTCCGCCCTCAGTTACACGCCGAACATGGCCAACCGGTTCACGGATTTTGAACTCCAGTTCACCTGCCTGGAGGCGGGCGCGGCGGGCGGCGTGGTGGCCGGCGGCAGTTTCCGCAGCACCTCCATGACCCTGATGCTCGGCTCCGCCCCCAACCCGTACCAGGCGGGGTTGGCGGTGGATACGACCCAGCCGCTGGCCCTGGACGTGTTGGTCACCCACTCCGCCACCGGTTGCTCCCTGGCCACGCTGCAAGTCTCCCTGCAGGTGCTGAACTGAAACCGTGCCTCCGATTGTCGCTCAGGAAATGACTTATGCTCGCCACCTTGACCACGTTGAAAACCCGCCTGGGAATCGCCCTGTCCGAAACCGGCGCGGACCCCTTGCTGACCGGCTTCCTGGAGCAGGTCAGCGCGCGGATGGAGCTGTATTGCAACCGCCGGTTCGCCCGGGTGGAACATGGCTGGGAGGAGTTTCCCGGGGAGCAGTCGGAGTTGCGGCTGGAGCGTTATCCGCTGGAAACAATCCACAGCCTGGAGCTGAAGCTCAGCGAGGCAACGGGCTGGCAGGCGGTGCCGCTGCCGGACTGCATCGTGCGGGGCGGCTGCCTGATCTCGTTGGGGGTGGCGGCGGGCCCGCGCGGATCGGTCGTGCGGCTGGAGCACACGGGCGGCCATGTGTTGCCCGGGCAACTGGTGGAGCCCGGGCAGGTGGCGTTGCCGGTGGAGCTGGAATTGGCCTGCGTGGAACAGGCGGCCTATCTCCATCAAAACCGCGAGCGGGTCGGTTTGACGAGCTTTGCCGGGCTGCGGTCTGATTATGAGCGGTACTTTGGCGTTTCGGCGGGTGGGGAAACCCCGGCGCAGGCCCAGGACGTGCGGATGTTCTGGCAATTCAACCACCAGGATCTGCTGCCCGGCGTCCTGGCCATCCTCAACCGCCACCGCCGCCTGGCGGGCTGATCCTCTCCGCGAAAAAGATTGCGGGATTTCTCTTTATCCGGTGTATAAACGGGTGGATAACAAATGCAAGTCCGCCACCCTGATTGAGTTATGACTGACCAACCAACGCCCAGCCCGGATCCGGCGCTGGCGGCGCTCCTGCGCCGCGCGCGACCGGCTCCCGGGCTGCCGCCCCGCTTCCAGGAGCGTGTCTGGCGGCGTCTTGAGACCGCCCGTGCCACACCGGAGAATGCCGCCCCCCATTGGCTGGAGCTGCTGGTCTCCCGGATGCTGCGGCCCCGCTGGCTAATGGCTGCCTCCCTGGCCATGGTGCTGGTGGCCGCCACCGCCGGGGCCTGGCAGGGGGTGAACCACGCCCGGCTGGACGCCCAGCACCGCTATCTGGCCTCCGTCAATCCGGATTTCTCCCAACCCTGACCCTCCCGCCGCATGCGCCGCGCCCTGATCCTTCTACCGCTGGTGGCTTTGGCCGCCGCCGCCTTGTTCCTGGCCGTCTTCCACCTGGCGGAATACTGCTGCGTCAAACATCTGGCCGCCCGCCAGGATGACCTTTCCTGGCTGCAACAGGAGTTCCGGCTGAGTGACGCGGAACTGGCCCGCGTGCGGGAGTTGCACGCCGGGTACCAACCGCAGTGCCAGGAGGTCTGCACCCGCATCGCCGCCGCCCAGGCCCGCCTCAACCAGGCCCTGGACCAGGATCGGGGGGTCACGCCCGAGGTGGAGAAACTCCTGCTGGAAGTGGCCACCCTGCGGACGGAGTGCCAGACGCGGATGCTCCGGCACTTTGAGGAGGTCAGCCGCGCCATGCCCCCCCGGGAGGGGGAGCGGTACCGCGCCGAAATGCGCCGCCTGACCCTGGGCCACCACGAGCAGATGGAGCGCAGCATGGCCAATCCCCCCTCCTCCGGGCATGCACACCATTGAAGATGCCCAGGCCGACCAGGCCGCCATGCGGCGACTGGCCGCCGGCCAGGAGGCCGCCTTGGATGAGCTGATGGCCCGCCATGCGGAACCCCTCTTTCATTACCTCCACCGCCTGCTGGCCAACGAGGAGGACGCTGAGGATCTGGCCCAGGAAACCTTTGTCCGCGTGCATCAAAACCGCGCCCGCTTTCGGCCTGCGGAAAAGTTTACCACCTGGCTGTACACCATCGCCACCAACCTGGCCCGCAACCGCCACCGCTGGCGCACGCGCCATCCCAATGTCTCGCTGGATACCACCGCGGATGACAGCGGCGCCTCGCTGGGCGATCTGCTCCCCTCCCCGGACCGGGAACCGGCGGAGGCGCTGGCCGGGCAGGAAACGCAGGCCGCCGTGCGCAATGCGGTCGGTCAACTCCCCGAGGATCTGCGGATGGCGATCATCCTGTGCGAATGGCAGGAGCTGAGCCTGGCGGAGGCTGCGGACATCCTGAACACCACCATCAAAGCCGTGGAATCCCGGCTCTATCGCGCCCGGAAGCAACTCCGGGCCGCCCTGGTCCGGTATCTGCCCGCGTCGGCATGCTGACCTTTGGGCGGTTTCGCCTTTGACCAAAAGACCTTGAGCCAGGGAACATTCATGAAATGCAATTAATGGCGAACCAGGCTGCTTCAGCCACCACGCCCCTGATTGAACAAGCCCGTCGGCCCCGGATCTGCGGAGAACGGACCATCCTGAGAGCTTGGGCACTTATGTTTGGGGCGCAGCCATCGGGCCGTGGTTTTGGCACCCGGTAGTGGGTAGGCGAGCCGTCCCGCCCCCCGTCCCAGTCTTTCATTCGTTTGTCCCTTATTCGCCTGTCCAAAAATCCCCGCGTTCCGCCTTCCCCATTGTCTTGGTCCCGTGGTCAGTGGTCCCGCAGTCGTTTTTCACCCTTCCATTTGCCATTGCCAACGTGGGTTTGCCTGTCCAATATCGCATCCTAATGAAAACCCTGCCACCACTAACAGCGAACGAAAGGTTCGTTTAATTTTACTGTATGCAGTGCACTAAGCGCTGGGGAATCGCCATCCTCTCCGTCGCCGTGATTCTGGCAGTGGGCTACGCCGCCGCCTACTGGTATGGCAACCGTCCTGGCAGTGCAGTGGTGGTTGTAATGAGTCCGGAGTTGAAGGACGGTTTCCTCGTGATTTCTGTCGTGGCTACCAATACTGGACGCGTGCCACTAGTTTATCACGGCTGGCCTACCTTCGCTGATTTACAAGTCAAGACAGATCGAGAGTGGTCAAACGTTCCACAGCAGTACGTGTCTATGCGTTCTACTTTTGATGTTTTGCTTCCAGGCGGTTCACTGCGCTACGGTTTCAAGGTTCCGCAGCATGTCACCCACGTGCGGGTGGGATGTCCTTTCGAGACGGCTGGAATAAGGACTTGGATTTTTGCGCAGCTTAGAAAGGCTGGATGGAAGCGCTGTTATCAACTCTGGATGCCCATGTCAGGCGTGTTCCCGGATGGAACCGGGGAGGACGTTGAGTTCTGGAGTCCCGAGACTAAAGTAAACTAGATTAGCCCTTGGATTCAGTGCCTGTTGGCAATCGAACTGCCGGCGGCGCAGTGGTCCCGGAATCTCCAGGCCGCCGTGCGCAATGCGGTCGGTCAACTCCCCGAAGATCTGCGGATGGCGGTCATCCTGTGTGTATGGCAGGAGCTGAGCCTGGCGGTGGCTGCGGACATCCTGAACATCTCCATCAAAGCCGTGGAATCCCGGCTCTAACACGCCCGGAAGCAACTCCGGGTCGCCCTGGTCCGGTATCTGCCCGCGTCGGAATGCTGACCTTTGGGCTGTTTCGCCTTTGACCAAAAGACCTTGAGCAAGGGAACATTAATGACATGCAATTAATGGCGAACCAGGCGTGCTTCAGCCAGCACGCCTCTGGCCAACAGCGATTGGGCCATCGCACGAAGGTTTCCTTTGAGTCGCTGTCTGCGGTTCCTGGACTCCAGGAGCAAAGTGCGGGGTCGGGTTTTTTAGGGGATCAGCTCGACTGCGGAATGGGGACATTTTTTGTCCAGGGTTGCCCATTTCATCCCATGCTTGTGCGCCAGATTGCAGAAGTGAAAATCCGTCGAAATTCGGCTATTATACTGGTGATTGGCCAGCAGCCAGGCGATGAGGGTTGAATTGTCCAGGAGATAGGTCATGGAAAGTCGGCCAGTGCCTTATTGACCTCTTCCGCCGTGATTTCACGGTCGGTCTCAATCATGAGATAGCCATTCTTTCTGGACAACCGGTAATTGCCTTCCGGTTTAAGCTTAACCAGACGTGTTAGCATAAAACCGGATGGAATAGGTTCAACCTGATACTCTTCGCCGGGCTTGGCCTGGCGGATTCGCACCCGCTTGCTACTGTCAACAGTTGCACTCACGATGGGAATTTCCCACCATTTCCCCTCGCTCGCAATCCCATTCAGACGGACAGTTTTGCCCCGCCCCACCTTTTCCGGGCGGCGGACTTCCCATGAACGGCACAACGCCCCCCGGAGCACGCCAGAACTTTTCTGTAAAAACCCCTACCAAAACCCGCCGCGCGCAAATTTATCGGTTTGCCAAAACCCGGGTCTTCTGGCATTCAATGCGCTCAAATATGAAGAGCTTGCGGATTATTGCTTGGGTGGGCGTTCTGGTCACGCTGGGTTGGGGCACCTCCGGTCGTGCCGCCACCGCCGGCGCCACCCTGTTGGGCTGGCACTATGGCGGCACCGCCCTGGTCCAAAAAAACCCCGACAACGCGGTGCTGGTCAAAACCTGGACCGCCCCGGAAGGCCAGGCGGTGCGGCAGATGTTGCTGGACAAGCTGGCCAAAACACCGGCCGAGTTGGTGCGCCTGCACCAGGGCGCTCCCACCGCCACCACCGCCGCCCTGATCCGCCCCCTGCTCGCGGATTTGCTCACCCAGGAATCCGCCGCCCAGTTCGTCGGCACGCCGCGCCAGGTCACCGAGGCCGTGTTGGCGATCGAACTGCCTGCGGCGCAGGCGGCGCTGTGGTCACGGAATCTCCAGGCCGCCATCGAGCAGCTCGTCGGGGCCAAGGCCACCGCCTATAAGGCGGAGGGCGGGGAAGGGTGGCAGGCGGGCAAAAGCGAGGCGCAGGCCTGCCGTTTTCTCTCCGTGGGCCGCTGGGTGGTGCTGGGCTACGGCAAAGGGGATCTGCAAAGGCAATGGGTGCAACAAATCCAGAAAAACGGTCGCCCGGCGGCCTTGCCGTTGGAAACCTGGCTGAAGCTGGAGGCTGACCTGCGGTGGCTGGCCACCTGGCTGCCGCTGCCAAAAAACCTGGTGTCCGAATGGCCGCATGCGCGCCTGGAATACGGCAGCCGCAGCGGCAGTGTGCGCACCACCGGCACGTTTTCCTTCCAGGAGGCGTTGAGCTGCAAACCCGAGGCCTGGGTGGTCCCCACCAGCATCATCCGCGATCCCCTGATCAGTTTCACGGCCTTCAACGGGGCCGCGCCATTCCTGGCCGCCCTGCCCTACGCGAAGACACTGGGGCTGCCCAAAATACCCAACCAGCTCTTCCTCTGGAGCCAGTCCGGCATCCCCTTCCTCTCCTACGGTGCCGCCCCGATGGCCGGGGCCTCCAACCAGATGCAAAACCTGGCCCAAACCGTGCCCCCGCTGCTCCTCGACAAGCTTTGCCAGGACCGCGTGGGCGACTTCCTCTGGGCCAGCAACCGGGCGGAGCTGACCTGGCGCGGCCTGCCGATCATGGCCCCCAATTTGCGCGCCATGACGGACCCCGCCGGCCAGTACCTCGTCGGCGGCCTCTTCCCGCTGACCCCCAGCCAGAAGACCCCGGCGCCCACGGAGCTGATCACCCAGATCACCCAGCGCAAAAACCTGGTTTATTACGATTGGGAGATCACCCAGGAACGGGCCGCGCAGTGGGGCCAGGTGGTGCAGTTGCTGCCGCTCTTCACCCGCGTCACCCAGGCGCCCCTGAACCTGCCCGGACAAAAGTGGTTTTCCGCCTGCACCACCAACATGGGCAACACCGTCACCGAGGTGACCATGACCGGCCCGCGCGAGCTGGCCCTGCAGCGCAAATCCCCCGCCGGTTTTTCCTCCTTTGAGCTGCTGCTCCTCGCCCGGTGGCTTGATGCGCCCGGCTTCCCCCTGGCGGGCTGGCCCGAAACCCCCGTGCGGAAACCGGCCCGCAAAGCCACCCCGTGAACGGTTCGGGTCCCCGGTGGCAGTTTGTCCCGGATGATGGTATCGTGGTCCCCCATGTTAAAACTTGGCGTCAATATTGATCATGTGGCCACCCTGCGCGAGGCCCGTTACCGTGGCTGCGGCCAGGGGGAGCCTGATCCCGTGGCGGCCGCGCTCATTGCCGAAGCCGCCGGAGCCCATGGCATCACGGCCCATTTGCGCGAAGACCGCCGCCACATCCAGGACCGCGATGTCTGGCAACTGCGGCAGGTCATTAAAACCCGCCTGAACCTGGAGATGGCCAACGCGCCGGAGATTGTCGGGATCGCCCTGCGCCTCCACCCTGAAATCATCTGCCTGGTACCGGAGCGCCGGCAGGAGGTCACCACCGAGGGCGGCCTGGATGTGGTGGGCCAGGAGCAGGCCCTCCAGGCCACCTGTGCCAGAATGCGGGCCGCCGGCATCGAGGTGAGCCTCTTCATTGTGCCCGATCCTGAGCAGGTGGCCGCCTCCGCCCGCGTGGGCGCGGAGTTCATCGAGCTGCACACGGGCGCCTATGCTGAACACTTCAAGGATGCCACCGGCCGCCGCCGCGAGCTGGACCGGCTGCGCCACGCGGCCCGGCAGGCGCATGATCTGGGCCTGCGGGTGAACGCGGGCCACGGCCTGAACTATGAGAACTTGCGGGCGATCCACGAGGTGCCCCACCTGGTGGAATTGAACATCGGCCACAGCATCATCAGCCGGTCGGTCACGACCGGGCTGGCCGCCGCCGTCGGGGACATGCTGGCCCTGATGGAGGGCTACTGCGGTTAACCCGCTCCTCCCATGATCCTGGGCACTGGCATTGACATCATCGAGGTGGAGCGCATCCAATCTTCGTGGGACCGGTTTGGCGACCGGTTTGCCGGGCGCATCCTGTGTCCGGCGGAGCTGGAGTATTGCCGTCAGTACAAGCACCCGGCGCAGCACCTGGCGGCGCGGTTTGCGGCCAAGGAGGCCATCTCCAAGGCGTTTGGCACCGGCATCGGCGTCCAGCTCGGCTGGCAGGATATGGAAGTGTCCCGCCGGGCCTCGGGCGAGCCCTTCGTCCTGCTGCATGGCGCGGGCCAGCGGTTGCTGGCGGAGCGCGGGGGGCGGATTGTTCACCTGAGCCTCAGCCACACCGCCACCCACGCCGTCGCCGTCGCGATCCTTGAAAGCTGAACCCGTGCCGACAGCATTGCCAGCGCCCCGATTCGGCGTACACTGCCCCCGTGATCCGCAACATCATTTTTGACTGGTCCGGCACCTTGGTGGATGATTTGCCCGCCGTCTGGCAGGCCACCAACCATGTCCTCACCCAGGCCGGGCTCACCGCCCTTTCCCTGGAGCAGTTTCGGGCCGAGTTCAGCCTGCCCTTCATCCATTTCTATGAGCGGTTCACCCCCGGCGTGCCGCTGGCCCAACTGGAGGTCTGGTTCCACGCCTCGTTTGCCGGAGCCCAGGATTCCGTGGTGGAGCTGCCCCACGCGCGCGAGTTTCTTAAATTCTGCCGCGCCTGCCAGGTGCGCACCTTTGTGCTGAGCACGGTGCGGGCGGATTATTTTGAGCTGCAATCCCAGGCCACCGGTTTCCGGGAGTACATTGACCTCCCCTATGTGCAGATCTGGGACAAACGCGATAAAATCCGGGAGCTGCTGGCCGAAAACCACCTCGACGCCGATGAAACCCTGTTCATTGGCGACATGCAGCACGATATCGACACCGCCCGGCACGGGGGCGTGCGCTCCTGCGCCGTGCTCACCGGCTACAACCGTCTGGACCAGCTCCGGGCCTCGCAGCCTGACATCATCGTGGAGCACCTGGGCGAGCTGCGGCACATCCTCGAAACCCACGACGGCTGCCTGGAAAGTTATCTGCGGCCCGAAACCCAGGCGGCCCGCCAGCCCGTGGTGACCGTCGGCGGCCTGATCTTTGACCGCGCCGGCCAGGTGCTGATGGTCCGCACCCACAAATGGTCCAACCTTTGGGGCATTCCCGGCGGCAAAACCAAGTACGGTGAAACCTCCGGCGACGCCTTGCGCCGCGAGATCAAAGAGGAGACCGCGCTCGACATCGAGGACATCGAATTTGTGATGGTGCAGGATTGCATCCACTCCCGGGAATTCTACCGGGACGCCCATTTCGTGCTCTTGAACTACACCTGCCTGGCCCGCCCGGGCGGGGTGCGGCTGAACGGGGAGGCCGAGACCTATCGCTGGACCAGCCTCCCGGAAGCCCTGGCCCTGCCTCTGAACGAACCCACCCGCCGCCTGCTGGAAACCGTCGTGCGCCAGCGCGGCGAGGTCCCGAAACCCTGAATCCCCCACCCGCATGGACCGCATTGAACTGGTCGACTTGGAGGTGTGCTACCGCGTGGGCGTGCCCGCCGGGGAGCGCGCCCGGCCGCAGAAACTGCTCCTCACCATTCTGATGGAAAGCGACTTTTCTGCGGCGGCCGCCACCGATGACCTCACCCAAACCATTGATTACTACGCCGTCTCCCGCCGTCTGCTCGCCTTCGGTGAGGGTCGTGAATGGCGGTTGATCGAAACACTGGCGGTGGATCTCGCCGAAATGATTCTGCGCGAGTTTCGCCCGGTCGCCGTCACGGTGGAGGTGAAAAAGTTCATCCTGCCGGAGACGCGGCACGTGGCCGTGCAGGTGCGCCGTGAGCGGACTGCCTAGGCCCCTTCACCAGCGCGCCGTCCAAAACGTCTGCTTGTCCAGCGGCTCTTTTCGCGTATGCTGGGGACATGCCAATCCAACCGCGTTGCCGATGCCTCTCCGCCGCCCTGCTGGGACTGCTGTTGACCCTCCAAGTGGACGCCGCCTGGACTCCCCCCGCCGAAGACCGGCGGTATGTGGAACCGCGCACCCTCAACACCCCCCGCACGTTCCCTGAAATCACCTCCGCCCGGCAATGGCGCACCCGCGCGGCGGAGATCCGCACGCAGATCCTGGTGAGCGCCGGACTTTGGCCCCGCCCGCAGCAGCCGCCCGTCAAAGCCATCTTCACCGGTCGCGCGGAATTCGGGGATTTCAGCGTGGAGCACGTGCGCTTTGAAACCTGGCCGGGGTTTTGGGTGGGGGCCAATCTCTACCGGCCGCTGGGTCAGGGCCCCGGCCCGTTCCCCGCCATCCTGAATCCGCACGGGCATTGGAAGTCCGGCCGCCTGGAGGACACGGCGGATTGCAGCATCCCGGGCCGCTGCATCAATTTTGCGCGTCAGGGCATGATTGCGCTGGCCTTTGACATGGCCGGCTACAACGACAGCCAGTTTGCCCAGCCTGCGGGTGCGGGCGGCTACAATACCCACCGCGTGTTTGGCACGAACCAGACGGATTTGCTCTACCCCATCAGCCTCATGGGCCTGCAAACCTGGAACAGCCTGTGCGCCCTGGATCTGCTCGCCTCCCTGCCCGGGGTGGATCCCAAACGCCTCGGCTGCACCGGCGCCTCCGGCGGCGGCACGCAGACCTTCATCCTGGCGGCCCTGGATGACCGCCTCGCCGCGCTGGCCCCCATGGTGATGCTCTCCCACACCATGCAGGGCGGCTGCTCCTGCGAGAACATGCCGGGCTTGCGCATTGATTATTCCAACCTGGAAATCGGCGCCTGCGCCGCCCCGCGCCCGCTCCAATTCACCGCCGCCACCGGGGATTGGACCCGGATGACCCTCACCATGGAAGGCCCGGCCATTGCGGGTGTTTATGCCCGCCTGGGCGCAACGGACCGGGTGAACTACGATCTCCTGCCCTTCAACCACAACTACAATCACGCCACCCGGCAAACCGCCTACCGGTGGTTTGGCCGCTGGCTCACCCGCCGTCCGGGCTGGGAATCCCTCCAGGACCAACCGTGGCCGCCGGCGGACACCCTTCCCTTGCGCGCCACCAACACCCCGGCGGCGGACGGCAAAACCGTGGCGGAAATGACCGAGTGGCTGCGCAGTCGCACGCGCACCCTGGCGGCGGACCAATTCCCCGGCGATCGCGCTTCATTGCGGCAATGGCAAACCACCATGACGCCCGCCTACCGTCACGTGCTGCAAGTGGATCTTGAACCGGCCCACACCTGGCAGGAGGAACTGGGGACGGATGGCCAGGGCCGGCGCCAGGCCGTCACCGGCCACCGGGAACGCGGCAGCCGGGTGCCCGTGCTGGTCTTCCCGCCCACGGCCGGTCGCCCGCTCGGCTGGCTGGTGCTGGCCCATGGTCGCAGTCGCACCCAACTGCTGGAGGCCGGCGGACAACCGGGGGAACTCGCCCGGCAACTGCGCGCCCGGGGCTTCGGCCTGGTGCTGCCCGAACTGTTCCTGTGCGGGGAACTCGCCCGCCCCGACCTGGCCCGCAAACGCAACCCGCAGTACAATTTTTTCACCACCTACAACCGCACGGACGCGCAGGAGCGGACCCAGGATCTGATCAATGCCTGCCACTATGCCCGCACCCTGGCCGAGGGTCGTCCCGTGGTGTTGTGCGGCCTGGCGCAGGCCGGCTGGTGGGCGCAAATGGCGGCCCCCGCTGCGGATGCCGTGGTGGCGGATTGCGGGCGCTTGGATCCGGCGGATGACACCCGCCTGTTGGACCCCGACCTGGTGGTTCCCGGAATCCGCAGCCTCAACGATTTTGCGGGCATCCTCGCCCTGAACGCCCCGCGCCCGGTCACCCTGTTCAACGCGCAACGGTTCCAGGCGGAGCGCCTCACCCCGCTCTACACGGCGCTGAAAGCCACACCCCGCCTGCAAATCGTCGCCGGGGAACTCGCGGGGGAGGAGCTGGCCGCCCGCGTGGAACAGGCCGCCCAGGCGGCCCGATGAGGGGCACCAAAATCTCACCGCGTGTTGCGGAGGAAAAGGCTGCGCAGTTGTTCCGTGGCGGGTTCCAGATCCGTCAGCAGCCGGTCCCAATCCACGGATAATCCCCGCTCCGCCCCGGGGGCGGCCCCTTCCAGCGCCCCGGCTTTGACCAGTTGCTGGAGCACCGCCTCCCCCTGCAAATAGGCCAGCAACTGCCGGGCGGCCTCCGGGTGCGGCGCCCCTTGCACCAGCCCCACCGCGTTGGGAATGATCAGCGTCTCCGGATGCGGCGGCACGGTGGCCACCGGCTGCCCCTCGGCTTGGGCGGCCAGAATGTCATCGGAGTCGGTCATGCCCACCGCCGCCTGGCCGCGCGCCACCATTCTGACCACCGAGGAATTCCCCTCCACCTGCAGCGGCTGGTTGGCGGTCAGCGCCCGGCACCAGGCCAGCCAGCCTGCCTCCCCCCACCGCTGGCGCAGCGCCTGGAAGTGGGTGGCGGTGGTGCCGAACAGCGGATAGGCCAGCGCCACCCGGCCCCGCCACTGCGCGTTGGTCAGTTCCGAGAATGAGTGCGGCGCCGCCGCCTGGGTCAGCAGGTTGGTGTTGTAAACCAGCCGGCGGGTGCGCACCCCGAAGGTGAACAGGCCATTGGTGGCTGGGAACACCCCCCGCGCGCGCAGTTGCCGCGCGCGCAGCTCCTCATTGCCCCAGAACAGATCGCCTTGCGGATGATTCTTCTCCGCCAGCAACCGGTTGGCCAATCCCACGGTTTTCACCGCCTCGCTATCAAAGACCGGCTTCACGGCGATGCCCGTCAGGCGCGTGAACTCGCGAAATATCGGCTCGGCATAGACCTGATCCTGCGCGGCGTAAACCACCACCTCGCGTCCCGGCGACCGGGAACATCCGCCCCCGAAAAAGAGGAGGACGGACAGCAGCGCCACCCCGATGATAAGCTTCCGTTGCATGGGCGGGTGATAACAGGGGACCGGGTCTCCGTCAAGCCCACCCCGGCGCCGGGCCGCTCTGGCATCTGGTCAGGCTTGCTTTGGAAGAAGAATCCGGTTATTGTCCCGGCATGCCCCGTCGCCAACATGGCCGCGTGCGCCGCTTCTCGTTTGCGGCGTGCGGTCCGGCTCCCGGTGTCGGCGGCTGCCAATTGAACTGCCTATGAAACGCCGCAATTTTCTCAGGGTGATGGGTGGCGCCGCCGGTGCGGTGGCCCTGCAAACCCCCGCCATGTTCTCCGCCGACTTCGTCGAGCAATCCAAGCCCGAGGCCATGCCCCAGCGTGAATTGGGCCGCACGGGGATGAAGCTCTCGGTGATCGGCTTTCCCGGTCTCGCACTGAACCAGAAGCAGTACACCCAGGAGCAGTGCAATGAGGGGGTGAAACAGGCCTTTGCGGCGGGGGTGAACTACTTTGACACCGCCCCGGCCTACGGCACCTGCGAGGAGCGCATGGGCATCGCCCTCCAGGGGTTGGACCGCAAAAAACTCTTTGTGGGATGCAAGACCAAGATGCGCGATGCGGCGGGCGCCAAGACCGAGCTGGAGCGCTCCTTGCAGCGGCTCAAAACGGACTATTTTGACCTGTACCAGATTCACCACCTGCGGCGGCCGGAAGAAGTGCAGCAGGTGCTGGGGCCGGGCGGGGCGATGGAGACGATTGTGAAGGCCCGGGAAGAGGGCCGGGTGAAGGCCATCGGCTTTTCCGCCCACACCACCAAGGCGGCCCTAGCGGCCCTGCGCGGGTTCAAGTTTGATTCCGTGATGTTCCCCATCACCTACGTGGAATTCTTCCTGCGTGATTTCGGCCGGGAGGTCATGGAGTTGGCGAACGAAAAAGGCGCCTCCATCATCGCCATGAAGTACATGTGCAAGGGGGCGTGGCTGGATCCCAAGGAGAAATCCCGCCAGTGGTGGTATCGCACCATGGAGGAAGCGCGGGAGGTGAACCTGGCCGTGCGGTGGTCGCTCTCCCAGAAAGGGGTGGTGACCGGCATAGCCCCCTCCTTCCTCGACCTGTTCACCAAATCCGTGCGGGCGGGCTACCAATACCAGCCGATCACGGCGGAGGAGACGGCGGAGCTGCGCACTTCGGCCAAGGCGTGCAAATCCCTGTTTGAGGCCCAGGAGCGGGAGGTGGCCCTGCACGGAGTCCATGGCGAGGAGGAATTCATGCACGCCTATTACAACTACCCAGGCCACGAGTGCTCAACCCAGGAAGTGCGCACGTAGCGGCCCCCGCACTCCACCGGGACGCATACAACCGTGGCGGTGGACAGTGCAACGGAGCGCGGATTTGTAATCCGCTTTGCGTCACCCCCCTTGCCAACAACTTTTCTGCCGCAAGTGTTCACTGGCTTCTCCTGGTGCCCGGTTGAACCCCTGCTCCTTTTGGTACGGTCAAAACGGCCGATTAACTTCACCTGCTTCGTTCGCTTGGCTGCCGTCTGATGAATTCAACTGCTTTTCAGGATCAACCAAGTTGCCGCTCAATAAACCGGCGGTTGTCCCGCGCCGAGTCAAACGGGTTGCGGTCCTCCGGTTCATCCTCCCAGGAGTACCACCCGGCATAGCCGATCTCCCGCAACGCGCGGCAGCACTCCGTCACCTGCACCACCCCGGTGCCCAGCAGGCAGGTTTCATGGGCGCCGGCCGCGCGCACATCTTTGATGTGCGTATGCCGCACCAGCGGTCCCAGCGTCCGGATCTCCGCCGGCACCACCGCCCCCTGCGTGCCGAACCAGCCGGTATCCACGCACACTCCCAGCCATTCGTTGCCACCCCCGATCTTGGCGCGGGCTTCCCCCGCATTTTTCTCCGGATGATTCTCCAGGTTGAATTGGATGCCATGCTCACGGCACAACCGGGTCGCCTCCTCCGGACCCTGCCCGCGCAAGCCGCCATCAATGTGCGGAATGCCCAGCCATTGGCAGATCTCGAGCGTCTCACGCCGCAGCCCGCCCGCATAGGCCACCGGGCGCAATCCGTGATCGGCCATGATTTGCTTCCACGTGGCGGCCCGGGCCCGGTCGAGGGCCTCCGGCGCGGCATGCGCCTCCCACACCTCCACCGCCCGATAACCGGCGGCGGCGATTTCCTGGCAGATGGACTTCCACGCGGCCGCATCGGTCTGTTTGACGGTCAATTGGTGCTGCTCGCCCCAGCGTTTAAGCTCGAACCGGTACCCGGTGAACCGCGCCACCAGATTGGCCGTGTTAAAGGCGATTTTGTGGCTGCCGCCCGCCTTCGGGGAAAGGGAACGGCAGCCGGTGATAGCCGGGCCAGCCAGCGCGGCCAGCGTGGCACGATGAAGAAAAGCGCGGCGATTCATGGGTAAGGTGGCACCACTGTAAACACCCGCCCACCTGGCCGTCACGGCCAAAATGGCGTCCTAAAAACCACGGCTCCACCCGCCCTGCTATTCCTCATCCGCTTTGGGCGGCGGGACGGGCGGGATGGCGCGCCCTTTCCGCTTGTTGACCGCCTGTTTGAGCAGGTATTCGATCTGCCCGTTCACGCTCCGCATCTCCTCCTGGGCCCAGCCCTCCAGCTCCGCCCAGAGCGCGGGATCCATCCGCAGCAGGAATGATTTTCGTTCGGCCATGCCGGTTTCCAATGGGCGGCGGTTAACTGTACAGGGTGCCGGTGTTCACCACCGGGTGCACCTCTGCCTCGCCGCACAACACCACCATCAGGTTGCTCACCATGGCCGCCTTCCGGTCGTCATCCAGCGTGAGCACATTCTTCTCCGCCAGCTCACGCAGCGCCATCTCCACCATGCTGACAGCCCCATGCACAATCTTCTGCCGCGCGGCGATGACGGCCTCCGCCTGCTGGCGGCGCAGCATGGCCTGCGCGATCTCCGGGGCATAGGCCAGGTGGGTCAGACGGGCCTCCTCCACCACCACCCCGGCCTTGGCCAGGCGCACTTCCAATTCCACCTTCAGCGCCTGTGAGACATCCTCCACGTTGCTCCGCAGCGTGCTTTCGTTTTCCTCCCCGTTGTCATAGGCGTAGGCGCTGGCCAGATGGCGCAGGGAGGATTCGCTCTGGGTTTCCACATATCCCTCGTAATTGTCCACGTCGAACATCGCCTGGGCGGTGTCCGCCACCCGCCAGATGACCACGGCCGCGATTTCCACCGGATTGCCCCGTTTGTCATTCACCTTCAGCCGCTGCCCGTTCAACGTGCGGGCTCGCAGGGAGACCTTGTAGCGGTTGCCCGGTTTGCGGGTGACGGTGGGACCGTTGCCGGCGTTATGCGCGTTGTGTGCGGCCGGTGTCACCTGCAGCAGATTGCCATTGGCATAAAACGGGTTGCCCCAGTGGAACCCGCTCTCCCGCACCGTCCCCCGGTACGCGCCAAAGAGGATCAGCACCCGCGCCTCATTGGGTTGCAGGGTGAAAAACCCTCCCAGACAGGTCAGACCGGCAATTTCGGTCAGCACCCCCGCCACCAGCATCCACCAGTGGGGGTGCCCCATGGTTTCGACCCCCAGCGCGATGCTCAGGATCAACGTGGCGATGCCCCCCAGGATCATGAGGATGACGACCGGCAACATGATCCAACCGCAAACGACGCGGACAGGGCGTTCCTTGTTCAGACCGGCAGAAGAGGTTGCATGCATATTTTTCATGAGTTGACTGTTATCAATGTGATATCATAATGCAATCTCTTTTCCTGTCAAGGGTTCAGTGTTGAAAATCGCCCGGCGCGCAGGGGAGCACGTCAAAGTGTCCGCATTTGCACGGAGTCAACCATGGTCAAATGAGCCATCACGGAGGTGATGACCACGCCGGTCTGGCCCGGCTTCACCAAACCGCGCTGGTGCAGCTCCGCTATCGCGGCCCCCACGGTCTTGTCCGGATCCTCGTGGTTGAAGGCCATCACGATGGGCGTGATGCCGTAGTTCAGGGTCAGGGCCGCCGCCACCTGCGGGGATTCGCAGAAGGCGAAGATGGGCGTGTGCCGGGGGCGCATCCAGGCCGTGTGGCGGGCCATGTGGCCGCGGATGGTGAAAACGATCAGGGCATCGGCCTTCAACTCGTTGGCCATGACGACGGCGCTCTTCACCAGCTTCTGGCGCGGGCTGGTGAGCTGCGCATCCAACTGGAAGTTGGCCCCGCCGCTGGATTCGATGCGCCGGGAGATTTTGTCGAACACCTCCAGGCATTGCAGCGGGTACTTGCCCACGGTGGTCTCGCCGCTGAGCATGATGGCGTCCGCCTGCTCAAAGACGGCGTTGGCCACATCCGTGACCTCGGCGCGGGTGGGCATGGGGCTCTGGATCATGCTCTCCAGCATGTGGGTGGCGACAATGACCGGACGGCCCACGCGCAGGCAGGCCTGCACCACCTGGCGCTGGATGATGGGCAGCTCCTCGTAGGGCACCTCGATGCCCAGGTCGCCGCGCGCCACCATGATGGCGTCCGCCTCCTGGATGATGCTCTCCAGGTTCTTCACCGCCTGCTGGTCCTCGATTTTGGCGATGATCAGCGGGGCATGCCGGGCGGATTGGATGAAGGCGCGCAGTTGCTGCACGTCTTTCGACTCGCGCACGAAGGAGAGGGCGATGTAATCCACCTGCAACTCCAGGCCGAGCTGGACATCGGCGATGTCCTTGGCCGTCAGCGCGGGCAGGCTGACCTTGACCCCCGGCAGGTTGATGTGCCGGCGGCTTGCCAGCTTGCCCTCGGTGAGCACCTGGCACTCGATCTTGTTGGCGTACTTGGCCAGCACCTTCATGCGGATGGCGCCGTTGTCCACCAACACCACGTCCCCCACGTTGATGTCATTGACAAAATTCTCGTAGTTCACATCCACCGAATGGGTCTCCTCGCTTTTCTCCCCGCGGACGGTGAGCGTGAACTTCTGGCCCGGCTTGAGATCCAGGGCCGCCTTGAGGTCGCCCGTGCGGATGGCCGGTCCCTGGGTGTCCATGATGATGCCCACCGCCCGGTTGCGGGCCCGGGAGGCCTCGCGCAGATCTTTGACCAACTGCCGCACCCAGTCATGGGGGGCGTGGGACATGTTGATCCGCGCCAGATTCATCCCGGCATCAATCATTTTACCGATCATTTCCGGGCTGCTGGTGGCCGGACCCAGTGTGGCTACTATCTTTGTTTTGCGCATATGGCACCCAATAAAGCTGGGCACTGTAAACGGTCCCGCCCGCTTGAAAAGAATTTAATTAATGACATTTATGAATGCCGCCGAGGATGCGGGCTTGACGGGCCGTGGTTTCGGGGGAGAATCCCCGCGAAAGGCCACCTTATGATTAATCGCATGCGTTTCTTTCTGTGTCTCCCCCTGATCGGCTTCCTTTTTGCCGCCCCGCTGCCCGCCACCGCCGGCACCATAACCTTTGGGGGCTCCACCCTGGCCACCCAGCTTTATCTGCCGCCGGATGGCCGCGCGCTTTTCTGGTACTATTCCCCCCAATTCAACGCCAACATGTACGCCTACCAGAGCCTGGCGGGCGGCTCCATGACCGGCAGCAACATTCTGGGCTTTGCCTCCCTGGCGGGCGTGGATCCCTCCACCGTGAATTTCACTTTCGGCGCCCTGCCGCTGCAATCGCTGACCAGTGCGGCCAATAACACGGTCACGGAGTATTATGCGGGCGGCCACTGGACCTTGAACGCGGGGGGGGTGGTCGTCACCGGCATCAATCTCACCATGAGCGTGGTCACAGACACCACCACCGACCGCGCCACCGGGTTCGGCCGGGCCAGTGTGGTGGGCCCCACCAACTCCCCCCTGTACCAGGAGATCATGGAACAGACCCGGGGCAGCGGCCTGCTTTCCTTCACCATCAAACGGTTCAACCCCGTGGGGTCCACGGATCCCCAGGTCTTCCTCACGGAGGGCACCCTGGCCACCATCCCCTCCACCGCCGGCACCCTCGGTTTCAACGCCATTTGCAAGGCTTCCAACATGGGGCGGCCTTGGTACATGAGCACCCGTTATGGGCAGCTTTATTGCTACGAGCGGTTGTCCGAGGGCCGGGGCACCATCTCCTCGGCGGAAGGCTTCTCCAGCCTTGCCGCGCTGCCGCCGGGCACGGCCACCTTCACCTTTGACAGCATGCCTTTGATCTCCAACACCCACACCCCGAACAACACCGTGACTGAATTTTACCGGGGCGCCAACTTCACCCTGACCGGGCCGGGCCTCAACGTCGCCGGAACGAACTTCATGATGAGTGCCGTCACCGACAAGGCCACTGACCGCGCCATCGCCTACGGCCAGGTGACTCTCAGCGGCCCCACCAACGACCTGTTTTACCAGGAGGTCAAGACCCTGACGCGGGGCTCCTGCATTGTCACCTTCACGGTGTATGACTTCTCGCCCGTGGGCTTTTCCGATCCTAACTGGTTCCTCACCATCGGGGCGTACAATGTCCCGCTCTGCAATCCCCGGCTGACCCTCCTGCCGCGCCTCGGAGCCGGTACGCCTTTGCGCATTCAAACCGAGGGCGGCAACGTGCCCTTCCCGAACCTTTCCGTGGAAGTCTCCACCAACCTCACGGTTTGGACCACGCTGATCACCAATCTGAACGCGTCGTTTGACCCGGTGATCTCCGACCCCTCCTTCACCAACTCACTCGTGCGGTTCTACCGCACCGTGGCCAGACCGTAGCCAGCCGGGGAATCCCGCCCGGTTTGCATGTCTGCGGCCCCTTCCCTTGGGCCGTCCCGCGCCTGCCGTATCTGGCGGCTTCCAGCCGCCCCGCCCGGCCCGACACTGGAACCGGACGAACGCTCATGAGCGCAGGCATTGCCACGAACGACCCGGCTGGAAGCCGGGTGATACGGCAGGCTGGGAAGCCTGCCGCTACGAACCTTGGTGCGGATGACGGTAGCGGTAGGCATCCTGCCTGCTGCTATCGCCGACTTCCAAGTCGGCAGGGCGTCCGGTTATTCGCACGCCCCGCAGGTTTTACACTGTGGCCGCCATCCTTCCCTCTCACTTCTCCGGCGGCACCAGCAGCAGGCTGCCGGTCCAGTTCCCCTGCGCGATTCCCACGGTCTCCCCGGCCTTGAGCGCCCGCTGGTAAATCACCATCCGGGTTCTGGCCCCATCCGTGTATTGGAAAGTCCCCTCCGGCACCGGCGTCCAGCCGGCTGGCGCGGTCTCCGCCTTCGGCTGGGTGGCGGCCAGGTACACCGTGGTGTCCGCCAGCGCTTTCACCGTCAACTCCGCCCGCACCCCCCCGCCGGTCTGCGTGTGGCGCCAGCCCTGGAAGGCCTTCGGCACCTCCTGCCACACATAGTTGCGGTTGGAGAACGCCTTGGCCCCGTTGGCCAGCGGCGTCAGTGTCCAGCCGCGCCCCGTGATCTCCAGTTGCGCGGTTTTCACCACCGTGGCCGGGGCCTGGGCGGGCAGTGGAACCGAATCCGCCAGCGTCAGCTTCCGGAAATTGGCCCAGCGGTGGAAGGTGAGGTAATTCGCATCGTGATAGTTGTGCGCCCCGCCTTGTTCATCATCATGGGCGGTGCGACAGGCGGCGATGAGGTCGTCCCCCTCGAACAGCCAGTCCACGTACTGGAATCCGTGGCGGGCGGTGTCCGGGTGGTGCAGCAGGAGGGTGCGCACCGTCCAGTTGGTCAGGTCGGGCGAACAGGTCAGCGCCAGCGTGTTGCGGATGCCCCCGGGGTTTTCCGCCCGGTGGCGCTCCGGCACCACGGTGGCCAATGACCAGTACTGCCCGCTTTGGGCATCGTGCCGGATGGTGAATTTCTTCCCTCCGCCCGGGAAATCCACAAACCCGGTGAGGGGATCAAACGTGGTGGTTTTGCCATCGGGGCCCACTCCCACAATGGCGGCCTTCTCGGCCGGTGAGCGGGTTTGCACGCGCAGCATATCGACCATCTGCCCGGCTGGCGTGACCACGGCGTTGCCCTCCAGCCATGCCCCCATGTCGCCGCCATTCCAGGTGCGCTGGCTGGGCAGGAACTCGCTGAACGTCCAGTTGGCCGCCCGCAGCAGATCCGCGTCCACCGGCACCGAAAGCATCCCGGCGCGGTAATTGATCCCCCAGGCCACGGGCGGGTTGCGCCACTCCATGGCCCGCCACAGGCGGCCGTTGTGCTCGATCACCGGCATCGGGGCGCAATGGTGCTCGCCGGTGTCCCGCAGCAGGCCGGTGGCGGCATTCGTGGGCTGCGTCCAGGTGGCCCCCTCATCCACTGAACGCCGGATGACCACATTGCCGTGGTGGCGGTCCGTCCCCAGCAGGTGGAGCGCGCCACGATGCACAAACAGCGTGGACCAGAAAGCCCCCTCAATGACGGCCTGGGGCTGCCATGTCTGGCCGCGATCCACGGAGCGGAAAACCGCCGTCCGCGCCGCCTTGAACTCGGCGGACTTCGGACCGAAAAAGTCATGCGACGCCACGTAATGGCCATTGGTGAGAATGGCGAGGCTGGGCGAGCCGATGTAGAGGCCGGAGGCGGCCGGGCTGTGATCGATCACCACCCCGGGCACCTGCGGCGCGGCCCCGGCCAGGGCCAGCCCAAGATTGAGGGCCAGACACACGAAAAATGGATTGCGCTTCATAAGTGTTGGACCGTCCACCGCCACGCCGGAATCATTCGGAGTTGGTTGATTCTGTCGCCGGTGGGACAATCAATCTTCCATCATCAGACATTCAGGAGCGACCCCCGATAAACGGCCCATAAATACAAGCAGCTCCGGGAAACCGGAACGGTTTCCCGGAGCTGCTTCGTGGCAGGTTCAAACCGCCGGCACTTCGAAACCCTTGCGGCGCTCGCGGTCCAGATGCTGGTTCGCGGCGGCGTCGCCGGTCACCTCTTCCTTCACCGGATCCCACACCAGCTTGCGGCCGGTCCAGCGGGTGATGTTCACCAGGTGGCAGATGCTGGCCGCCCGGTGCCCGATCTCCACGTCCGCCGCCGGATTCTTGCGGCTCCGGACCGCCGCCAGCCAGTTGGCGATGTGGTTGCCGCTGGTCTTGGGGCGCTCCTTGATGATGGCGTCAAAGATGGCCGGATCATCGGCATCCACATGGCCGCGGTTGATGGTCACCACGCCCTTCTCGCCGTGGAACACCGCCCCGAAATTGGGCGCCTTGCCCGGCTCCACCACCACGCCATTGGCATACTTGAAATGGACCAGCGGATCGGAGGTCATGGAGTCGCCCCGCTTCTTGGACTCCGGCGCGGCATAGACCGGCGGCTCATACTTCTTGCCCTCCGGCCAGAATTCCACCGGGCCGCTGTTGTCCATGCCCAGCGCGTACTGGATCATGTCGTACCCATGCGCGCCCCAGCCTGTCACCTCGCCGCCGGAATAGGGGCGCAGGGAGAGCCAGCCGGGGGCGACCGGTCCGATTTCGCGCGGCACGTATAGGCACTGGTTGTAGGGCACCAGCTCGGAGGGGCCGCACCACATGTTCCAATCCAGCCCGGCGGGCACCTCCTGCCCGGGCATCTTGTGATCCCAGCAGGTCGCGTAGTTGGCCGCGATCACCTTGGTGATCTTCCCCAGGCCGCCGCCGCGGATGAATTCGCACCCGGCGATGTCCGTGGGGTCGGAGCGCTGCTGGCTGCCCACCTGGATGACGCGCTTATACTTGCGCGCCGCCTGCACCATGAGACGGCCCTCCCGGATCGTCAGGGTCAGGGGCTTCTCCACATACAGGTCCTTGCCCGCCTGACAGGCATGCAGCACGATGAGGATGCGCCAATGCTCCGGCGTGGCGGTGATGATGGTGTCTATATCCTTTTGCTCCAGCAGCTTGCGGTAATCCTGACAGGCAAAACAGTTCCCGTGCTTGGCGGCATTTTGCTGGGCGCGGGGCAGGTTGACATCCGCAAACCCGGCGATGCGCGCCTCCCCCCATCTTGGCCGCCTGCGTCAGCAGGCCGCCTGCCTGGCGGCCGATGCCGATGAAGCCGACGTTGATCCGGTCATTGGCGCCCGGACGCCCCGGAGCCGCCAGCACACCCTGGGGGACGAAGGAGGGCAGGGCGATGCCGGCCGTGGCCAGCAGGCTGCCTTGCAGAAAATTCCGGCGGGAGAGGGAGAGTTGGTTGCGCATAATCAATAGTTTTTTCGCGATGACCGCCCAGGCCAGCCAGCCCCGGATGGTGGGGGCCGGTCAGGCAAGGGCGGATGTTCTGCCAGCAACATAGGGGTGCCGCCGCTGTTTGGCAAGCCCGCTGCCTTATCTCAGCCACTTCGGCAACGTGGTGGTCAGCGCCGGCCAGTAGGTCACCAGCAACACCACCAGCAGGCGTACCAGCATCAGCGGGATCACCGCGCGGATCACTTCCCCCATCGGCTTCTTGAACCGGTACGAGGCCAGGAACAGGTTCATCCCCACCGGGGGGGTGAGATAGCCCAACTCCAGATTGACCAGGAAAATGATGCCCATGTGCAGCGGATCAATGTTGTAAACCACCCCCAGCGGCACGAGGAGCGGCACCACCACGATGATGGCGGAGTAAATGTCCATCAGGCAGCCCACCAGCAGCAGGAATACATTCAGCAGCAGCAGGAACATCAGCGGCGATTGGATCGCCCCCTTGGCCCACGTCACCGCCTGGTCCGGCAATTGCGCGTCCACCAGGTAGTTGGTGAAGGCCAGCGCCACCCCCAGAATCAGCAAAATGCCGCCCACGACCAGGCCGGCCTCCGTCATGGCTTTGCCCACGGCGGCGGGGGTTTTCAGATCCCGGTGGATGACAATCTCCACGAACCCGGCATACACGGCGGTGAGGGCAGCGGCCTCCACCGGCGTGGCAAAACCGCCCATGATGCTGCCCAAGGCGATGACCGGGGTGAGCAGATCCCACTTGGCCTCCCACAGGGCCCGGCCCGCTTCGGCGGCGTTGAAGGGGTGGCTGTTTTTGGCCACCCGGGGTGCCTGCCAGACGCCCCAAATGATGGTGGCCAGCACCAACACGATCCCCGGCACGATGCCGCCATAGAACATCTCCTTGATCGGCACCTTGGCAATGATGCCGTACAGGATGAGCGGCAGGCAGGGCGGAAAGAGCAGACCGATGGAGCCGCTGCTGGTCAGCAGCCCCAGGGCGGGCCGCAGCGGAAACCCCGCCTGCAACAGCACCGGCATCAGCAGGCCGCCCAGCGCCAGGATGGTCACGCCGGAGGCGCCGGTGAACGCGGTGAAAAAGGCGCAGATCAGGGCGGTGACAATGGCCGGGCCGCCGCGCACCGAGCCCACCAGCGACTGGAACACCCGCAGCAGCCGCCGGGACGCCCCCCCCTCGGCCAGAAAATACCCGGCCAGGGTGAACAGCGGAATGGCCGGCAGCGTGGGGTTCGTCACCAGCCGGTAGTGGTCGATGGAGATGGAGGTGATCGGCAGGGCATCCCCCCAGAACAGGATCAGGGCCGCGCCGCCCAAAGTCACAAACACCGGGGCTCCCGCCACCGTCGCCACCAGCAATATCCCCAGGGCGGGCCAGACCAGCCGCGCCGGCTCCAGCGGCGGCCAGATCGCCAGGGCGGCCAGCCCGACCGCCAGCGCCAGCGCCCCCAGCCTTTGCGGCCAGCGCTCCCCCGCATGCCACAGGAGGCGGAGCGTGATCAGCAGGAAGCCCACCGGCATGAAACATTGCACCCACCAGAGCGGAATGCCGTGGGCCATCACCATCCCGCTGGTTTTCTCCTCCATCACAAACCGCGCGCTGGCCATCAGGAAAAAGACCGTGAACGCCGCCGAAATGCTGCCGCTCAACAGCCGGGCCGCCGCCGCCCATCCGCCTTTCAGGAACCCGGTCACGGCCGATAGGGAGAGCAGGCGGTTGTCCCGCGCAGCGATGGCCCCGCCCAGCATGCCCACCAGAAAGGTCAGCTCCTGCGCCATCGGCCCGGTGCCCGGGCTGCGCATGAACAGCGTGCGCCCGGCCGCCTCAATCAGCGGGCCCAGCGCCATCGCACCCAGGGCGATGACGACCACCAGATTTTCCATCTGGCACAGGAATGACAACCATCGTGGTGGCGGTCTGACCGCCGGAAGGGAGGAACTCATGCGCTTGTGATTGGCTTACTGCCCGGCTTTGGCGCGCTGGGCCTGCACCGCGCGGGTCACCTCGTCAAACAGGTCGGCCGGCACCAACTCGCCGCGAACCATGCCGCGCAGCTCGGTGGCGAATTTGTCCCACGCCGCCTTGGCCGGGGCATCCAGGGTGTGGACCTGCAGACCGCGTTTCTTCATGGCCGCCACCGCCTCGTCGCTCTCCCGGCGGCTGCTGGTCTCAATCGCCTTGCCCGTTTCCACCGCCACCTTCAGCAGGGCTTCCTTGTCCGCATCGGAGAGCGGATCCCACACCTTGCGGGAGATCACCGCCCCGCCCACCATGGGAGCCCAGTTCAGTTCCACCATGTGTTGCGCCGCCGTGTAAAACTGCCCCGCCAGCGCGTAGAAGGGCGGGCAGGCCAGCGCGTCCAGCATGTTGCCCGAGGAGAGCGCCTGCAAAATGTCCGTGAATTCCAGCGGCACCGGCTGGAAACCCGCCCGGCGCATGGTCTTGATGTATTTGTCGTCGTTCCGGTTGGCGAAGAGCTTGAGCCGGCGGAAATCATCCGGCAGCAGGGCCTTGGTCTTGGAGAAATAGCGCACCCAGCCCGCATCTCCCAGAAACAGCAGCATGAAACCCTTTTCCAGCATCCGTTCCCGGAACCGCTGCAGCATGCTGTCCCGCACCGCCGTGAATTCCTCCAGGGAGCCGAACAGCAGGGGCATGTCCTGCAGGCAGATCACCGAGCGCTCGATCTCCGCCAGCCCCCCCGCCGTCAGCAGCGCGGCGTGCAACTGCCCGGCCCGGATGCGCCGCAGCATGTCGGATTCGCTCCCCATCACGCCATCCGTGTAGATGTTGGTGATGTCCACCCGCCCGCCCGTGGTCTGGCGCAGGCGGTCCGCCATCGCCGTCAGCGCCTTGTGGCCCGAGGTGTCCTTGGGCATCAGGGTGGCCAGGCGGACTTTTTGCCGCGCCTCCGCCGCCTGGCCCGGCAGCGTCAGCAGGGCGGGCGCGGCGGCCAGGGTGGCGGCCGTGGCCAGAAAACGGCGGCGGTTCAACCCCTGAAGGGCCGGTGATCGTTGTATGGAATTCTGCATGTCGGTTTACTTTTTATCCTCTGCGGGCAAAGGGGGCAAGATCAGGTCATCGGCCCGTTCCAGCAGCCAGCGGGCCCGGCGTTGGGTGATGAGGTTGATCAGGCGGCTGCCCGGCGCCGCGTCCGGGTTGATGGCCAGGGCCTTTTTGAGCAGCGCCTCAAATTCCTGCCGATCCTGTTTCTTGAGGCTGACCGCCTCGGCCAAAGCCACATAGGGGCTGGCCGCCTGGCCCTTGGAGAGCGCCACCGCCCGCTCGAAGTGCTGCCGGGAACGGGCGTCCGCCTCGTTCGGGGCAGTGCGGCGGCTCTGTTCGTAAGTGATCAGGAAGCTGTGCAGCGCCCCCTGCTCATAACTTTCGTTCAGCTCCAGCGCCCGGTCCAGCAGCGCCTCGGCCAGCGGCTGATCCGCCACCACCTCGGGCTGCTCCTTGGAAATCGAGATTGCCGCCAGCCAGGAAAGGGCGGTCCAGTACAGTTGCGGCACCTCCTTGGCCCCCACCTGCCGGACGGCTTCCCGGGTGTTGGCGCGCAACGCTTTTTCAAAACCGGGGTGGGTCGTCTCCAGCGCCCTCAGCCCGTACCGGTGGGCGCGCAGGTACAACCGGCGCGCGCGGGTGCGCAGGTGGTCGGCGGTTTTGGCGTCCTGCGCTTCCAGTTCCTCGGCTTCCTGGTGGACAAAGGCATAGGAGTACTGCGCGAAACCGCTGGCCGCCGCCAGCAGCAGCCCCCGGTGCTCCGGCGCTTCTGCCAGCAGGCTTTCCACCAGCTTGAGACTGAACGGGATCGCCGCCTTGACCAGCTCCGGATCCTCGTCCGAAGCCATCGCTCCCCCCCCTTGGGAAAGGGCGTCCCCCAGCTTGTTGATCGCCATTTTCCGCACGGAACAACCGGAAAAAGCCAGGCTGCCCACCAGCACCAGCAGCAGCAGGCCCGACTGGTGGCGGCAGAACCCGCCGAAACCCTCGGGACGCGGACCGATACCATCAGACGATCGTCGCATACTTTTCAAAACAGCGTGTAGATGAACGGGGCCATGCCGGTGGCGCCCAGCAGCAGGAGCAGGCCAAAGCCCAGCAGCATCACCAGGAGCGGCAGCATCCAGTATTTCTTGTTGTGCCTGAGCATGTGCAGGAATTCCTGGAACAGGCTCAATTCCTCCTCCTGGCCCGCTTCTTCAAAGGTGTTTTTGTTGGGATCTTTCATGCGGTGACCGGTTAAAATTGTTTGTAGTAGCGGCCGGGGTCTTTGGTGGGGGTGACCTCCTGCCAGTAGGTGGCGGTCGAGCGGTCAAAGCCCTTGGGGAATCCCTTGGGGTTGAACCAGCGCCTCACCAGGCCGAAGGGGGTGACCATAAGGTAGTAGAACCCGCCCAGCAGCAGGTTGCTCATCACGATCCCCATGCAGCAGGCCAGGAAATACCAGGCCAGATAAAACGGCTTGGCGATGGCCGGGAGGAGCCACAGGACAATCCCCGCGCCCGCGCCCACCCCGGTCAGCCAGACCGCCAGGGGGTAGTTGCGGTTCCACTCGCCCGAGAGCGCCCAGCCCAGCAGCAGCAACGCCACCGAAAGGCAGGGGAAACCGACCACCAGACTGCGGGCGAACTTGCGTCGGTCCTCCGTGCCCGGGTTCCAGTTGACGTCATGAAAGGGGTTGATCACAGGGGTGCGGGGGTTAGTCGAGCTTGAAATTGTCCATGTACTTCTTGCGCGCCGATTGGTCGGTCTGCGGCTGCTCGGCCTTGTAAAGCACGCAATCCTCCAGCACCAGCACATCCATGTCCGTGGCCAGGAAGCAGCGGTGGGCGTCCTGCGGGGTGCCGACAATCGGCTCGCCCCGGATGTTGAAGCTGGTGTTGATGATCACGCCGCACCCGGTCTGGCGCTTGAATTCCCGCATCAGCCGCCAGTAGCGCCCATGGCGCTCCTCATCCACGGTCTGGACGCGCGCGGACATGTCCACGTGGGTGATGGCCGGCAGGGTGGAGCGGCGGACGTTGACGCGCTTGCGCAGGTCGGGATCCTTCATCAGGCGCTGCTGCTCCGGGGTGAGGGGGCAGCGCAGCTCCTTGCGCACATCCGCCACCAGCAGCATGTAGGGGGATTCACGGTCCAGGTCGAAGTACTCCCCCACATCCTCGCGCAACACGCACGGGGCGAAGGGGCGGAACGATTCCCGGTACTTGATGCGCAGGTTCATGGTCGCCTGCATGGATTCGCTCCGGGCATCGCCGAGGATGCTGCGACTGCCCAGCGCGCGCGGGCCGAACTCCATGCGGCCCTGGAACCAGCCGACGACCAGCCCGTCCACCATGGCCTTGGCGGTGCGCTCCAGCAATTCCGGCTCGTTGGGGAAATGATGGTATTTCACCTTCTCCCGGTCCAGGAACGTCCGGATTTCCTCCGAGGAGAACTTGGGCCCGAGCAGGGAGCCGCGCTGGGAATCCCGGCCGTTGTTCTGGCGGGGCTGGTCGAGCAACTGATGGCTGACGAACAGGGCGGCGCCGAGTGCTCCCCCGGCATCCCCGGCGGCCGGCTGGATCCAGATGTCGTCAAAGATGCCGGAGCGGAGCAGCTTGCCGTTGGCCACGCAATTGAGCGCCACGCCGCCCGCCAGGCAGAGGTGCCGGCTGCCGGTCAGCGCGCGGGCCGTTTTGGCCATACGCAGCACCGCCTCCTCGGTCACCACCTGGATGGAGGCGGCCAGGTCCATCTCCCGCTGGGTGATGGCCGATTCCGGGGACCGGGCCGGGCCGCCGAAGAGGCGCTCGAACTCCCGGTTGGTCATCGTCAGCCCCTGGCAGTAGTTGAAGTAGCGCATGTCCATCGCCAGGGAGCCATCCGGCTTCAGATCAATCAGCTTGTCCAGGATGACGTCGGCGTACTTGGGCTCCCCGTAGGGGGCCAGGCCCATGAGCTTGTACTCGCCGGAGTTCACCCGGAAACCGGTGAAATACGTGAACGCGCTGTAAAGCAGCCCCAGCGAATGCGGAAAGTGCAGCGTGCGGAGCAGCTCCATGCGGTTGCCCCGGCCATGGCCGATGCTGGCCGTGTCCCACTCCCCCACGCCATCCAGGGTGATGATGGCCGCCTCGTCGTACGGGGAGGGGAAAAAGGCGCTGGCGGCGTGGGATTCATGGTGGCCGGTGAAAACAATCCGCTTGGTGAACTTGCCGTCCAGGGATTTGCGGATCTCGCGGGGCAGGTGCAGCTTGGTCTTCAGCCAGAGCGGCATGGCCATCATGAAGGAGCGCAGCCCGGCGGGCGCAAAGGCCAGATAGGTCTCCAGCAGGCGGTCGAACTTTTGCAGCGGCTTGTCGTAGAACACCACGTAATCAAGGTCTTCCGCCCGGATGCCCCCCTCGCGGAGGCAGAAATCCATGGCCTGCCGGGGGAAATTGAAATCGTGCTTGATGCGGGTGAAGCGCTCCTCCTGGGCGGCGGCGACAATGCGGGTGCCCGCGACGAGTGCGGCGGCACTGTCGTGGTAGTAAGCCGAAATGCCCAGAATCTGTTTGTCCATAATTCGTCACACCAGCGATCTGCGGCGATACTATCCATGGCCGGCGGAAAAAGTTCAATGCTGCATTGCGGGCGGATCAGCCCCCCCTCCTCCCACCCAAAGGCCCATCCAAAGTCACGCCAGTGTCTTGGAGTGCGGTGGCTTGCCACCGCCTTCCGCTGGATCCGAGCCCCCAACACCCACCCCAAAGCCCCCTCATGCCTCCCCCAGAATCCCTCCCCCCATTGAATCCCAGCGGGCGGCGGGGCGTCCAAAGAACCATGCATACCCTGTGTCGGTGGTTTTTGGGCCTGGTGGCGTTGGGGGGCCTGGCGCTGCCCCTGTCCGCCGCCGATCCCCTGGCCACCGGAGCCTTCCAATGGCGCGTCAGCGGCCCGTGGGTGGGCCCAGCCGAGCGGCCGGCCGATCCGTGCGTCGCCCTCAAAGATCCCACCGTGGTGTTCCACGAGGGCCGGTGGCACCTCTTCTGCACCATCCGCAGCCGGGTGCGCACCCACCAGATTGAATACCTGAGCTTCCGCGACTGGGCGGAGGCGGACCGCGCCGAGCGCCACGTGCTCACCATGGCGCCGGGCTATTTTTGCGCGCCGCAGGTCTTCTATTACACCCCGCACCGGCTCTGGTACATGGTCTACCAGGCGGCCAACACCAATTGGACACCCGGGATGCAGCCGGTCTTCTCCACCACCCGGAAACTGGCTGATCCGAATTCCTGGACCCCGCCCCAGCGGCTGTACGAGACCCCGCCACCCGGACCCAAGGGCTGGATTGATTTCTGGGTGATTTGCGATGCCGCTAAGGCGCACCTCTTCTACACCTCCCTCAATGGGAAAATGTGGCGGGCGGAAACGCGGCGGGAGGATTTCCCGAAAGGCTGGTCGGTGCCGCAGGTGGCGTTGGAGGCGGACATCTTCGAGGCCAGCCACACCTACCGGGTGGCGGGCCGGGACCAGTACCTGACCCTGGTGGAGGCCCAGGATGGCGGGCGGCGGTATTACAAAGCATTTCTGGCCGACCGTCTGGAGGGGCCTTGGCAGGCACTGGCGGCCACCCGCGAGAAACCGTTTGCCGGGCTGGCCAACTGCCGCTTTGACGGGCGCGAGCCATGGACGCAATCCTTCAGCCACGGCGAATGGCTGCGCACCGGGGTGGATGAGCGGCTGGAAATCAGCCTGGAAAAGCCCCGGTTTCTTTTCCAAGGGGTGACCGACCGGGACCGGCAGGGGAAGAAATACGGCGAAATCCCGTGGCGGCTGGGCTTGCTGGAGGGGGTGGAGTGAGGGGGATACTTTCCGGCCGGGTCAGCCTGTGCCATATTGTCAGGGAACTCATTCCAGATTGATCAATGGATGGGCCACACACCCGGAGAACAATGGGCAAAATACAAGCCACCAAACGCAAGGATCCCTTGGGATCCGCCAGGCCGGTTCTCCTCGCCGGCGGCAACCCCCAGATTGCGAAGGCCGAGGGCGACGCCCCCGTGCAGGCCTACATCGCGGCCATGCCGGGCTGGAAAAGCGACCTCGGTCGCCGCCTCGACACCCTCATCGTGCGCACGGTCCCCGGCGTGTGCAAGGCGGTCAAATGGAACTCCCCCTTCTATGGCGTCGCCGGCCAGGGCTGGTTCCTGGGGTTCCACACCTTCACGCACTACGTCAAGGTGAGCTTCTTCCAAGGCACATCCCTGCGACCCGTCCCCCCCGGAGGCAAGGCCAAGGACGCGCGCTGGATCGACCTCCACGAGGACGATTTCGACGAGGCGCAGATGACGACGTGGATCCTGCAGGCGGCCGCCCTGCCCGGCTGGTTGATGACAGCACCGGGCGAACCCGCCAAAAAACCCCGCCAATAATGGGTTATCAGACCTTGTCTGGCAGCATGGGCCCTGAAAGGCTTTTCATTCGCGCCAATAGCCCAAAGAACCAGCGGATGGGAATGAGTCCAGCACCCTGTCCATCCTGTCTGACGCGTCTTTTGTTTTCACGCCTCCCGCTTCCCCTTCGTTTCCCTTCGTTACCTTCTGTAAAAAATCCGCATTCCAAAGTTCTTCTCTGTGCGGTTAAACACCCCCTGTTTTCCCTTCCAACCTGCGGGGCCGTTCTGCAGCCCTCGAAGTCGCGAAGCGTCTTGGACTGCGGCGGCTTGCTGCCGCTTTGTTGGACGACCAAAGTCCTTGCCATTTTAAAATGTAATAACGACACCCGAACCAACAGCGTTTCGCCTCCCGCATAATTTTGGTCTGTGGTCCCGCAGGCTATTTGGGCGCATCACACTTGCGCGGGTTGATTACCTTGGCTTTGTTTCTTTCGGCGTGGGGATTTGGGTGGCGGGACGTTTTTGGTTTTTCTTTCCAGGCGGGCCAGCGGGCCTAACAGCGCCCGCGCAATGGACAGGGAGACCC
>CAIYYI010000685.1 GCA_903930345.1 uncultured Verrucomicrobiota bacterium
AGTCGTGAAGGAGAACAAGAAATCCCTCCCGGCTACTACCATCGAGATTCCCGACGGCTACACCAAGTCCGAGGGCGGGATGATGGGGATGAAGGGCGGCATGTCCGCCGGCCCGCAAGCGGATGGCGCCCGGAAGAAGATAGATGGGGCCCAGGAGAAGATGCAGGAGGCCCTGAAGAACATGCCGCCGGAGCAGCGCGAGATGATTGAGAAGATGATGAAGCAGCGCCCGGTGCCCGGCCAATAGCGGCCCCCCGCGTGCCGTTTGCCATCGGCGCTATAACCTCGCGTCCCCCGCCCAAACCACGCCCGCGGGCGGTTCGTAGATGAAGCCGCCGCCGGGGCAGGGGATGCGGGAGTGCGGGGTCGCTTGATCGGCGTCCATGTCACCGCTTGTTTCGGCAATGGCCTCCAGGTGGTGGAGCACTTCCCGTTTCACCGATTCTCGTTCTGATTTGCGGCGTCTGCTTGTGGCTTCCTGTGACCGCAAACAACGCGCACCTAAAGACAGAAAACGGATAGCCGCCCTGTTTGCCATTGTCCCCACTTCATGGGACTAGGTAAAGAATCAGGCTCTGCTTATATTTGACAACATGCGGCGAGCATACCCGCCTGCCGCGAGAACTGTAATTGCGCAGATAACCTTTATGAAGCGAATCGTACGATCGTCCTTAACCTCACTGGCCCTGGCCTCCGGCCTGACGATGGTCAACTCGACCAGGGCGGATACCCCGATCACCACCTTCGACAGTTTCGCTCCCAATGCCCTGTACTCATCCTGGTCTGCGGGAACAGCTACTGCCACTCCGACCAATTACATTATCACCGCGACCGGGTATGGCAGCCTTTGGAAACAGCTCGGTGCGCCGCCCATTAACGGCGCGGGCAACTCGAACATCGTGGTGGATGTCACTTTGAGCGGTTCAGCGGGGGCGGATGGAAACCTGGGAGTGATTGTTGATCTCAAGGACGCCGATAACACCCAGATCAGCTACCGTTGGTACGGGCGCAGCACGGGCCATCATATCCTGGTGGGCAACCTGTTCGATGCCGGTGTTCCAGCCACGGATAACGGTGTGATTATTACCAACAACCTTTATCGGATCGTGACCAACGCCGCCGGGACTACTGCGGGCCTGGATCTGACCGCCCTCTGGCATCTCAATCTGGCGCTTGATCCTTACATCTACGGCGGGGCCTACACCTTGGAGTGGAATGACCTGCGGTTGACTGGCGGGAGCAATGCGAACAGCGGCAGTTCGACCGGCGTCTGCGCGGTCGTCAGCGCCTTCGACAACACGGTCCTGAGCGGTCTCTACGGCGGTTGGACAACGCAAACGCCCACGGCCACCAGCCTGCAGGTAACCGCCACGGGTTGGGGCGGTGGCTGGGCCGCGGTGACTCCCAATATCAACACCACCTCCAACAAGACCCTGCAGTTGAACGTGACGCTGACCGCGCCGGCCGCGGCAAACGGAAAGCTGGGCCCGATTGTGGTCCTGGAAGATGGCGACGGCACGCAGCTCAGGTATGCCTGGTATGGCCAGACTCCGGGCACGAACTTGGTTCTATCCAGCGTCTTGAGCGGGGGAACCATTGTCCAGGCGGGGTCCGTGGCCGACTTCGACTTCTCCACCATAAAATTCTATAACCTGCAGCTCGATCCGGGTGGTTACGCGGGCAGCTATACCTTGGCGTGGAACGATCTTTCGATCATCGGCTGCGACTCGGGCGGCAGTGGCGCGACTGGCATTTGCGCCGAAGTCAGCACCTTTGATAATGTGGGCTTGAGCGGTCTTTACGGCAATTGGACCACGCAGACACCCACCCCCACGAATCTGCAGGTGACTGCCACCGGTTGGGGCGGCGGTTATGCCGGCATTGTGCCGAGCATCTCCACGACTTCAAACAAAACCCTGCAACTGAACGTCACGCTGGCAGCGACGGCCGCGGCGAACGGGAAGCTGGGCCCGATTGTCGTGCTGGAAGACGGCGACGGCACGCAGATCAGGTTTGCCTGGTATGGCCAAACCCCGGCTAACAACCTGGTGCTGACCAACGCCCTGTCCGCGGGAACGATCGTTCAGGGGGGAACGTTAGCCGGCTTTGATTTCTCCTCGATCAAATACTTCCAGCTCCAGCTCGATCCGGGTGGTTACGCGGGCAGCTACACGGCAGCGTGGAATGACCTCGCCATCATAGGCTGCGATAACACCAACAGCGAAACGGGGTTCTGCGCGACGGTCTGCTCCTTCAAGAACTTCTTCATGTCGGGAGACTACGGGAACTGGTCCAGCGCCAATGAAATCTCCACCCCGGATTATTGGGAGATGAGCGCCAGCGGTTTCGGCGGCGGTTACAGTTCCCTCTATCCCAACCTCACCACCACGTCCAACCGGACCTTGCAATTGAACGTGACCCTCATCGCGCCCGCCGCAGCTAATGGCAAGCTCGGCCCCATCGTGGTGCTGCAGGACGCCGACGGAACCCAATTGACCTATGCCTGGTACGGCCAAAGCCCCGGCACCAACCTCGTGTTGACGAAAGCCTTGAACGCGGGCGCACCGGTCGGGGGGCAGCCGGGAACCACGGCGGGGTTTGATTTCGGCAGCATCGCCTTCTTCCACCTGCAATTGGATTCCGGCAGTTATGCGGACGCCTACACCATCCGGGCGAATGATCTCTCGATCATCGGATGCCCGCCGGTGATCATCCAGATCACCGCTTTCAGTTATGACCCGGTGAGCGGACAGTTCAACCTCACCTGGTCTTCGGAAAATGGAGCGACCTACGCCATCCAGACCTCGAGCGACCTGGGCACCACATTCGCCGACGCCTACACCGGCGTCGCATCGGGGGGGCCGAGCACCAGCGTGTCTATTACACCCCTTGATCCGGCCAGGACGTTTATTCGCATCCGCAAGGAATGAGGGTGGCTGGTTGATTCCGATCTGCAAGCGCATGAAGCCAGCGGGCATTGCCCGCTGGCTTTCCTTTTCCGTTGGGTTGAGCGACAATGTCACGGTCCAGTTGCCTATGGAGTTGTCGTTTGCGGTGGAGGCGTATATATTGGAAATCATGAAGAAAGCGGCTGCCCTCTGCCGTGCCTGGCAGGTGCTTTCGCATAGCATGTCACGTTTCACTGCAATTGCGTTGCTGGTGGTTTTCTCCTGTTCCGCCCGGGCCGGTTCGGGCGCGGCTGTGCCTTGGACCACCTACGAGGCGGAGGCGATGACCACCACCGGCCTGACCCTTGGCCCCCAGTACGGCCCGAACGTCGTTGCCACCGAAGCCTCCGGCCGCAGATGCGTCCAGCTCGGCGGCACGGGGCAATACGTGCAGTTCACCGCCCTGGCGTCGGCCAGCTCGATGGTGGTGCGCTACAGCATCCCCGATGCCGCGGGCGGCGGAGGCGTGGATTCCACCATCAGCCTTTACAAGAACGGAGTGCTGCAAGGCAAACTGCCGGTGACCTCCCGGTATTCGTGGCTCTACGGCGCTTATCCTTTTACCAATACCCCCGCGAGCGGCACCCCCAGGAACTTTTTTGATGAGACGCGCACCAACGGCCTGGCGATCAGCGCCGGCGACGTGATCCGGCTGCAGAAGGATGCCACGGACACGTCTTCCTATTACATCATTGATCTGGTTGAACTGGAGAATGTTCCTGCGGCGCTGACGCAGCCGGCGAACTCCCTTTCCATGATGAGTTACGGCGCGGGCGGCGCGGGCGCGACCGACGACACCGCCGCCCTGGTGAGCTGTGTTTCCGCCGCCAACAGCCAGGGCAAGAGCGTCTGGATCCCGCCGGGCACTTACAAAATCACGTCAACGGTCAGCCTCCCGTCTAACATCGCGATACGCGGCGCGGGCATGTGGTATTCCACGCTCGTGGGGGATGCCTCCCTTTATGGAACAGCCGGGAGACGGGTTGCGTTGAACGGAAACGGAAGCAACATTCAGCTTGCCGACTTCGCCATCCTGGGCCGGCTGACCTACCGCAGCGACACCGAGCCGAACGACGGCCTGGGCGGCTCCTACGGCACCGGTTCGACCATCTCGCGCCTCTGGGTAGAGCATACCAAAGCGGCGGCGTGGATTGTCAATTCGCAGGGCCTGGTGGTGGATGGCTGCCGGTTTCGCAACACCCTTGCCGATGGCATCAACTTCTGCGTCGGCATGCGCAGTTCGACCATTACGAATTGCACCGCCCGTGGAACAGGCGACGACTGCTTCGCGATCTGGCCCGCCACTTACACCTCGCAAACCTATACCCCCGGGCTGAATGTGATCACCCATTGCACGGGGCAGATGCCCTTCCTGGCGAATGGCGGCGCGATCTATGGGGGCGCCAGCAACCGGATCGAGGACTGCCTTTTCCAGGACATGCCCTACGGCTGCGGCATACTCTTCAGCACCACGTTTGCCGTGGGGGCCAATAATTTTAGCGGCACCACGATTGCTCAGCGGTGCGACCTGAACCGGTGCGGCGGGTATGATTCCGGCGTGTCCTGGCGTGGGGCGGTGCAGCTCTACCTCGACAACAAGAGCCTTTCCGGGGTGAACCTGAACAACCTGAACATCAGCAACAGCATCTCGGACGGCTTGAGCATCGTTGCCCCAGGAAGCAATGCCGGGACCGGCGTGGGCACGCTAGCCAATGCCATCATGTCGTATGTGCGCATACCCAATTACGGCCTTGGCCAGAGCGGGCGGCATGGCCTCTGGGCGCGCAGCGACGCCATCGGCAGCATGACGGTGAGCAACTCGGCCATTGCGGAATACCAGGATGATTCCCCGAACTTCGCCTTCGCTTTCGTGACCTCCACTATCCCGGTCACGGTCCAGTCGAGCCCCGCCGGCCGTTCTTTCACCGTGGACGGAACCTCCTACTCCAGCGCGCAGGCGTTCAACTGGACGCCGGGATCGAGCCATGCGATTGGCACCGCTTCGACGCAGAGCGGCGGATCGGGCACGCAATATGTCTGGACCGCGTGGAGCGATGGGGGGGCCATAGCCCATACGGTTGCCTCCACGGCAGGCACAAACTATACGGCGGCCTTTGGGACGCAGCATTACCTGGCCATGAACGCGGGCGCGGGCGGGAGCGTCACCCCGGCGAGCGACTGGGCTGATAGCGGAGCGTTGCTAAACATCAGCGCGACTCCATCGAACGGGTTTAGCTTTGCGGGTTGGACCGGAAGCGGGGCGGGGTCGTATTCGGGCAGCAACAGCTTGTCATCGGTCACCATGAACGGGGCGATTAGCCAGACCGCCATCTTTGCGCCCATACCGCTGGCCTTGCCGAAAAACATCACCGGCGTGGAGGTCGGCTCGGAATCTGTGACGGTCACATGCGCGACCATCCCGGGGTTTGCTTACCACCTGGAGACGGCGACAAACCTGGCCTCGGGCACATGGGAAAGAGTTCCCGGAACCGCCACCAATGCCGCTGGAGACAAGGTCTCGTTCATAGACCCCCAGCCGCCTGGCGGATCGCCGCGTTTTTACCGTAGCGTTTCGCCATAAGGGACAGAAAGTCGTGGCGCGGCCCTTTATCCTCCCGCTTGTCTTCCTGGCAATCCTGGTGGAAGCGACTTGCGCCAGGGCGGCGGTTTTGTGGAGCGCGCCCGAAGGGTTCCTGGCGCATGATTCGGGCGCGGGCCTGGAGATGCTCAACAGCGCGCTGAAGCGGGATGATTCATCGAGCGACACCCTCTACTTCAAATTCCACGTCTCCCCGCTTTCAGACGCCACGACTGAGGAATACTTCGCGGCCTTTGAGCTTTTTGAGGGGGACGCGGAGCGCCTGGGCATCGGAAATGCATTGAGCGCCTACGGTTACAGCGCTTTTTTCGGGGCCGATGGCCGCAAGGGGCCGAATCCCGTCTCCAGCTACATGGATCTCCGGTCAGCCAGCCTCGATCTTTCGGAGGCCGGGGCGGCGGCAAAATATGAACTCCCCCGTCGCGGCGTCGAGCGCACCATTGTCTTCAAGGTGCAGTATGTCGCCGGCGGGGATGACCTGGTAACGGTGTGGCTGAATCCGGACTTGAGCGTCGGGGCCACCGAAGTGAACGAGCCTGAATCGCTGACCACGCGGTTTAACGCCGATGCTTCTTTTGATGAAATCCGCCTGCGGCATGGCGGTGGAGGAGGGGGATGGATCTTCAGCGACCTGGCGATTGCGACTTCCTTTGCGGATTTCGTGGATCCGAGCAGCGCGGTCTCCGCCGCTTTTGAATCCGCCTCGCTTTTCAACCTGCAGCGGTTCCGGTTTGATACCTGGCTGCGCGAGCCGGGCATGCCGCGCGCCACCATAGGCGCGGTGGCCCAGACTGCCGATGGCTATCTCTGGCTGGCGGGTGAAGACCGGGTGGCACGGTTCGACGGGGTCCGCTTTGCTCCGCTCGACACGCGTCGCGCCCTTGGCGGTGGCACTGTGCTGACGCTGCTGGGCGATTCCCGCGGGGCGCTCTGGATCGGCACCCGGGAGAAGGGCCTGGCCCGTTACGCGGACGGTGAATTCGAAACCTACACCAACGGGAACGGATTGCCGGCGAGCACCGTCACGGCACTGGCTGAGGGGAAGGATGGGGTGGTGTGGATTGGGACGACGGGCGGGTTGGTGGCCTGGGAAAACGGCAGGCTGCATGGCATCGCCGGGACCGAGCGGTTCAAAGGCCGCCAGATCAATGCCTTGTGCGCGGACCAGCATGGTGGCTTTTGGATCGGGGCGGCAGGCGACGGAGTTTACCAATACCGCAAGGGTGGGCTGATCAGGCTCACGGATCCATTGGTCGAGGATTTGCTGGGGGATCCTCAATGCGTTCTGGTTGACCAGCAGGCCCGCGTTTGGGTGGCCGGGGGAGATGGCACGATCCTGTGCCAGGATGCGGGGGCCTGGCAACGCTACCGCATGCCGCGGCAGAGAAAATCGGCTCATCCCCCCGTCCTCGTCGCGGAGGCTGACGGGACGGTCTGGGCCGGGTCTTCCAGTGAGGGATTGTTCCAGATCAGCCAGGGCAAGCTGGCCAGCCTCAGCGCCAATGCCGGCTTTCCGGATCCGCACGTCTCCTCGTTGCTCGTGGATGTCGGCGGGAACCTTTGGATCGGGGGCGGGGCCGGCCTTCATCTGCTGCGTCGCAAGCAGTGCTTCACGCTGGGGCAGGCGGAGGGGTTGGGCAATGGACCGGTCGGCAGCCTGGCAGAAGTCGCGCCGGGTCTCATTTGGGCGCTGCAGCCGGGGTATGCGCTCTTGCGCTGGGATGGCGGGGGGTTCCGTCATTTAACGACCTCCGGGCTGCAGGTCCCCCAGGCCGTTCTGGGCTCGATGCTGATCACCCGCGGCGGAGCCTGCTGGATCGCCTGCACGAACGGCTTGATGCTGGTCCGTGATCCGCAGGCGGTGGCGGATGAAAGCCAGCTCTTCGACCTGCCCGGTGTCAGCATCAGTTCGCTGGCGGAAGGCGCGGATGGGAGTCTTTGGGCGGGAACTCTGGAAGGCCAGCTCTGGCAGCTCCGTCAAGGCCGCTGGCACATGAGGGTCGAACTGGAGCCGAAGGCGCCAATTGCCGCCCTCGCGGCCGAGCCGGATGGGCGTGTCTGGGCCGGCACCTTTGGCGGCGGATTGTATCTCGTCGGCGACCGGGTCGAGGGCCGATGGGACCAGGGCAATGGCCTGCTGAGCAATTCCATCTGCGCCCTGCATCGCGATGACAGCGGCGCTCTTTGGATCGGTATGGATGGCGGCGGATTGTCTCTGCTCCGGGGCTCCAGAGTTGCCAGTTTCACCCTCGCATCGGGGCTTCCCGACATGCATGTCTATGGAATACTCGAGGATCGGGCGGGCCTCCTTTGGTTGAATGACGGGGCCGGGCTGAGTTGCCTGCGCAAGCCTGCTATCGCCGATCGCCTGGTTAGCGTCGTTGGGACCTACCCGATCGCCAATGAGCATGCCGGGGACGCCTCCCGGGAGAAGGGCGGCCTGAGAGTTTTTCCGAAAGGCTGCGTTACTAGCTCCGGGCGGCTTTGGTTTGCCACGCAGAACGGGATCCTCGTTGCCGAGCCATTCGCCCGCTTGTCCGGGAGCCACGCTGCCGCGCTGCGGGTGGATGAAGTCCTTGTGGATGGAGCCCCTGCAGCCGGCTTCAAGGCTGTCGTGGCGCCGGCCGGTTCCAACCGGCCGCCTGCCGGCGCGTCGGCCCCGATCCGGATCGGCCCGGGGCGGCACCGCGTCGAGATCCACTACGCCATCCCGTATTTCGATGCGCCGGACAAACTGCGGTTCCGCTACAGGATGGAAGGCCTGGACCCGGATTGGGTGGAGGCCGGGGCGGCGCGGACGGCTCAATACAATTCCCTCCCGCCGGGCGATTACCGTTTCACGGTCATGGTTTATGGCCCCGGAGTGGCCGCCGGCCAGGCCGCCGTCAGCTTGTCGGCGGCCGCCTGGTGGTGGCAGCGCGGGTGGGTGATCGCGACCGGATCGGCCGGCCTGCTCGTCGCCATTGTCGGGGCCGCCCGCTATGCGGAAAACAGGCGGATGAAACGCCGCCTCAGCCGCCTGGAGCGGGAGAACACGCTCGAGCGGGAGCGCACCCGCATCGCGCGCGATTTGCATGATGAGATGGGCGCAAAGCTTTGCCGCATTTCTTTCCTCAGCGAGCACGCGGGCCGGCTGGACTCCAATTCAGGGGAGCTGAAAGAACAGATCGCCACCATTGCCGGCGACTCCCGGGATCTGCTGAACTCCCTGGATGAAATTGTATGGGTGGTGAACCCGCAGAACGACACCCTTGAGCATGCGGCCTCTTACATCGCGCAGTACGCGGAGAATTACTTCCAGGGCACCGGCGTGGTCTGCGAACTGCAAATCCCCGCAGAGATTCCCCATCTCCCGGTCTCGTCCCAGACGCGGCATCACCTCTTCCTGGCAGTCCATGAAGCCCTCACCAATGTGCTGAAACACTCCGGGGCCGCCTTTGTCAAGGTGGCCATCTCCTGGGAGGACTCATGGCTCCGGATCCGGGTGGATGATAACGGGAAAGGATTTGCCCCGCCCGCTCCGCGCCCCGCGGGCACCCCGGGAGACGATTCCGGCAACGGCCTGCTCAACATGCGCCAGCGCATGGTGGACATCGGGGGGGAATGCCGCATCGAATCCGCCCCCGGGCGTGGCACCAGCATCCAATTCCTGCTGCGATTGAAGCCCGGCTCCAAGAAAGAAACAAACGCGTGATTACCGTATCCATTGTTGACGACAACCAGAAACTTCGGGATTCCATCACCACATTCCTGGGGGGGGCTCCCGGCTTCCGCTGCGTGAGCGCCTACGGCAGCGCGGCGGCAGCCCTCAAACACCTGCCCGATGACAAGCCCGATGTGGTGCTGATGGATATCAACATGTCGGGCATGGACGGCATCGAGTGCGTGGCGCAACTGAAGGCGAGGATGCCTGAGCTCCAAATCGTGATGTTCACTGTCTATGAGGACACGGACCGGATATTCAAGGCGCTAGCCGCAGGGGCGAACGGTTACCTGCTGAAACGGGCGGCTCCGGTGAAGCTCCTGGAAGCCATCCGTGATGTGAACGCCGGGGGATCCGCCATGTCCAGCTCCATTGCCCGCAAAGTGGTGGCCTCCTTTCAAAAGGCGGCTCCCGCTCTCAAAACCGAAGCCCACCTTTCTCCCCGCGAGCAGGGGGTATTGGATTGCCTCGCCAAGGGAATGACCTACAAGGCCATTGCCGACCAGTTGGGGATCAGCATCGAAACCATCCGCACCCACCTCAAGCGGGTTTACCAGAAACTGCACGTGCAGTCCCGCACCGAGGCCGTTGCAAAATACGTGCGGCTCTGAGAAGGTCCAACGCAGGGACGCCGTGCGGCAGAGCCGCAACCATACTCTTTGCACTGTGAACTGCGCGCGTGCGTCCCCACTTCATGGGACTGTTGCGTCTGGCTGCTGCCGTTAGAGTAGGTTCAGGCAAATGAATACCGACCTCAGTCAACGCAGCAGGGTTCCCGGGCCTTCCGCTCCCGGCGAGTTCACGTTCCTGGAATCCGCGGCCTTCACCCTCATCGAGCTGCTGGTAGTGATCGCCATTATCGCGATCCTGGCCGCGCTGCTCCTGCCGGCTCTCAGCAGGGCCAAGGACAAGGCGCAAGCCGTCTCGTGCATGAACAACAACAAGCAGCTCGGGCTTGCCTGGGTGATGTATTCGGGAGACAACGATGAGAGGCTGGTCATGAACCACGACTGGGCCACGCTGGGAACGCCCTCCGTCCCCTCCTGGGCTTACGGTATTATGAGCTGGAATGCGAACCCCCTGAACACCAACACCCTCGCCTTGACTGACAGCGGCAATGCTCTGCTCGGCAGCTACAGCGGCGGTGCGACGAAGATCTACAAGTGCCCGACCGATAATTACCTGAGCGGGAGCCAACGGTCGGCCGGCTTTGAAAGGCGGATTCGCAGTGTCGCCATGAATGGCGCGGTGGGAGCTGGAAGCAAATATATGGGATTCCCCTTCAGCCCCTCTTATTGGTGGGCGAAAAAGACATCTGATCTGAACGCTCCCGGCCCCTCGGACTCCTGGGTGCTGACAGACGAGCACCCCGACAGCATTGACGACACCATTCTCTACACCGATGCCGGGGCTACTAACGGGACCGGCCAGTTCACCGAGCTTCCCTCGGGCAATCACAGCGGCGCCTGCGGGATCGCCTTTGCGGACGGGCACGCGGAGATTCACAAATGGAAGGTTCCCGACACGTTCCGGCCGGTGGCCTACACCTCCATCCAGCGGGTGAGCGTCACTTCGAATCCCGACCTGGCGTGGCTCGCGGCGCGAACCCCGCGTGAAAAATAGAAACTGCGGTCCCGTAGCCGCCAACGTCAGTTGGCGCACTATTCCTCCGCAGCAGAGATCAGCGCCAACTGACGTTGGCGGCTACGACGTTTTGAATCCACCCCGGCCGCCCGGCGCTCAAGCCGGCTGGGTGGTTGACTCCTGCCGCTCCGGGTTGGTAGGCTCCGGCCCGTGAATCAAAGGCGGCTACCTTTTATCGCTTGCGCCTTGCTGGCGGCCCTGGTGTGCCGGCCCGCGCCCGCCGCATCCAAGCCCTTGCTCGTCCATTACCGGCCCTGGTTCGTGGCCAAACCCTTCAGCGGTGAATGGGGCTGGCATTGGACGATGAACCGTTTTGACCCGAATCGCTTCGATGCCGCGGGGCAGAGGCAGATCGCCTCGTGGTACCATCCCGTCATCGGCCCCTACGATTCGGCCGATCCCGCGGTGCTGGAGTATCACACGCTCCTGATGAAGCTCTCGGGCATTGACGGGGTGATTGTGGACTGGCATGGCGCCGAGGATTATCTCGATTACGCCGCCAACCATGCGCGCACCAGGGCGTTGTTTGAACAGGCGCGCAAGGCCGGTTTGGTGTTCGCGCTCTGCTACGAGGACCAGAGCATCCAACAGCAGGTCGCTGCCAACCGCCTGCCTGGCAGCAATGCCGTTTCCAGCGCCCGGCAGACTATGCTATACGCCGAGGCCGCCTTCTTTGGCGATCCCGCCTATCTGCGTCGCGATGGGCGGCCGGTGCTGCTGAATTTCGGGCCGCAGTATTTCAAGGGAGCCGGGCAATGGGAGAGTATCTTTTCGGCCCTGCAATCCAGCAACCAGCCCGCTCTTTTCACCGAGGACTACCGCCTCCCCGCCGGCGTGGGAGCCTTCAGTTGGCCGCCCATGTGGCTGGGCATCGCCCCGGGCACCCGCGGTGTGCTCTCCGTGGCGGCGCTGCAGAACTACTTTGATCGCTTCGAGGAGCGGGCGAAAACCTGGCCCGCGCACATCAGCAGCGCCTTCCCGAGGTTTCACGACATCTACCAATCCGCGGGCGTCCGCAATTACCTGGGCTATTTGGGAGACCGCAAGGGGCGCACCTTCCGCGAGACGCTTGCCCGCGCGCTCACCAACTCGTCCGCCATGGTCCAGATCGTGACCTGGAATGATTTTGGAGAGGGAACGATGGTGGAGCCCACGGTCGAATATGGCTTCCGTGATTTGGGGATCATTCAGGAGCAGCGGCGACTCCACCTGGACGCAGGCTTTGCCTGCACCACCAACGATCTGGCCCTTCCCTTGAGGCTCTACCAGCTTCGCCGGATCGCCGTGACGAACAGCCTCCTGAGCCCGCATCTCGATGCGGTCGCCGCTCGCATCATTGGCAACCACCTGTCCGAGGCGCGCAAACAAGTCGAGGAATTGGAGGCCGCGCACGGTGTCGGTGCGGTATCAAAGTAGCCGGAATTCCGGCCGGTCCTTGGGCGGTGTTCCGCGCGCCTTCGGTGTTTTCACCCATTATCCGGGCCCCGCCCGGCGCTATCGGCGCTGTCCCCACTTTATGTGACTCCCCGAGCGGGGCCTGGGATGCTAAATAGTGGGCCAATGAAAACTCATAAGCACCTACGATTGTTGGCGACAGCGACGGCGGCCTTGGTCTTCACTTTGACAGCCCGGGGCCAAATCGTCCTGATCGATTTCGGAAACAGCAGCAGCTACCGCGGCGTCAATGTGTCGAACCCTGACGTCAACGGACACTACTGGAACAGCGTCTGGTCCGGGGCCTATTACCCCGCGCTGCTGGATATATCCGGCAATCCCACCAGCATGAAGCTGGGTTTTGATTCCGCTACCGGAACCGATTACTACAACGGGCCGTCGGGGGCGACCCAGGATCCCAACGCCGTGGTCATCAACGCCGCCGCGCTAGGAAACCTGGGCGTCAATCAAGCCGTTTACGATTATTATGTCTCCTCCAGCTTCCAAATCCAGGGGCTCGACCCGGCAAAAGCCTACGACCTCACGCTGTTCGGATCGCACAAGTATAACACGGATAATGTGACCCGGTACGGCATATATACCGATTCGACCTATTCGACCCGCATCACGTATGCTGATCTCACCGTTGGAATTAATGGCGCCCACAACCAGGACACCGTGGCGATGCTCAGCGCCGTGTCGCCGCAAGCCGATGGAATTATTTACCTGAAATTCCAGGGGGCTAATGGCAGCCTCGGCTACCTGAATGACATGCAGGTCTCGCTTGTCCCCGAGCCCTCAACCGTGGCCCTCATCGGCCTCGGTCTGGGTTGTTTCATCGCGCGCCGCCGTCGCCCCTGAGCAAGGGCTGCTGATTCAAGTTCCACGAAACCCCGGCTGGACGCTGCCCGTCCTTCCGGGGTTCTTTTTGCGGGGAAAGGCGGGCTGGTTTGCCCGGTGACCAAACGCAATTTGCGCACCCCTTTCCGGGATGAACAGGTATATATCAGCGGTGATGTGGCGATCGCCATGTGGGAGTATTTCAAAGTCACGGGCAACGATTCGCTCCTTCTGGAAGGGGGCGCGGAAGTGATCCTGGAGTGCGCCCGTTTTTACTTCTCCTACGCGTAATCTAAGCGGGACAAGAACCGGCATGAGGTTCTGGATGTCGTCGGCCCGGCCGTGGTGATGATGCTGAACCGGTTCAAGGATCGCTATTCAACGGAAGTAAAGCGGGCCAACTGGGAATACTATGAGCTGCGGACGGAACGTGGCTCAAGTTTGAGAGCCTGCGCCTACGCGATGGTGGCCGCGGCTATGTGCAAAGCTGAACAGGCTGGAGTTCAAAATGGTTTACAAGGGTGACCGGTTCAAGGTGCGAATCTCCCGCCCGGAAGTGGAAATAGCCGCGGACCCGTCGAGTGCGTCCCGGGGGAAACCTGCGTTGTGAAAGCTCGCCTTGATCGGGCAGGGGAGAAGCCGTGACCGCACCATGCACTGCAAAAGCCGATGCCAGCCCCTGGTCCCGTACTGTCCCCGATTCATGCGACTACTCCAACCTCCGTCATCCCCTATTCTGAGGTGGCAGAACCTGTTTTTCTACTAGCTCGGTAGCCGGAACCATTATGAATTCCCTGGTGTTGCGGATTGCGATTCTTGTGTCACTGATGGCCTGTTCAGGCGCGGCCCGCGCCAGTATCGGCGCTGACATGCCGTGGACCACTTACGAGGCCGAGGACATGAAAACCACCGGTGCCGTCCTCGGCCCGAAATATGCCCCCTTCCTGGTCGAAACCGAAGCGTCGCATCAGAAGTGCGTCCGGCTTCGCGCGGCGGGCGAGTATGTTGAGTTTGCCGCGCAATCCCCCGCCAACGCCATGGTTGTGCGCTACAGCCTGCCCGACGCCCCGGCCGGCGGGGGCCTCGCATCCACCCTGGACATCTTCCAGAATGGCAAGCGGGTCAGGCAGGTGCCGATCAGCTCCCGCTACACCTGCCTCTACGGCGCCTATCCGTTTTCCAACCAGCCCAGGGAAGGAAAACCGAGGAACTTCTACGACGAATTCCGGCTCAAGGATCTTCCCATCGCCAAGGGGGACGTGATCCGCCTGCAAAAGACCGATGCGTCGGCTCCCGAGTGCATTATTGACCTCGTTGACCTGGAGCAGGTCGCGCCCCCGCTGTCGGCCCCGGCCAACGGCCTCTCCATAAGCGACTTTGGCGCCGGGGGCAAGGGAGAGACCGACGACACCGCCGCCTTGAGGGATTGCATCGCGGAAGCCAAAAAGCGCCGCCAGCCCGTCTGGGTGCCCGCCGGCGTGTATAAGATCTGCGGCGACATCCAGTTGTCTTCGGATGTTACCATTCAAGGCGCGGGCATGTGGCACACGACGTTTGCTGGAGATCCCGCCCTCTACGGCCAGGCCGGCAAGCGCGTCCGGTTCAGGCTCCAGGGTGCCAACATTCACCTGTCCGACTTTGCGATAGAGGGCAAGCTGAATTACCGGAACGATAACGAGCCGAACGACGGCATCGTGGGGGCCCGCTGTGATGATTCCTCTGTGTCGCGGGTTTGGGTGGAGCACACCAAGGTGGGCATGTGGGTCTATAACGGCGGCAACCTACTCGTGGACGGCTGCCGGTTCAGGAACGTGCTGGCTGACGGCATCAATCTCTGCGTTGGCACCCACCACACCGTGGTGCAGAACTGCACCGCCCGCGGCACGGGCGACGATTGTTTCGCCATTTGGCCGGCGCTCTCCGACCAGGGGTTCACTGAAAAGGCGGCCGCGCCCGGATGGAATGTCATCCGCCATTCCACCGGCCAGTTGACTTTCCTGGCGAACGGGGGTGCCATCTATGGTGGCGCAAACAACCGCATCGAGGACTGCCTGTTCACCGACATCTCCACGGGATGCGGCATCCTCGTCAGCACAACGTTTCCCACGGCGGACGAAAAGCTGAAGATTGACAACAACTTCAGCGGAACGACCGCCATTCGGAACTGCGACTTGATCCGGTGCGGCGGATATGACCACGGATGGACCTGGCGCGGCGCGTTGCAGCTCTGCATGGATCGCCGCAGCATCTCCGGCCTGGCCATCAGCGATGTGAATATCAAGGACAGCATATCCGACGGCATCACCGTCGTCGCCCCCGGCTGCGGAAAAGGGCAGGGGATCCTCTCCGATGTGCGGCTCGAGAACGTGAACATCCCCAATTACGGGCTGGGGGCCGATTCACGCCACGGACTCTGGGTGCGCGGGGACGCCTCCGGCCGCCTTACGCTCATCAACTCAAAGATCGCCGGGATCGCCAACACCTCGACCAATTTCGTCATCCTCAGGCAGTAGGCGGCTTGCAGCGCGGGCCTATTCGCCTGCCCCTCACGATTCCGTCCCACGGTGACCCTGCCGCGTCCCCGGATTCACTCGGCAGTCAGTTCCCGGGCGCGGCCCTTCACGACTTCGAGGAAAGCCTCCACCACCGGCAGCGGTTTGCTGCGCCACATCGCGCCAAAGCTGACCGGCTCAAAGTCCGGCAACGGCAGGCTCCGCACCTGGGGCATCAGCTTCAGCTTGGGCACATCGAGCGCCAGGCCGATGCCGTATTCATTGCTGACGTAGGTCTCGATCAGG
>CAIYYI010000686.1 GCA_903930345.1 uncultured Verrucomicrobiota bacterium
AGGCCAACCGCCTGCGCTCCAGAGCCATGCGCGAGCCGTTTATGTTCTGAGACGGAGCCAGGCAGGGGGAACCTGCCAACGAGTCCTCTAACACACTTGAGGTTGCGGATCACCCAATGAACACTGCGGCGACATGAGGAACATGGGGGATATTTTCTGGAAGACACTCAGGGTTGCGGTAATTGCTGTGATCCTGCTGCTGGCGGTCGTTCCGCAGCGGCACATTCCCCAGCGGTTCACGCCTTTTGTGACGGCGAAGGCGAGGTTTGCTGGGGAACCGGTCCGGCTGGAGGCATCCAAGAATGGGAAGCCTGATGTTGCCATGAGGCTCCGGATCAAAATGGACCACGGAACCTGCCGGGTCAGCCACAACCTTGGGCCGCAGACGACGGTGCTATTCAGCATGGGGTCTGTGAATTCACCCAGCAGAGATTGCCGTGGCCGGCAGCCGCCGCACTGGTCGCAATCCCGGTCCTGTTCCTTTTCAGCAATCTGGGCTGTTTGTTTGAACTTTATGGGAACACGCACATGGATGCGCTTTCCGTCCATCTCGGTCTGACCGGTCCGGTGCGGATTGCCTGCTCGCTCAGTCCGCTGCTGGTGAGCATAGGCGCCTTTGCCTGGTTGGGGATGCGGGGGAGACGGTGAAACGCGGAACGCGGGGATTATTGACAAGCGAATGGAGGACAAACGAATGGGGGAATCGTCAATGTCCAATAACCCATTGCCGGTGGGGATACTGCCGAGTCGACTGGGGGGAGAGGCTCGGGCAAGGGGGATCGGGGTGGAGCATTGGACGGCTTCCGCGGCTCGGCAAAGCCCCACCGGGTTTTGGACTTTCGATCGTTTGCTTTATTGGGCGGCTGGTCTTGGATGACCTTCTCGCTGAAGGCGGCGGCAAGCCGCACGCAGTCCAAGACGCTGGCGCGAATCTGTGGCGGCCACGTCTGAACGCGGAACGCGGAAGTCGGAGAAGTGGTGGACGGGTTCCGGTGTCGCAATCGCTCACAAGGTTTTTCCACGATGCCCATGGGAGGCCCCGGTCGGGCCTCCCCATGGTTTTCAGGGCTGGCGGATCACGCGATAGAGACCAAAGGGCAGCCGGAGGCGCGCGGCGTTGGTATCGGTAAAGCCACTCAGGGTGCCAAGGCTGCGGTTGGTGGCGACCGAGGTCCAGGACGGGGTCTCCAGGGTGGGTTTGTACTGAACCAGATAAGTCTGGTCTGGCAGGCTGGCCCACCGGAGGCTGAGGCCCGAGGGGGGCGCCGCCATGGTGGCGATGCGCAAGGTTTGGTCCAGCGGCAACTCGATGGAGCCTTGGGAGCCCAGGTCCCGGCCAAGCAGGCCCGGATAGTTGGTGGCATAGCGGTAAACGCGGAAGACGGCGTTCATGAATTGATCAGGACGGGCGGCATCCACCGGGATACCATCGCCTTGCGTCAGGGGAATGCTGGTGACCGGGCAAAGGTATCGCCAGACGGTCTGACCGGCTGCGGTAACCTCGAACAGGTTGCCCTTGACCCCCTCGCAGATGAGGGTGTTGCCATTGGGCAGCCGCTGGGCACCCGAGATCTCAGCCGAGTAGAAATTGCTCGGCGGGGTGGCAGTGTAGGTCCAAACGGGCGCCGCCGGACCAAACGCGGCACCAGAGCTGAGGCTGTAATTGCCAGCGGCATCCACGGGCGGAACAATCTCGTTGATGGCGGAATAGCCGCGCCCGATGCCGTTGTTGAAGATCAGCATGTTGCCCGCGCCAGGGCAGTTGGTCTCAATCCAATGCGTGTGGTGCTGCTGGTAGAGCTGCTGATTGGCGCTGGTGCCACGGTTATACTGCTGCGGATTGCCCCAGCGATAGAGGATATCGCCACCTTTGGCATAACGGCCGCCCGCATGACTGGCGGCCTGCGCAGTGGTGAGCTGGTGATCGACGACAAACACCTCGCTGTTGCCCCGGATGCTGAGCATGACCTGGTCCAACTGGGCGTGGTAATCGATGCCGTTGACGTGGTTCCAGAACTGCGGAATCTTGATGCCAGGGCCGTTGACATCAATCAGCTCCGGGTGGTTTGCCACGATGCCATAATTGTTCCGGGCGGCATCGTAGTCCTGAATCAGGTGGTCCCAGATGTGCCATTCCCAAACCACCGTGCCGCCATACGGCCGGGTCGGGGTGACTTCAACGAGGCAGTCGGGCAGCATGTAGCCCTGGGTGAGGACGCTGGGATCCAGGAGGTTGGTGTTAAAACCGGCCGCGATGACCTCGGCGAGGGTCTTCTTTTCCGCCACCAGCAGAAGGACGTTGCCATTGGGCAGCACCTTGAAGTCATGGTGATGAATATAATTGGCGCTGTAGTAATCAATGGCCCAGACGAGATTGCCATCCCAATCGAACTCCTCAATCCGCCCGCCCTCACCGCCGCCGGTGGAGGGGCCGCCCTGCCGGACCATGCCGGCGCGGAACATGTGACCATTCGTCATCAAGTAGGAGCTGCGCCCCGGCTCGTAGGTGCTGGTCCAGCGGTGGACAACCTCGCCTGCGTTGTTAATGAGGTAGGTGTTGGTGTGATGCATGGGGGACATCAAGGTGTACCCCGGCCAGGCGCTGGGGGTGTTCAGGAACAGGCCCACCGTTTGCACCGCAGAAGTGCTCCGCACCGCATAGGAATAGACGCCGGCCGGAGCACCGAAAGGATCGGTGCTGACGGCGCTCTGGTTGTCCGTGGCGGTGAGGTAGTAACTTACCGTGGCGCCAGCCGGGAGCATCGGAATCTGACCGCCGTAGATGCGATCACCAGCCGCGCCGTCCTGGTGCAAACCGTCGTCGAGCATGGGCACGCTCACCGCACCCGAGCCGGTGTTGTAAGTCAGCGTGACCATGGCGACGCTGACGTTGTCAGCGACCTGGGCCGTCACCCAGACCGCATTGGTGGACGTCGGCGAGGAGGGCGAGATCGTCGTGCCGGCAATGACCGGCGGGGTATTCGAAGCCCCGGCCTGAACGGTGTAAGAGAACGTGCTCGCGGGTGCGCCCACGGGACTGATGGTTGCGAGCCCGCCGCCATCCGTGGCCGTGAGGAAGTAGCTCACCGTGGTGCCCAGCGGCCAGGGCGGAACGGCTGCGCCATAAGTGCCATCGCCAGCCGTGCCATCGTGATGAGCGCCATCATCCACCATGGCGACGTTAGTGGAAGTGCCGCCGGCGGCAGTCAGGACCTTCGCGGAGATTTGGTCGAGATCAATGCGGCATTCGGTGCTACCGCCGCGGAACTGGAAGCGCATCTTCAAACCGCTGACCAGCTCCGCAGCCTGGAGGTCGTAATGATACAAGCGCCAGGCGTGATTGGTGCTGGTGAGTTCACCCAGCCGGGTCACGTAGCCGCTGCCGGAATCGAGTTGGAAGGTCCAACCGGCATTGCCGTATTGATTGCTGAGGGTCAGCGTCTGCACCCAAAACTCCACAAAGCCGGAGGTGCCCCGCGTGTCAAGGGATCCGGTGGTCGCGATCATGTTGTCGGTCAGGTTCGTGGTGCCGCTCTTGAATTCCATGCCGTTGGTGTTGCCGCTGCCGTAGTTGGCACCGCCGCGCTGCTCGCAAACGTTGCCGGTGACTGTCCAGGCGTTGTTGGCACCGGCCCCAGTCCACGGTTTGCTGCTGATGGAGGCCATCGTCTCCAAGAAGACGGTGTTGGTTTGCCCACCTCCGCCACCACTGCCGGTGCTGTAGGTCAGGTTGACACTGGCCCCGCTCCCATCATCGGTGACACGGGCGGTGATCCACACCGTGTCATTGGTCGTCGGTGCGGCAGGGGAAATGAGCACGCTGGAGATGACCGGCACCTGATTCGTCGCGACGACAGCATTGGTCGCGCCCGCAACCCGCATCCGCAGGGAGTAAAGCGATCCGGCATCCGTGGTGATGTACAAGGTTTTTCGATCGCTGCCACCGAATTCCAGATTCGTGGGCCGCTCGGGGACGGGGATTTGTTCAACGGGGCTGCCGGCGGCGTCATAGACCAGGACGGCGTTCTCGCAGAAGTAGAGGTTGCCTTCGGCGTCCAGCGTCATGCCATCGCACTTCACGCGGGCGAACAGGGTTTTGTTCGCCAGAGTGCCATTGGGGTTGATGCTGTAGCGGAAAATGTTGGTCGCACCCCAGTCGGCGAGGTACAGCGTCCTGCCATCGGGCGTGCCGACGAGACCATTGGGCCGGACGAGGTCGGCAGCAACGCGGATGACGCTGCTGCGATCCGGCGAGAGGTAATACACGTGCTCGCCCCCCTGGGTGACCGAATGCCCGAAATACACGGGGTCCGTAAAATAGACACCTCCGGCAGGATCAACCCACAGGTCGTTCGGTTCATTGAACCGCAGGCCGGCGTAGTTGCTGGCCACCACGGTGAGATTTCCTTGCGGGGTGATCGATACCAAGCGGCCATTATCACCTTCGCAGGCCAGCAAGCTGCCGCTGCGGTCGAAGAAAAGGCCGTTTGCCCCGCCCGAATTCGTGCGGAAGATGGAAAACTGATTGGAAACCGACCACTTGAAGATGGTATCCGCCGGAATGTCCGAAAAGAACACGTTGCCCGCCGCATCGGCGGCCGGACCTTCGGTGAAGTGGAGGCCGGAGGCCAGGTTCGTAAGGGTTGCCCCGGTGGCGACCACACCCGCGTAGCCGCGCCGCATCACCCGGAAGCCGACATGGAACCATGGACCGTTCGGGTCGCCCGGACCGCGGAAGTAGGAGGGATCGCGGTTGGCCACACGCCCATGGCCGTACTGGTCCTCACCGTTGAACCAGTTCCCGCCACGCAGCCCACGGTAAGGCTTGCCATCAGGCATGAGGGAGCCGGAAATCGGGCCGGGCGGATTGGTGACCACGTTGTTGAGCACGCAATTCGTGTAATAATCACTCGCATACCAATCATTAACCCACTGCCAGACATTGCCCGACATATCCTGCAGGCCGAAGCCGTTCCCGCTGTTGCGGGTCTGGTAGGTGGCATTGGTGCCCGGCCAGCCAAACTCAGCCTTGGTGTGGAGCTGGCCGTCATAGAAGCCGACCGGCGTGGTCCAGGGAACCGGACCGGCGGCGAAAGGATGGCTCTTGCCCGCCCAGTTGGCCAGGGTGCCATCCTGGTTGGTATCACTGCCCCAAGGAAACATGCCGTAAGGGCTGTACAGGCCGCCGCGCGCGGCGTATTCCCACTCGGCCTCCGTCGGCAAACGGTAGCCGCTGTTCGCCAGGTTGCAATCGCCGGTCGCGAGGTTATAGCAAGCATTGAAGCCATCGCGGACGCTGGCCCAATTGCAGAAGGCAATCGCGCCGAGCCAGCGGATGCCGGTGATGGGATGCAACTCCCGCCCATCGCGCACGCTGAACACGCTGCCACTCCACTGCACGCGGCTGTTGGTATCGGAACCGTAGGTGTCACAGTAAACGTTCGTACCGCCGACGCCATACACGTAATTTGAGCGGACCTCGATCAAGCCCTGCGCCAGGGCAGAGTTAAGAAACTGGACATACTCCAGGCAGGTGAGCAGCGTCGTCTCCATGTAGAACGAATCCACATACACGTTGTGAACGGGGACTTCATCGCTGGGATGCTGCGGGTCAACGAAGCCGAAATGGTCGCCCATCTGATACGAGCCGGCGGGAATCTTCACGAACTGCGGCGTGAAAGAATTGGTGGATGCCGTGGAGTTGGTCAATCCACCGCGCACGCAGCGGACGAAAAGGTTGGTCGATTTATCGTCGTAGCTGACCAAGCCGAGCTGGAAGTCCACCCACCAGGCAAGGTTTGACTTGTTGTTAATGGTGGTCGAGGACCAGTGGCGAGCCGCGTTCGCGCCGACGAAGAAGTTCGTATCCACGGACGGATTGGTGCGAGTTTCATCGTTGAGCGATTGCAGTTCCTTGATGTTGGGCAAGCGCCAGTCGGTCTTGCCAGCAAGCGAAAGCCCTTCGGCATATTGCAGCGCCCCTTCCCAGCTCATGGCTGAGGCTTCGGTTTGCTGCCAGGTCAGGCCGGTGTCGAGGTCGGTGATGGTGCCGTTCAGGAGGTTGGTAAAGTGATGGACGGGCTGGCCCGCGAGCACGACACCGCGCACGCAACGGACATGGTAGCGATTAGTGCCACCAGCACTGACGGTTTCGTCCATGCGATGAGCGCCGATGCCGCCGCCAGCGTTGATGGCCCAGACGCGCGAGGCATCGCTGATCTGCAGATCCGCCGTCCACCAATATTTAGCGGCGGAGAGCGCAAAGATGTTCGTGTCCAGCGCCGGATTGACCAAGCCGTGGTTGAGGATGCTGAACGCCTCGTGGCTGGTGGGCAACCGCCAGTCGTTCACTCCGCCGATGCGATTGGTTTGCGCGAAAAGCACGGCGTTGGACCAAGTCATCTCGCCTCCGTCGGCCATCTGCCAAATCAAACCGGTGACATTATCCTTCGCCGTGCCATCACCATTGACAGTGAACGACGGCGCATTAGCCGTGTAATCAGAATCTTCGCCAACGGTGGCGGTGAAGCTCTGGGTCTGACCGGTGTCGGGAAGCTTCAGCATGCTCCACACATTGGAGGTCACGGGCAAGACGTTGGCCGGGTAAAGGTAGAAGGCGTAGTCCACCATGTTGTTGGTCTTGCCCGGTGCCTCGTCAGCGGGCAGATACGAACGGACATATTCAACCTGGATGCGGTCGGGAGAGACATTGAACCGAACACGGCCAGAGTTGTTCGTCTCGTAAATGGACTCGTAGGCATCAGCATTATCGAGGGCGTAGTTGGGGTCAGCCGGTTCAGGAAGGGTCAGGTAAGTGACGCCATCGAGTTCCTGGCGGACGAAGATGTGGTCATGCCCCTGGACGAAGGCGGTGACATGGTTGGAAACCATGAGCTGGTGGATGGGAAGCGCCCAGCCGGGGCGGTTGACATCGAAGCCCCACGCACCATTGGCATTGAGCCCGCCCCACTCGTAGAGGCCAGCCTCCTCCGTGCCGCCGCGACCTGACCCGAGCACATGATGCGCAAAGACGAATTTATACTTTGCGGTGCTTTGTTCGAGCGTGGTTTTCAGCCATTGATACTGGACATTGCCGTGGGTGACATCCCACCAGTTGGTGCGCTTGGCAGCACCGCCATAAACATTATCCACCGGGAAGTCGCAATGCCAGTAAGGGTCAATGGTCACAAACAAGGCATCTCCCCAAGTCCACGCATAATAATCACGCGGCAGCCCGACGAAAGGCACGGCTTCCGTATCTCCCGTGTAGAAGCCGTCCGGGGCGGGCTGCGGGTAGTAAAGGTTCCGAGCGTTGCCAGCCCACACGGCCACGTTGTTCGAGGTGCCATCCAGCAGGTATCTGGCCGCCTGCTCGTGGTTGCCATTGACCAGAAACAGAGGCGCGGAGCTGGCTACCAAGCCCAGGTACGGACGCTGCAGGGCGTAGCGCCCGGCGACCAAATCCCGACTGATGAGATTGGTGGCAATGGTGTCCACGCTGAAATCATCACCGAGGCACAGATAGAAATCCGGCTGATCTGCTGCAGCAAGACGCAACGTATTGGCGTACAACGTGGCGTTGAACTGCGAGGAGCGTTCGGGATGGGAGTCGCCCTGAGCCTCGAAACTGAAACTACTGCCGGCACTCCGCTGAGTGTGGAAGCTGCGCTCGGCATCGGCTTGAAAGATCGAACTGCCGGCGGTCTTGAAACGCAGCCGGTAGTAATAGCGGGCGTTGGCCTGAAGCTGATTGAGAACAATCTCCACAGGCAGCCCAGCCGGGAAACTGCTTACGGGGGTGGCATTGGCGTACGCACCCGGCTGCGGGCCATATTCGAGATACCCCACCAGGTTTGTGTAGGCCAACACACTCGCGGTGATGGCGCTGGAAGTGGGACGCCCCAGGACGATGTCGCCATTGAAAGCTGCATTGGCCGTTGCCGCCGCGGCAATGGTGTAGCTGTGGGACACCATTCGGTTCGTTTTACCGCTGCCCTCGTCCGCTGGAAGAAATGCGCGGACGTAGGCCACGGTCGCATTGGTGGGAGACACCGTCACGCGCAGATGACCTGAGTTGCCCATGAGAACTCCATTGGTGTAGCCAAAGCCGGCGGCTGCGCCGGTGGAGCTGTAGTTGGTGCGACTCGGCTGCGGCACCTCCTGATAGACGAGGTCCGTGATGCCATCGCCGTTCGCGTCAAGGTCCTGCTTCACATAGAGATGGTCGTGTCCGTGGAAGACCGCTTGCACACCGTTTGAGAGCAGCAGACTTTGGATCGGCATCGCCCAGCCGGGCCGGTTCGTCACGAACCCGTAAGTCCCGTTAGTGCTGCTGCCGCCCCACTCGAAATACGGCGCTTTCTCCAATCCGCCGCGCGCCTCACCGCCGCCCGCGCCGCCAACGAGATGATGCACGAAGACGAACTTGAACTTCGCCGTGCTGCTTTCGAGCGTCTGCCTGAGCCAGGCGTATTGATTCAAGCCGAGCGTCCAGCTCCAGCCATCGAGGCCGGGTTTCGGACTTGTGAACCAGAACGGATCGAGCACCACGCAGAGCGCGTCGCCCCACTCGAACGCGTAGTAGCCGTCGCGCGGGCCGAGCGTGTAGGAATCGGGGCTCGTCGCGCCAGAGTAGAAGCCTCCGGACGCAGGCACGGGCAAGTAGTATTGTCGAGCCTGCGCGCCCCAGACGCCAGGGCTGTTCGTGCCAGTCAGCAGCCAGCCCAATTCAGCCTCGTGGTTACCGTTGACCAGGAATGTGGGCACGGAGTGGCCGAGAATGCTGAAGAATCCGGTGCGCACCTCGTGGTGCAATTCAAAGATGCCAGGTTTCGTCAGGTAGTAGGCATTCGTGGCACTGAGCTTTTCCTCCATGAACACGTCGCCCAAATCAACCATGAAGTCGGGCTGATCCGCGAGCATGTTGGTGAGCGCCACGCGCCAGACGGCGGGCTCGTTGTCCCGGTTGTGCGGGTCAGCTTCGATGTCAAAAGTGAATGTGCTGCCGCGGGCGCGTTGGGTGACAAACGTCCGCTCCGGACTGGCGGTGAACGGCGCGCCGCCAGTCGCCGAGTAACGCAGCCGATAGTAATAGCGCTGGTTCGGCGTGAGTGAACCAATCGTGAGGTGCGAAGGGATGGAGCTGGAAACGGAAGTCAGCGTGGTTTGATTCGGGTAAGCGCCAGGCTGAGTCCCGTACTCGAAATAGACCTGGAGATCGTTGCTGGCAAGCACGCTCACGGCCATGGACGTGTCCGTGGGGCGGCCCAGCAACAAGTCATAGCTCACTGGCGCGACGGTTCCGCTGACAATGACGGTGAACCACTGCCAATCAAGCAGACTCGGAACGCCGTTGTCCGAGACGATGACGAGAAACTCGTTCGTCGTTCCGGCGACCGCTCCGGTCGGCAGCCAGGTGAGAACGCCGTTGGTCGGATTGAGGGTGGCGCTGGCCGGGCCGGCCACCAGTTCATAGGTGAGCATCTGAGGGGGCGCTTCAGCATCGCTGGAGGAGTTGGTGATGGCAACCAGGCTTCCAGCTTGGACCGTCCGATCAGACACCGGAGCAAGAACGGGCGCCGTATTGGCGATCACAATGGCCCGGAAAGTGTTGGTGGCGCTCATCGCCGGTGTGCCGCTGTCAGTCACGACCACGGCAATGATGTTGGTTTTGCCCAATTGAGCGAGAGTTGGAGCAAACGCAACGACACCGCTGACGGGATTGATGGAGGCGTTCTGGGGGGCATCCAAGAGGCTGAAATACAACGTCTGCGCAGGCAGATCAGCGTCGTGCGCGAGATTGGTCACCAACAGCGTGTAACCGGGATTGACCGTGCGATCAAGCTGCGGCTCCAGCGTGGGGGATGTGTTCCCCGCCACACTTTGAACCACGTAGGAATAGCGGTTGGTGGGTGCGTTGACGGGATTAGCAGCGGTCAAACCGAAATCGTCCCGGGCAGTGATCCAGTAGCTGACGGTGGTACCTGAGGCAAAACCGGGAATCTGCGCCCCATAGACATGATCGCCGGTTGAGCCATCCTGGTGCAGTCCGTCGTCGAGCATGGCAACTGTGTTGGTGACGCCCCCGACGATGTAGGTCAGCGTGGCCGACGCGACGCTGCGGATGTTGGTAATGGCCGAGGTCACCCAGGTCGTGGTCGCGGCGGTCGGCGCGGACGGGTTCAGAGCGAGGGTGCCAAGGGTAGGGGCGGAAAGGTACGAGGGAGCACCGCCGGTTATGGTGGCCTGCGGGATTATCAAGCGGCTCGCGAGCGCCGGATGGTTGGTTGGCACACGGCAGGCGCGGTAAACCGCGTTGTACATCGGCCAATTGTCCCGCTTGTAGGTGACAACCCCTTCGGCGCTGACCGGGTTGACGTATTCCCAGACCGCCTCCCCGGAGGAGGTGACTTCAAATAGGTGTCCTTCAGTAGAGCCGCAGATGAGAGTGTTGCCATTAGGCAGGCGCTGCACACTGGAGTCGAGGTGACTGAACATGCCCTGGTTGGCCATGGAATAATACATCCAGGTGATCTGGCGTGACATGGATTTGGTACGCTTATCGGTATCGTGTCCAGGAGCCGCCCAGCTGTTGTAACCGGCGGCAGGCGGATTGACGTAAGCACCGGTGTCATTGGTGGCCGCGTTCAGGCAGCCATTGATTTCAAAAACGTAGGACTGGGGCGTGGTCTCAAACAGGTCTCCGCCATTGTTGAACACGAGAAAGCGGCCCGCGCCGGGCAGGCCACTTGGAATCCATTGAGCGTGGCTCGAACCGCCCAACTGCTTGTTGCCGGTAGTCGAGGAAGTCCAGTTCTGCTGGATGGAAGGAGCGGAGCCCTGCCAGTAGCGGGCGGGATCCCCGAACCGGTACAGAAAGTCACCATTCGTACTGGCCGCCAGCGCGATGCTGGCGGACGGGTTTCCAGCCACGAAGGTATTGCCGTGATCAATGACATAGAACTCTCCTCCGGCCGCATTGATCACAATCTGGTCAAGGTTGGTGTTGAAATCGATGGAGTTGCAGTGCAACCAATCGTTGGTCACCGGCCGGCCCGGCAGATTCAGGTTCAAGCGACCTGGATAATTGGCGACGGTTTTTCCCGCGCCGACATAATTGGCCTTTGAGGAATCAACATCCTGAATCGCATGATCAAAGAAGCACCATTCCCAAACGAGGTTGCCGGCCATGTCCACCTCCACGATGGCATCCACCTGGGCGTTGGTATAGGGGCCGTTGGCCGGATGACATCCCGCCGCGACGCAGGCATTCGACGAGACAGACCGGGCCGCAATATACAGCGTGGTGGCAGCACCCAGCTTGGGGTTAACAATACGCAAAAAGTCATGGTGAGGGGTGTACCCGGCCCTTGATTCGGTATGCTGCCACACGACCTTCCCGTCCCAGTCCACTTCGCGGAGACCGGGGAAACCATTCACATCTTCACCGGAAGCGTCGAGGACATTGCCGTTGTCCAGCAGACGCGGATTCGTCCCGCCCGGCCAGGCATGCACAACGCGCCCCTCAAGGTCGATGAGGTAGGTGTTGCTGCGCACACCAAATAAGGTGTAGCCGGGATATGCTTTGGCCTTGTCCCAATACAGCACCTCCGTGGGGCCCTGGAGCCGCTCGTAAGCATGGAGGACAAAGGCAACAGGGAGAAAACAAAGGGCGGCCAACAGGGAGCGAGCGATAGTTTTCATAGGGCTTCAAACGAGTTTGAAATGCGTGGGGGCAGGTGGTTCAAGGCGTTTTATAGGCGGGGGTCCGACCCGTAATCGTGCTGCCGGGTACCAGGGTGCGACCTACCAGCGCCGGATCAGTCGGCAGGATGCGAAAAGCGCGAAAGATGGAGTTGTACATCGGCCAATTATCACGCTTGAAACGGAGGATGCCGTCCGATGTGACGGGGTTGATATACTCCCACACGGCATCCCCTGCCGGAGTGACCTCCATGATATGCCCCTCGGTATCCGAGCAAATCAAGGTGTTGCCGTTGGCCAGGCGCTGGGCACTGCCGCCAATGTGGCTGAACATCCCATGACTGGCCCTGGAGGAGTAGCTCCAGACGATCTGGCGTGACATCAGCTTGGGAACCTTACCCGAGGTCACAGAGGGAGGAAGCCAGGAATCGTATCCGGCAGCGGGCGGATTGACGTAGGCACCCGTATCGTTCGTGAGGGCGTTCAGGAAGGGGTTGATCTCGAAGATGTACGAACCCTGGGTATGTTCAAACAGATTCTGGGCATTGTTGAACAACAGCAAATGACCAGCGCCGGGATAACCGAAAGGAACCCAGCTCAGGTGGTGAACGCCACCGATCTGCTTGTTGCCGGTGGTGGAGGCTGTCCAGTTGGTCAGGATGGACGGTGGGCTCCCCTGGTTGTAACGGGCCGGGTCACCAAAACGGTAGAGAAAATCGCCGGCCGGACCGGCAGCGAGACCAAGGCTGGCAGCCGGGTTGCCAGCGACAAAGGTGCCACCATGGTCAATGACATAGAACTCGCCCCGGACCGAGCTTACGACGATCTGGTCAAGCATCTCGTTATAATCAATGGCGTTGCAGTGCAGCCAATCCCGCTGAACGGGAAGCCCGGGAATATTCAGATTCAGGCGGCCCGGATAATCCGCAATGGATTTGCCCACCCCCACGTAGTTGGACTTCGAGGCATCAAAGTCCTGGATTACATGATCAAAAAACCACCATTCCCAAACAATGTTGCCGGACATATCCACCTCCACCAAGGCATCCATCTGGGCATTGGTATAGCTCCGGCCGCTGGCAGGATTGCAACCGGCCGCGATGCACTGGTTGGAGCTGACCGTCTTGTTGGCGATGTAGAGGGTGGTGAAGGCATTCAGCTTGCGGTTGAAAATGCGCAGGAAATCGTGGTGAGGCGCATAATTTGTGCGCGCCTCGGTGTACTGCCAGACGGTGGCCCCGGCCCAATTCACCTCGGTGAAGCCACCGAAGCCACTGGGATCATCCTTGGAGGCATCCAGCACATTGCCGTTGGTGAGAAGATGGGGATTGGTGCCGATGGGCCAAGAATGGACGGTGCGACCCTCCATATCCAGCAGGTAGGTTGTGCCACGCACACCGAACCAAGTGTAGCCGTTACAGGTGGCAGACGGATTCCAATAGATCAGCTCCGTGGGCCCCTGCAACGCCTCGTAGGCAAGAAGCGAAGCACCGGTATGCACCGCCACCCAGCCGAACCAGATCGCCAGAACAATCTTCTTCATATGAAAATATTAGACCTGAGCCACATTAAGTTTGCACCGAGGGTTTCATTAAAAGTTTTTAATGATATCCGGTTCGGCCCAGGTCGCCAGCAACTGCAAAATACGTTGATAACCATGGTTTTACACTCTCGTCGCCGGGGTCCGTACGAACGCGGTTGAAGTGGCAGCGCGAAAGGAAGAAAGGGCGTGTCCATGGATCAAAGATCCGAAGCGGATCACTTAGTTTTCCCGTCGGTGAACGGAATGGCATAGGAGTCGGCGACCGTTCGGTCAGCACGGACATATTCTACGGTGGCACCGGCTGGAGAAATGCGGACACGCATATGGCCAGAGCTACGAAGGATTGTCCCCTTCACGTAACCGTATTCAGCGGCGGACCGGGGAGCCCGGCCGTTTCCGGGAGCGCCGGGCTGGGGACACTCCTGATACACGATACCGTCCAAGTCTTGCTTGGCATAGAAATGATCGTGGCCATGAAAAACGATGTTCACGTGGTTTTGCACAAGTAGTTGATGAATCGGTGCGTCCCAGCCGGGGCGGTTCTGTTTGAAACCGTCGCTGCCATCGGGATTTTTTCCGCCCCATTCGAACAACGGGGCGGCTTCCGAGCCGCCTCGGCCTTGCGCATCCGTCCCGCCAACCAAATGATGGATGAAGACAAACTTGAACCGCGCCTTGCTTGCTTCCAGCGTACGCTTGAGCCACCCATACTGTTCCTCACCCAAAGTACGCTTCCAATTGTCGTTCTTGCCGCGCTGCCTCTGCGTGAACCAAAACGGGTCGAGCGTGATGAACAATGCGCCACCCCATTCCCAGGCGTAATAATCCTCCAGCAGGCCGGCTTGGGGATGGCGGCTTCCATTGCCGGTGTAGAATTTGTCTGGCGTGGGATTTGGAAAATAGCGTTTCCGCATCAGGTTCGACCAAACCGACAGGTCATCCGTGTCACTACCCCTGCCCCGCGGGCTTTCGCCATCGTGATTGCCCAGCACCAGGAACAACGGCGCAGAACCGCAGAGCTGGCCGAAGTAGTAACGCTGGGCCACGTATTGCTTCGCGGCGGCCTCACGGCTCGAGTGCTTCTCGGTCATGAAGGTATCGCCCAAATCAATGTGGAAATCCGGAGCATCGACGAGCGCATTGGCCAGGGTGCCCTGGTAGATGAGAGGATCAGTTTGCTCGTCCAGGTGCGAATCCGCAGTGACCGTGAACGTGAATGTGGAGCCCGGGGGGCGGGCGGTATGAAATGCGAGAACGGCGCTTTTGGTTTTCCCCAGGCGCAGCTGGTAGAAGTAACGAGTGTTCGGGCGCAGCCCGGCCAGGGTAATTTCTGCGGGTTCGCCTCCTTTGAACGCCTGAGCAGGAGACCGAGAGTCGAGATTGTCCTGCTGCATGCCATAGGCCACACATCCCGAGTCGTCCTGGCGGCAAAGGATGCTAAGCACCGACGAAGTCATGGTCGGCCGGGCCAGAATCAAGTCGAACGGATGCGCCGGCACCTCGCTGCCCGTGGAAGTCTGGACAGGTTGTCTGGAGCCGCCCGAACGGGCAGTGTATTCATCCCCGGTCCTGTCTCTGTTTCCATGAGCGGCATTCTGGCCAAGCCCAAGCGGACGGCTGTCGGATTCGGCCACGGATTGAATCGCCAGCGCCAACACAAGACAGAGCAGAATGGGGAAGCCCGAATCCTGGTTGCCAGAAACGCATGTTTTCATTGAGTTGCCCTCCCCCCTCGCCCGGCACCTCCACGCGCTCCTCCACGTCGTATTTCTGTGGGTTTGGAGGGGTCGTAGTTCGGATTGGACTTTGGCATCTGAGCGTTCATGGCCGAAAGATAGTCCGTCAACCGCAGGTTGAGTTCAGCGACCTTGTCCGGCATTTCGCGAGCCAAGTCGCGGCGCTCACCGGAGTCATTGCTCAGGTTAAAAAGCCGCAAGGCACCAGTTTCGTAAGCTCGGACCAATTTGAAATCGCCCATGTAGAGGGCTGAGGCCGGGCCAATGGCATCCTTGTCATAATGCGGGAAATGCACGACAAACTCCGCGCGCGGGCGCTGGACTGTTCCTTTTCCGGCACTGGTCAGAAGCGACACAAAACTGCCCCCCTCAATCCCCTTCGGGAGCGGTTCGACGACCTGCGCCAGCGAGGCGACGGTGGGCAGCAGGTCTTCGCCCACCACCCGGACATGGGAGCAAGCGCCGGCCTGAATGCCTGGACCGCGAATGATGAACGGCACGCGCAAACCGCCTTCAGAAACGGTGCCTTTGCCCCCGGCGAGCGGCGGATTGCGACCTGGCGTGCCATGGTCGGTGGTGAAAACAACGTAGGTGTTATCGGCTACGCCAAGCTCGTCAATCTTCTTCAGAACCATTCCGAAGGCAAGATCCAGGTCCCAATCCGCCGCCGCCTCGGCGATCTCCCGGTCGTTCAGACTGCCACCCCAAGCCTTCACCGTGGCGAGGGCCTGGGGACTGGAATCCCCTCCCTGCCGCGAGGCGTAATGCGAAAGATCGAGGTAAAATGGTTTACCTGCCTTGACCTGGCGAGCCATGAAATCCATTCCGCGCTCGGTCATGGCATAAAGTTGCTTGGGATGCGGATTGGCGGCGTTATCCGGGCCACCGTTGCCATTTGCGCCGTCGCTCTCATCGAAACCATGCTGCAAAGGGCTCACTCTGCCCATGTGCCACTTGCCAAAGTGCGCCGTCGCGTAGCCGGCACGCTGGAGCACCTCTGCAATGGTTATTTCACCTGCGGGCAGTTCCATCAAAGCTGACGGCGGCGTCACGCGTCCGTTCGGATCAATCCCGCTGTCCCTACCGCCCTCGTTGATGAAGGTCATGTGCAGTTGCGCCGGACTTTTTCCAGTATACAACGCGGCACGCGAGGGCGTACAGCGGGGCGATGGCGCGTAGAAGTTGGCGAAGCGCATACCGCGAGCGGCCAGCTTCTCAAGGTTCGGAAACCGGATGAAGGCGCTCTTCGATTCTGGGATGTCATCATCCATCTGCACGGATGAACTGCTCCAGCCGTGGCCTTCCCCGAGGATTAATACGAAGTTGGGTGGTGGTGTGGCGGGGCAGAGTGCGGCCAGCAGGGTCAGAAGCAGGGCGGAGAGGAGAGAATGGCAGTGTTTCATGGTCGCAGTTTGTATTTCAATCTATTCAGAAGTTGCTTCCTCCACTTTGAATCATTCGGCCACGCAATGCTTCGGCTGGCACCAGCATTCCAGAGGCATTCATCTGTTCGACTAGTCCATCGTTCGATTGCCAGATTCACTAAGGTTGTCTTCCACCTTGACCACCCCTATCGCCGCCACCCTGGGCGCCCCCACCTGAACTGCGGCCACCGCCTTTTCCTTTCCCTCCGCCCTGGCCGGGGAGACGGTTTTTGGCGCGTGAATCGGGCTGGCGCGGGAACGCATCCGTGATGGTGCCTGAGGGTTTGAGATCTTTGCCTTTAAGCGCCGGATGTTCGGCCCCGTACCGGTAGGCGCGAAAAACACTGTTCACCATGGGTAAGGCATCCACCATGGTTTTGACGGTGCCAAATTCTTTCGTGACCGGGTTGATGTATTCCCAGACCAGCTTGCCAGCTGCGGTGACTTCGAAGAAATGACCCTCAGTGTCCGAGCAAATCAGGGTGTTGCCGTTGGGCAGGCGCTGCCCACTGCAGCCGATCTGACTGAAAAATCCGTGATTGTTGAGCGAGCGATAGGACCACACGACATGCTTGGAAATCTGCCGGGGGGAGTTGTGCGTGTCATGGTCGTACTCTTCGCGGACGTAACCCGCATTCGGTGGGTTAACGTAATTGCCGGTGTCCCGTCCGCTGGCATCGATAAACGGATTGATCTCGATGATGGAGGATCCCGGGGTTCTCTGGCAAAGATATTGGCCGTTGTTGAAGACCATGAGATGGCCCGCGCCCGGCAGACCGGGTTTGATCCACTGCACGTCGTGGGTACCACCCATCTGTTTATGGCCGGAGGTGGCATTGTCCCAGTTTTCCAGCACCCGTGGTGGCTCACCCTGGCCATAGCGGGCCGGATCGCCGAATCGGTAAAGAAAATCGCCTGCTGGGCTGGCCGCCTTGGCGATGGTGGCTTTCGGGTCGCCTGAAACAAAAGTATTGCCGTGGTCGATGACATACAACTCGCCCTGCACTGAGTTTATCACCACCTGGTCCAGTTCAGCATTGTAGTCCATGGAATTGCAATGCAGCCAATCCCGTTTCAGCGGCTTCCCGGGCATGTTTAGGTTGATCCGGTTCGGGTAGTCGGAAACCTTCTTTCCCTGGCCCACATAGTTGGGCTTGGCGGGATCCACATCCTGCACCACGTGGTCGAAAAACCACCACTCCCAAACCACCTTGCCGTCCATATCCACTTCCACCACCGCATCCATCTGTCCCCCCTCGAACGGGCCTTTGCGGGGGTCAGCCCCAGCGGCAATGGCCTGCTCGTGCGAGATGGATTTGTTGGCAATGTACATCGTCGTCCAGACGTTCAGCTTCTTGTTGAAGAGGCGCACCCAATCGTGATGAGGTGCATAGCCTTCCCGATTTTCGGTGTATTCCCAGATCTTGTTGCCATCCCAATCCATCTCGACAAAACCCTGGAAACCGCTGGGATCATCCTTGGAAGCATCCAATATATTTCCATTGTCAAGGAAGCGCGGGTTGGTGCCCAGACGCCAGGTGTGGACAACCTGCCCGGACATATCAATCAGGTAGGTGGTGCCGTGGCTGCCAAACAAGGTGTACCCATTGTAGGCGTTGGTCTTGTCCCAATAGAGCAGCTCGGTGGGACCCTGGAGGCGCTCGTAGGCGAAGACAGACGCGGCGAGCGAAAGGAGCATCAGCATTGAATATTTCATACGTGGGCTCCTTATTGGCCAGAGCGGTTAGCACGCGCCGGGCGGTTCTCGCCACCGACTTGCCCGCCTCCGCCACGATCCCCCCCGCCCCTGCCAGGGCCGCCTGGCCCACGATCGGTTCGTTGCTGCTCAGTCATGAGATGGAGACCTGTTTTGCCTTTCATAGACGCGGGAAGTTCGATGACGCCTTTCGGAGTTAAATCACGTCCGGCCAGCCCGGGATAGCCATCCTCGTAGCGATGCACCTTGAACACCGCATTCCACAAATGGCCACGCATGTCTTTGCCAGGCAGTTCGCCTTGCGCCAGGATGCCGCCGCGCACCATGGCGTTAACGTATTGCCACACCATCTCACCGGTCGTGGTGATTTCAAACAGGTGACCCACGACGCCCGCACAGATGAGGGTGTTGCCATTGGGCAGGCGCTGAGCCCCGGAGATTTCAGAGGAAAAAAAGTCGGTGCGATTCTTCGCTTCATAGTGCCACACCGGTTTGTCCGGGCCATAGGCCTTGCCAGTTTCGAGAACATAGCGGCCATTGGCATCCAAAGGCAGGGCGATTTCTTCGACGCTCGACCAACCGCGATCATAGCCGTTGTTGAAGATCGTCATATTTCCAGCGCCGGGGTATCCGTCGGGAATCCATTGGGCGTCGTGCTGCTGGATCAATTGCTTATCCAGCATCGTTCCCCGCTTGTAAGCCGCTGGATTGCCCCAGCGATAGATCAGGTCGCCGCCTGAGCCGTGTTTGCCGCCCGTATGGCCGGCTGCCTCCTTGGTGGTGGTACTGTGGTCCAGAATCCAGATTTCATTGCAGCCGCGCACGCTCAGGACGATCTGGTCGAGCTTGGGGTTGTAATCGAACGAGTTCATGTGGTTCCAGAACGCGGGCGTGGCGCGGCCATTGCAGGATACGCTTACCAACTCGGGATGCGCCGCCACATCGCCAAAGTTGGCCTTCGATCGGTCGATGTCTTGAATCAGATGATCCCAGACATGCCATTCCCAGACGATGCGACCGCCTTTGGGTTTGATGGGCTCGATCTCTACCAGCGCGTCAGGCACCAAATATTCATCGCGCATGAGGCTGGTATCGAACCCGGCTGCCACAGCTTGCTCGCGGGATTTTCGCTCGACCATCAGGGCGAGGATGTGGCCATTGGGCAGGGGCTTGAGGTCATGGTGCAACTGGTAGTCGCGCGTGGCATGATCAAACTCCCAGACCAGATTGCCATCCCAGTCATACTCCTCAATGCGTCCGCCTTCGCCGCCGCCAGTACCGCCCTGCACCCTCAGCATGCACGCGCGGATCAGGTGGCCGTTTGGCAGCAGATGCACGACCTGACCAGGTTCATATTGACTCTTCCATGAATGCACAACCTGACCGGCATTGTTTATCAGGTAAGTGACCATGTTGTGCTTCGGCGCGAACAGAGTGTAGCCGTCGCAGGCTTTGGGAGTGGTGGTAAACAGCCCGACGGTTTGGTCCTGATTTTTAGAAACGGGCGTCTTGTTCTCTGGCATTTCACGCCGACCACCGCCTTCACGGCTTTGCTGGCTGTCCTGCTTTCCTGGGCTGATTGGGCGGTTTCCGGGTTCTGGCTGAGCAACAACATGGCCAGAAAACCTCATCAAGCTGTACGCCAGCAGCAAGGTTGAGACCGGGATCCTCAAGCATCGTTGGATGGATTTATGACGGGTGTTCATGATTTTCCTATGGCTTGGTCGACGCGTCAGGTTTAAATACGCGGCTGGGACGATCATCCTGTCCGCCGCCTTCGCCCGAACGCGTATAAACGACGCTCAGTTCCGCACTGGCCAGGATTTTGCCCTTCATGGCCGCAAGCAGAACATCGCGGCTCACCTCCTCCGTCGGAACGTCAATTTGCGGAGGAGCCGACAAGGCGTAAACCGTGTAAATGTATGTTTTGGCTCCCGGGCCTTTGGAATGGGGTGGCGCGTATTCACGTCTGCGGTTGACGCTGTTGCTGCCCAAAATCCCGACGCCTTTCACATTCCTGGGGAGACTTTGAACATTCGCTGCCATGCCATAGAGAACCCAATACCATTTGGTCTGGTCCGGAGCCTCGTGGTGCATGATGAGAGCGTAGCTGCTTGTCCCAGCCGGAGCACCGCTCCATTCCAGCGGCAGCGTGGCGCTTTCACCATCACCGGTATACTCCACCGGCAGCACCCCTCCCTCTTTTACCACAGAACTGCTCAGCACGAACGTGCTGGCTTTCTTCTGGACACCGCCAATAGCTTCACTACGAGCGGACGGTTGCGCCTCGGAACGTGATGGACGATCTATCCTTTGCCCGCCTACGGCGTCTCGCAAGGCTCCTTCCGACCGAGGTCGGCGTCCTTCCGGCCCACCTTGGCGCCCAGGGACACGTTGAACTGGCGTCGGCTTGATGACCGGCCGGTTTTCAGCATCGACGGGAAGCACAACACGAAAGCTGATATGATAGTATGGGTGATTCGGGTCTTGCGGCCCGCGGAAGTATGAGGGATTACGATTGGAGGTGCGGCTGTGACCATTCTCACCATTGTACCAACTGCCACCGCGCATGCCGCGATAAGGCTGGCCGTCGGGCATGATGCTGCCACTGGACGGACCGGGCGGATTGTTGGTGGGACTATAGGCGTAGTAATCGCGCCCATACCAATCGTTTACAAACTGCCAGACGTTGCCCGCCATGTCATTCAGGCCATACCCGTTGGCGCCGTTAGATGTTTGCCAGGTATCCTGAGCCCCGGGCCAACTAAAATCCGACTTGCGCCGCAGTTCGCCATTGAAGAAACCGACCGGCGTAGTCCATGGTTCAGACCCCACCCGAAATGGATTATTCGACTCAGGCCAGTTGGCCCGGGTGGCATCGGCATCATCGCCCCACGGGAATCTGGCATAAGGTTTTTGCAACCCGCCGCGCGCGGCATACTCCCATTCCGCTTCCGTTGGGAGGCGGTATCCCTCCACATTAAAATCACACTCCCAAGTGGATGAATTGTAGCATGACCGCAACCCGTTTTGAGCGCTTTTCCAATTACAATAAACCGCGGCACCGGGCCACCGGAGGCAAACGACAGGGTGCAGTTCCTTCAGATCCAGCGCAGTGAATGTCCGTCCATCCCAGCCAATTCGACTGAAGGTCGAAAGTTTGCGAGTTTCGCATAGAAGGTCCACCCCACCGACAAGGTACACTCCGCCATTGCGCACCTCGACCCGCTTTTGGGCCAGCATAGAGTTCAAAAAGGCGATATACTCCTGTGTGGTTATGTCGTTGATCCCAATATAAAACGCATCCATTCTAACCAAGTGCACTGGGGTTTCATCGCCGCCATGCTTGGGGTCTACAAATCCGTGATGATCCCCCATTTCAAAAGTCCCGGCAGGAATCCGCACCAAGCCAGGCACCAAACCCACAGGCTGCGGAATACCAGAGCACACTCCCAGAGAACCAGCCAGCACAGCCACCATGACGGCAAAGCGAATTGTCATATGCCATAGTAGACATTCTCGGCATTAAGAAAATGCCAAAGGTTTCATTAAAAGATTTTAATGGTATTCGGTTCGACTTAGCCAAGGACCACCATTAAGATGAAGCGGTGAAAC
>CAIYYI010000687.1 GCA_903930345.1 uncultured Verrucomicrobiota bacterium
GCGAAACTGGCGGCGGTGTAGCTGGAGTACATGGTACCGTTACGGTAGCCCAACTGCGGTCCCTGACAGGCGGCACATCCTTCTGGGTCCGACTCCCCAATGATGATCGGCTTGCCCTTAAGTTCTGGAAAGCTGGCAATCACCCCAAAGGCGCCATCAATGTCGCCCAGTTGGGCGGCGATGCCCATGCGCACATGACCATCGACATAGCGTGGGCTTCCCTTGGCGTGGAAGGAGAGGAAATCAAGCGGAGTGCCAATCTTGCCGGTGGCGTAGTTGGTGCCCCGGAGGCAGTGTTCCAGAAAGGTGCGCAGAAAACTGCCCCCCGGCCCGCCCGCCACATCCGGCCCGCCAACCTTGGCGGTGGGTAACGCGCGGCGCACTGCGTCGATGGCAAAATCGTGCAGCTTGAAGAACTCCTCCCGGGTGCCCCGCCAATAGCCGATGTTCGCCTCATTCCACACTTCCCAATACCAGGTCTCCACCTCCGTTCGCCCATATTTCTCCACGCAGTGCCGGGCCCACTGGTACACCAACTCGGCCCACTTTGCGTAGTCCTTTGGCGGATAGGCCCAGCCGGTGTAGATCTCCTCGTATTTCGCCTGGGGCGTCCAATGGTGCCGGTACGGTTCCGGCTTGATCGACAGATCCTGGGGCATGAAACCGATCTGCACGTACGGACGCACCCCCCGCTCCCGGTAGGTGTCGAAGATGCGATCCACGATGGTCCAATCGTAGATGGGGCGTCCCTGCGGATCTTCCCGATAGACGCCGGTGGAGCCCCATTTGAGCGCCGGTGTGCCATCGCCGGAAACGAGGAGACTGTGGGCGCGAAAATAGGTTTGGGCTCCCAGTTGTCCGAGTTCGGCCAGCAGTTTCCGGCCGTCTTTCATGTAGGCGTAGTTCGGCTCGTCCGCACCGAAGAATCGCCAGATCGGCTTAAGTTCGCCCTTTGTCTGGCTGGCCTCCACCTGGATCCTGACCGGGATGGGTTCGCCGGTTTCGGTAGCGGCAGGCAGGGTGGTCGAAATCAACCCCAGGGTCAAAGCCACCAGCCAGCGGATGGGTAAGGTGAAATGCATGAATGGCACCATAGGCGGATTGCGACGCTGCGTCCAGCCGACAAGCGGCCTCATCTGTCCAACCGCAGGACAAAACCGCCGCGTGGAGGAATCGCATGCACCCATTGGTCACCTGTGTTCCCGGTCGTCGCCCTCACCTGCAGGTTGGCGTTGTCGCCTTCGGTGATGGTTAATCGGCGGGTGAATTCCTTGAAGGCCCGCAAGTCCAACCGGGCGGGCCACGTTTCACCCGTGCCATTGATTCCGGCGATGAACCAGCTTTTGCCTGTGCGTTTTGCAAACACCGCCATCCGCCCGGGTTCTCCCACCAGGCAGCGGGTCTCCTCCCAGCGCACCGGGGCATCCCTCAGGATCTGCTGAGCCTCCTTGGGCAATGACTCGATGAACTCCGGCTTGTCCGCGTAATGGATGATGCCGGAGGTGAAGATGAGCGCCGCCGCCAATTCATGGGCGGCGGTGGTCAGGCGAGGGTATTTTTTCGGGGAACACCCCAGGGGGGTGATGTCCATGGGCCCCACGGCATTGCGGGTGAAGGGCAGGATGGTGTTCAACTCCGCCGCTTTTTCGGTGTAGTGGGATTCGTAAAAGTAGCTTTCGTAGCCCAGCACGGCCTCCGCAGTCAGGAAGTTGGGCCACGTTCGCTGCCATCCGCGTGGCAGGGTGCAGCCATGCAGGTTCACCACCAGTCGGCGGGCGGCGGCATCCTCAAACAACGATTGGATTGCCGTCATGGTTTCCTGGCGGTCCGAGCACCAGAAGTCCACTTTCACCCCCTTCACTCCGGCCCGTTGCATCCGGTCCAGATTCCGCTGGCGCTTTTCTGGTGTGTAATAGTCGGCTGCGTGTGCCCAGGCCAGTGGCATCACGCCGGCGGCTAGGGCATGGCTCGCAATGTTGGTCAGGCCCGGTTCCCACCAGCCGGCGTCAAACAGGGTGAATTCCCAGCCCATCCGGGCGGCCAGGTCGGAGTACGCGTTAAAACGGCTCGCCGGATGGGGGCCATCCGGATAGCCCCACCAGGCCCAGGAGGCCCGGCCGGGGTGGATCCACGAGGTGTCCGGGATGCGTGAAGGTTCAGCCAGATCGGTGACCAGGGTCGCAGTGGCGATATCGCCCGCCGTGGCCCCCAATACCATGACCCGCCACGGCATTGTCCAGGGCAGGGTATGGCGGGGTTCCGGGCCAACCCCATTGGTGCGCCCTTTTGTCCGTTCATCGGGTTCAGGAAAAGCCATGCGGTAGCGCCCCCGGTCGGAATTCGCATCCAGGTGGCAGGCGCAATAGGCGCTGTCTGTGCCGGTCTCCGTCAGGAGCGCCCAGCCGGCCCTCGGGAATTGGAACAAGGCGGGAAAGGCCCAGCCTTTGGGTTGCCCCCGCGAGCGGGGTGGGGGAGTTCCGGGCGCGACCTTGAAGAAGAAATCCTCGTAGGCGGGCGTGTACTCGCTGGCCGCGTGGTACGGCTGCAGCCAGCCTTGGGCGTTGGTTTCGACTTGGAAACCGGTCAACTCGGATTGCACCACGCGCACGGTTTCAGTCTTTGCGGGAAACCGGTAACGGAAGGCCACTCCCTCATCGCCGGCCGCCAGATCAAGGGCCATCACGGCCTGGTTGGCATTGCGAAAGGTCAGGCTGCGCCGATGCAGGAGCTTGTCCACGTGTGGAATTGCCCCGGTAAACAACTCGTACTGTTCGCGACGCTGCTCAATCCTGCTGGCGGTTTCCAAGACCAATCCACGACTGAAATCCTGGTCGTCGCAACGCAATCCAAGCGGTGACTGTCCCAGCACGGGCTGGCCGGCTCTTTTGACCTGATAGGTCAGTTCCCCGGCGTCACTGAGGGTCACGGTGATTTTGCAGCGGCCATCCGGCGAGGCTAACGCCCAGTTTGGGGCGGCGGCCTGCGCGACAGATGCCGCCACCAGAACCACCACCACGGTGAAGGCGTTTCCGAACAACCTCAAATTATTAAGCATGGTTGGCATGAAAGGGGATTACTCAGACACCAGTTCCACGACCCATGCTTCCAGTGCTTGGGCGGAACTCGGCGTAACTCCGGCGCGCATCAGCTCCGCTCCGGAAAAGGCTTTGCCCTCCTGCGCCAAGGCGCGTCGTCCCGGAGCGGGATTCAATTCCCGCAGCCGGTATTGACGCTCGGGATCCAAGCCTTGCGGACGGACCGGGAGGATCTCCCCCTGCCGCAATTGAAACACGAACACGACCGCCCGGTTCCGGTCGGGCGATACGAAGTTGATCGCGCCCCGGGCCGCGCCATGGGGCCGTTCCAGCCGGTACAGTTCCCCCAGGTGGACGACCTCGCGGATTTGCTTGTAGGCCCGGATGGCCCCGGCGCAGACGGCCTTGTCCTCCGCCGGGAGTTTGACCAGGTCCAGGTCCATGCCGAAACGGGCGCTCATGGCCACGGCACACGCGAAATGCATGGGGCGTTTGCCCCAATGGGTCACATGGCTCGCCATGCTCATGGTGGGGAAGAAATAGGAATAGTCCCATTGCATTGGCACGCGGGTCACGGGGTCCGTGTTGTCGCTGGGCCAGAATTCATGGAAGTACTTCAGCGCGCCGTAATCCACCCGCCCGCCGCCGCCGGAGCAGAGCATCAGCTCCACGCCGGGGTAGGTCCGGGCGGTTTTTTCCATGAGCGCATAGAGCGCCTGCACATAATCAATCCACAGGTGGGATTGCCGTTGCGGCGGGAGATGGGCCGATCCCGGCTGGGTCAGATACCGGTTGCAATCCCATTTGGCGTAGCGGATGCCCGCCACGCCGAGGGTGTTGGTGATGACGCCCCACTCGAAGGCCTGCACCTCCGGCCGGGTCAGGTCCAGCACCAGTTGGTTGCGCTGCAATTCCAGTTCGCGCTTGGGCTGGGCGATCACCCAGTCCGGATGGCGCTCGAACAGCTCGCTTTTTGGGTTCACCATTTCCGGTTCGATCCAGATGCCGAATTGCAGGCCGCGCTTGGTGGCCTCTGCCGCCAACGGGGCGAGGCCTCCGGGCAGTCGCTGGCGGTTCGGCTCCCAGTCGCCCAATCCGGCCCGGTCATTGATGCGCGGGTATTTGTTCCCGAACCAGCCGTCGTCCAGCAGGAACAGCTCGGTGCCGATTTCCCGGGCGGGGTCCAGCAGGCCGGTGATCCGGTTGAAATCGAAGTTGAATTCGGTGGCCTCCCAGTTGTTTAGCAAAACGGTGCGCGTCTCGTGGCCGCCCCGCATCCCGAAGTCCCGCGCCCAGGCGTGCAGTTTGCGGCTCATCTCGCCCAGCCCGCGGTCGCTCCAGGTCCAGATCATCACCGGCGTGGTCAGCGTTTGTCTGGCGGGCAGGTGATAGGCGGAGGCAAACGGATTGACCCCGCACACGGCATGCACCCTTCCGCCATTGTGGTCAAACGCGCATTGGAAGCTGCCAGACCAGGCCAGGGAACCGGCCAGCACCTGCCCGGTGGTTTCAGTGGCGGTGCTGCCCAAGGCGAGAATGAAGGAGGGATTGCCGAATTGGTGGGCGCGCACCCCGGTTTTTGAATCCAGGATCTTGGTGCCAGGGGTGAGCACTTCGGTCACCGGGTTCATCTCCTGGGCCCAGTCGCCAAAGAAATGGGTGAGCTGCAGGTTGGTCGTCGCCAGCACCAGCGAGGCGGAGGCCATCCGCTCCAAAACCACTTCTCCGGTCTCCTCGTGGCGTATCTCCGCCCATTGCTCAATGACATCCCGGTCCTGATGGGCCCGGAAGCAGAGCGTCACTTCAAACGGATAGGCCGGGTCACGCAGCCGGATGCGCGTCAGCTCGCGGCCGGGGGCCTCATTGGTGCGCGTCACCCCGGCCACCAGCAGGTCCGTGGAGGTGTTGCCATCGGCGTGGATGGCCTGCAGGGCCGGTTCCCAGATGTATCCGTTGCCGGCGGGTGGATAGGCTTCATCCACGCGTTGCAGGCGTTCCGGCCCGGCCCCCAGGGCGCGCTGGTACAACCGGCCTTCATCGCTAATGGCGAAGGGGATCGCAAACCGTTCGGTTTTGATGCTGAAGTCCTGATGCGGGGGCAGGGCGGTCGGTTGGGCGGCCCCTTCTGCCATGGTGATGCGGGCGTCGGCCCAGTCGGCGTGGTCATGACTGGAGCCGTCTCCTGCGTCAGTTACCCGCAAGGTCACCGTGTTGATCCCGGCCAGATCCACCTCCACGGGTTGGGCCGGTTGGCCTCCGGTCATCACTTTGCTTTTCCATAGCAGCCGACCATCGCCCAGCACATGGAATTGCACGCTCCCAGCCGTTTGGGCACTGTCATCCACCCCCACCTGGGCCAGAAACCTTTTTGCCTGCCCTTGCACGGCGATATGCAGGGTGCTGGGTGCGTGAGTGCCCACCCCCTGCGCGTAACGTTGGCCGCCAATGCTGATCGGTTGGCCCATGACACCACGGTTTGTTTTGGGCACGCTCCAGCCGGCCGACATTTGGCTCAGGTCCAGCGAAGAAATCAGAACCGACTCCGCCAGCAGCGAGGTTGCCGCCCAGATCAGGGGGGCTAGAATCAGCCAGCGGCGCGGGCAGAGGTTGTGCGCGAATTGCATCCCCGAAAATTACCTGCGGACTGGCCGGGAAGTCACGAACCAATCTAGCCCCAAAATGGTTACGAACGCGCTGAGGGGATAGTTTATTCCGCCTTGCCCGTGTGACTGACGAAGGCCAGATGCCGGCTGTCAGGACTCCAGGAGGGGACGTTGATGGTTCCCTGTCCGCCGTAGAGGTAGGCGATCACGGTGGGGGGGCCTCCGTTGACGGGCATCATGCGCAGATAGACTGGCTTGTAATAGGGGTGCTGATCCGGGGCGACGTCTTTGGAAAACGAGATGAACACGATGCGCTTGCCGTCGGGGGAAACGTGCGGAAACCAATTGTTGTACGCGTCGTCGGTGAGTTGCTCCTGCTGGGTTCCGTCGGCCTTCATCCGCCAGAGCTGCATTTTTCCGGTGCGCACGGAATTGAAGTAGATGAACCGGCCATCAGGGCTGTATTCCGGGCCATCATCCAGTCCTTTGGCCGTGGTCAACCGGACTTCCTCGCCTCCGGCCACAGGAATCCGGTAAATGTCGTAGTCCCCATCGCGTTCTCCGGTATAGACGAGAAACTTTCCGTCCGGGGACCATCCGTGCAGGTAGGATGGAGCCTTGGCCGTCACCCGTGTGGGCTGCCCACCGGTGATGGGCAGGGTGTAGATGACCGATTTCCCGCCTGCCTCGGCGGCGCCATGGCTGATGCCCAGGGTCTGGCCATCGAACGACAGCACGTGATCATTGTTGCACTTGGTGGCGAGGCCGGTCTCCAGCGGCACCGGCTTCCTGTCGGCGAGCGGGAAGCGGTACAGCCGGCCCTTGGAATTGTAGATCAGGGCGGTGTTGTCCGGGGTCCAGTTGGGGGCCTCGATTCCATCCGGCGTAAGGAACAATGCCTCGCGTTTGCCGCTGTCCACCTCCAACACCTCCAATCGGCTTCCCAGATGATCCCGGTAAGGCACCAGCTTCTCCCAGGCGGGGATGGTCAGGCGCACATCCTGGAAGGTCGCCTGCTCAATCACATTGGTATCGTGGGAACAGACGAACAGCCCGAGATAGACCTCGCTGCCGAGATCAAGCTCCTCCAACTGGGAGGTCACCAAGGGCTGGCCGAAGCGGGCGACCGCCATCGTGAAGCGGTTACCCCGGCGTTCCAGTTGGATCACGTCGGCTGCGGTGAGCGTGGATTTGATCTCCTCCGTCTTTGCGCCAGGGGTGCGGCGGAATTGGAGCGAGGTCAGCCCATCGCCATGGACGGCCGCATTGATGTGGGCGGCGCCGGTCTTCAGGGTGGAGCGTGCCATCAGGCCCAGCTTGCGGTGCAGGTTGACGCCCTTGCCCACCAGTTGGCCACGGGTTTGAAGGATGAAATCCCCTTTGATTTTCCGCCACACAAAATGAAACTCATCCTGGTCAAACCACATGTTCTTGCCCGCTCCGGCCACCGTGTAAGTCTGGCTTTGGGGGTTGTAGGATGCGGAACCCATTTTAGCCGGTTGGCCCACCCCCGTCTGTGACGCGAAATCCCCCGGCCCCGGCGCTGTCCGGTCCTGGGCGCACACCGTGGTCAGGGCCAGCATTTCAAGGCCCAGCCCAAGGGCCAGCAGGCGGATCGCATATCTGCCCAAAGCTGCGTCAATTGTTCGAAGGCTGGCAAAGGATGACGTTTTCATGGATTTGACTTGCCGTGCATCCTCCCTCTTTGCTTCTGGCTTGGCAAGCTCCGCTATGACCTTGCGTCCGGCATGGCGTCCGGTTAGGTTATATCGTTCACCGCAGACTTGGTTTACCTCGTCCATCCGCGTGAGGTCAGGCGGTGGTGAAAATATTGACTATGAAAATATTCTGCTGTCTCGTCTCGGCCCTGGCCGTTTCCGCTTTGTTCCCGGCGGCTCATGCCGCGGAATCCCCCACCAGGGTTTATAAGACGGTTGCCGGGCGTGAGCTGAAACTGACCATTGCCAACCCGGCCGATTGGAAGCCCGACGACCGTCGCCCGGCCATGGTTTTTTTCCACGGCGGTGGCTGGACAGGTGGGGCACCAACGCAGTTCGAGCGGCATAGCGACTATCTTGCCGCCCGGGGAATGGTCTGCTTTCAGGTGGAGTACCGTTTGCTCAAAGGGGTGCCAAAGGGTGAGCCGCCGCTGGTCTGCGTGCAGGATGCCAAGTCCGCCATGCGCTGGGTGCGCAGTCATGCCTTGGAACTGGGCGTTGATCCACGGCGCATCGGTGCGGGGGGCGGCAGCGCCGGCGGGCATCTGGCGGCCTTCGTGGGCATGGTGGATGGGTTGGATGACCCTCTGGATGATCTCAAAGTGTCCCCTCGGGCCAATGCTCTCCTGCTCTTCAATCCCGTGTTCGACAATGGGCCGGAAAACGGCTGGGGCAAAGAGCGTGTCGGAACCCGGTTCCGCGAGTTCTCTCCCGCTCACAACATCAGTGCCGATGATCCTCCCACCATCATCTTTCTGGGAACGCAGGACCGGCTGATCCCGATGGAAGTGGTGAAGCGTTTCAAGGTGGGCATGGACAAGGCCGGGGTCCGCTGCGAGGCGTTGTTCTACGAGGGTCAGGGGCACGGGTTTTTCAATGGGGCCAAGCCGGAAACCCAGCAATATTACATTGAAACGCTGCGTTCCGCCGATCAGTTCCTGGCCTCCCTGGGTTGGTTGAAAGGCGAGCCGACGTTGGACAAGACGCCGAAACCTTGAACGCTTCACATTGATGATGGCGTTTTCCTGTCGCGAGTGGAATTTGTCCGTCCCAAGGGAGCCAGTCTGCCGTGAGTAAGGCCCGTGTTCAACTTTCGGGTGATCAAGGTCGATTAAGCCTCGGTCGGAAGCGCCACTGCAAACTGGGTCCAATCTTTCCCTGTTGATTCCAAGGTGAGTTCTCCACCGTGGGCACGTATGATTTCATGGGCGAGGCTCAAGCCCAAGCCAACGCCCTCCACCCGGCCGCTGCGTGAGGGATCGCCGCGGTAGAAGCGTTCAAATATTCGTCCCCGGTCGTCTGCCGGGATGCCGGCACCAGTGTTACCGATGCGCACCAGGACACGGTCTGCCTCCAATTTCATTTCGAATCGTATTCGGCCGTGTTCACAATTGTATTTGATGGCGTTGCTGGCGAGGTTTTGTAGAGCTTGCTCCAGCAGGTCAGGATCCGCCTTGGCCATGACCAGGGGGGCGATCTCCTGTTCCACGGTCAAATCCGGTGCCAGTGCTTGGCAATCCTCAATCACATTGGCCAGCAGCCGGCTGAGGTTGATTGTCTCGCACTGGATTTTCAATTGGCCGGCGTCCGCCAATGACAGGAGCAGGAGTTTTTGAACGATGGCTTTGAGGCGGCTGATCTCCTCCAGTAGGCTGCCGTAAACCTTCTGCTGGGGAGACTCAGAGGGGGCTCCTTCCAGTGCCTGTTCCAGCTCCAATTGCAGTCTGGCCAGCGGGGTTTTTAATTCGTGGGAGGCGTCCGCGCTGAAGCGTGTCGCCTGGCCGAAGCTCTTCTCCAGTCGGTCCAGCATCTCGTTGAAGACGGTGACCAACCGGTTGAACTCCTGGTCGCTTGTCATTTTGGGAAGGCGTTGGTCCAACCCGCGGGCGGTGACCCGCTCTGCGGTCCTAGTGAGGGCGGTCACCGGCTCCAGAGCGCGCTGGGCGAGAAACCATGCGCTCAGCCCCACCAGCAGGAGCACTATGGGCAGCGCCACCAGATATGTGGTTCGCAGGGTGTGCAGTCGCGCATTGAAGTCGTTGATGTCAGCCGCAAGCATCAGCGTCACATAAGGATTTCCCATGACGCCGATTCGCCAGGTTCGGCCCCCTGCCTCATGGGTATGGAACTGGGGCACCTTCCGTGGCAGGGCCGGGTTTCGGGGGGAGATTTCCTCGTTGCGGCGCGGTGGCGGCGGCAGTCGTTTGGGGGCGTCAGACCCGCCGGAATCCTCGTAGGCTGCCAATTCGGGCAGGAGGCTTGGCTCAAGTTCCTGCGGCCAGTCCGGTGACTGATAAACCACCCGGTCTAGGTTCTTCACCCACAGGACAAAGGCGGTGGGCTGGTTGCTGCCGGCCACAAACCGGAGTGCGCTTTCGAAGCGGATCCAGTGGTCGCCGCCCTGCACCCGTTCGAGGTGAGGGGTGCCGAGATTGCGGATCTCACGGTCCAGGCGGTCCAGGTTGAACTGGTAGGAAACCTGCCAAAGCACCATCCCGCAACCCACCAGGAGAGATCCTGTGATCAATCCGGACAGTAGCGCGATCTTGAGCCGGAAGGAGTTGGGCTTCCTCATGGGCTGGATTCTTCCGGGATCCGGTACCCGACCCCACGGACGGTTTCAATGGAAAGTGAACCCTCCTTTCCCCCCAGTTTCTTGCGCAGGTGTTGCACGTAAACATCTACCAGGTTCGTGCCGGGATCAAAGTGGTAGTTCCACACATGTTCGCAAATCTGGACGCGGCTGTAGGTTCGTCCGGGCGATCGCAACAGGAAGGTCAACAAGGCAAATTCCCGGGCGGTGAGATCAACGGTTTCAGCCCCTCGTTTCACCTCGCGCGTCAGCAGGTTAACCGTGACGTCCCCGTACTTGAGATTGCTTTTTTGATGGCCTGCGGCTCGGCGGATCAATGCGTGCAACCGTGCCACCAGTTCCTCGATGTAGAAGGGTTTTGTCAGGTAATCGTCTGCGCCCAGATTAAGGCCGTCCAGGCGTTCATTCAGGGCGCTCCGAGCGGTGAGCAACACGACCGGCACAGTCGATAGACGTTCTCGCAGATTTCGCAAAATGCTCAATCCATCTCGTCCTGGCAGCATGATGTCCAGCACAATGGCGTCATAGACATGGGTGGTGGCCAAAGCGAAACCCTCGTCGCCGTTTTCGCTGATGTCCACCACAAAGCCTTGAGCCTCAAGA
>CAIYYI010000688.1 GCA_903930345.1 uncultured Verrucomicrobiota bacterium
ACTGTCGTGTAGTCGGTTGCCTTCAGAGTCGCGAAGCGTCTTGGACTGCGGCGGCTTGCCGCCGCTTTGTTGGACAACCAAAGTCCTGCGGTTTAAAAATGGAGTAATCCCCCCCCAAGCCAGCACCCCCGTTCGTAGTCCGGGCTTTAGCCCGCCACCGAAGTGACCGGACAAAAGGAGCAGGCATTTACAGAGACAACCAAGAGAAGGCAGCAAACACTTGCGGCAGAAAAGCCATCGGCCAAGGGTGTGGCGCAAAGCGGATTACAAATCCGCGCTCCGTGGCACGGTCCACCGGGTCGGAGTCGCAGTAAAGAGCCGATCAATGCCCTTCGCCAGTCTCTTCGTTACCTTCGTTTGCTTCTGTAAAGTTCAACTGCCGTTTTAAGGATGATGCAAAAGCCTTTTGCACGTGAAACAGCAGGGTGGACCAGCCAACAGTCGATCATGGGCACTACCCAGATGGGCCTGGTCAATTCGTGAGTCCCTGAAAGCGGCGGCCAGCCGCACGCACTCCAAGACACTATCGTGTAGCCGGTTGCCCTCAAAGTCGCGAAGCGTCTTGGACCGCGGCGGCTTGCCGCCGGTTTGTTGGACAACCAAAGGCCTGCGGTTCTACCTTCGTTAGCTTCTGTAAAGTTCGCCTACCGGGGCTAAGGAACAAAAGCCGAGTTGTTGCGGTAAAGGGGGGTGATCGCCCATAAGTTCAACGGCAAAAATGCCTTGCCGTACTTTAAGAAACGGGCGCTGCCATCCGCGAAAATATAATTGGAGCCGCCGGACTTGGACTTGTTGTCCCCCTGGCTGGAATGCTTGGATTGGTCCAGTTGGTCAATGTCATCGTAGCTGTCGTAATCCATGTAATAGTGCCCGGATTTGCTGTTTTTCTCACCAAAGACAATGGTTTCGGTCGGTTCCCGAATGACGGCTTCCTTGACGCAGTTGGAGGAGTCCCCGCTACGGTAGGCTTGCCAGTCCGGGGAGTTCACCTTCATGAAATCGTTCCAGCCGTTGATGATATAGGAACGTTTGGCGGCGTCAGCCGGGTATTGGGCCGCAGAACCATCGGTGCGGCCAAAGGTCTCCGGATCCATGGCATCGCTGGGACAAAGGAGGATTTTCAAATCCTGATAACCACTCCGCAAAAGCGTGGGCCAGCGGTTGAACCTCGCGCGGGGCGGGAAATAACCGTCGTTGTCATCCACGTAGATGCGCAAGGCCAATCCCAACTGGCGCATGTTATTGATGCACTGGATGCGTTTTCCGGCTTCCTTGGCCCGGCCCAACGCCGGCAGCAGCAAGCCCGCCAAAATGGCAATGATGGCGATGACCACCAGGAGTTCGATCAGGGTGAACCCGCACGCGGATTCCCGTCTGGCCAAGAGAGATTTTACTTTTCGCATGGTACCGACGGACAAGACGCCGGACGATCCCGGGCGGTTACAATGAAATATCATCCACCCTGCTCCGGGAGCAGGGTGGATGATATTTCTCACCCGGCTTGCATTGACCTTTGACAACCGGCCTGGCAAAGGCGAAAATTAAGGCCACACAAGTGATTGAGAATCTGCCCAATACCTCCGGAACCGAACGGGTGACCGCCCCCACGATGGCGGGGCCTGCATCGGATGTCGCCGCTGTGCCGCCCTTGAACCGGCGGGAACGCTTCTTACGCGCTTGTGCCTGCGCACCAGTGGATTACCCTCCGGTTTGGATGATGCGCCAGGCGGGGCGTGCCCTGCCGGAGTACCGGGAGCTGAAGAAGCAATACACCTTCGTCCAACTGGTTCAGAATCCTGAGCTGGCCACGGAAGTCACGTTGCAACCGATCCGCCGTTTTGACTTCGACGCGGCGATTCTGTTCTCTGACATCCTGGTGATCGCCGAAGCCCTCGGGCAAACCTACCGTTTCCGGGAGACCGGGGGCATTGAGATGCAGTTCCCGGTGCGCGCCGTGGGCGACCTGGCCAAACTGCATGCCCGGGGCGCGGTGGAACGGCTGGGGTACGTGCGCTCCGCGCTGCAAATGCTCAAGGAAAAACTCAACGGCCAGACGGCCTTATTGGGCTTTGCGGGATCGCCCTGGACCGTGGGCAATTTCATGGCGGAGGGGGGCAGTGCCTCGCCCTTCCTGGCCGCCCGCTCCTGGTTCCAGCGGGACCGCGCGGGCTTTGCGCAATGGATGAACCTGATGACGGAAGTCACCGGGGATTACTTGGAGATGCAATTTTCCGCCGGGGCTGATGCGGTGCAAATCTTTGACACACTGGGCGGCACCCTGCCGCCGCAGGATTACTGGGACGCCTCGGGAC
>CAIYYI010000689.1 GCA_903930345.1 uncultured Verrucomicrobiota bacterium
GGGTTTTGCTGGATGCCGGGGGGCGGCCGGTTCAAAGCCTCCTCCACTCCGGCCCCCCAAAAGCGGGAATGCTCAGAAGCCTATTGCCGGATGGTTTTTTCAGGCCAGACCGGCCTTCCCATTTCAAAAAATGGTCGTTGGATTATCCTGGAAATCGGGATATAAATATATTTTCATAAATCGGGTTGACTCCCACCGCGAGGAATTAGCATAGCCAGCGCATGGCAGCTAGCATCAGACTCTCCCAGGCGGGAGGCCCATGCACAAAGCGCTTCGCGCGGGGGATACGTTTGCGAGCCTGCCCATGCAGCAGTGAACAACATAGGGATCAATCATATGAACATAGTGAGCAAAATGCCGCTGGCCATCGCTTGTGCGTTGCTTGCCGCCGGCGCGCCAGCCTTCTCCGCATCGGTGGGAGAGGTGGTCAACCAGGTCAGCAAGGCGCAATACCAGGATTACCTGGATAATAAACTCTACACGCACAAAGGGGATGAGCGGGCCTACGGGCCCCAGCACGACCTGGCCTTGACCAACATTTACAACGCGCTGGCTGGCTTCGGCCTGCAGACCAAAATCGAGCCGTTCATCTACGAGAATGAAACCTGCCATAATGTCGTGGCGGTATTGCCAGGCTCAACCGCCCGGTCCAACGAGGTTTACCTGGTGGCCGGCCATTATGATTCCGCCCAAACGGCGGAGGGGCTGGGGGTGCCGGGCGCCGACGACGATGCCAGCGGTGTGGCGGGCATGCTGGAGGCGGCCCGTGTCCTCTCCAAATACCGGTTTGGGGCGACCCTGGTCTTTGCCGCTTTTGACCGCGAGGAGGATGGCTTGGTGGGCAGCGCGCAGTATGTCGCCACCCATGCAGCACAGGCCATCAAAGGCATGCTGGCGCTGGATATGATTGCGAACAATAATACCCCCGACCAGCCTGAGATCTACTGCCAGGATCCATCCAAGCCCATGATGCTGGCCTTGAGCAACTCGGTGGCGCTCTACGGCCAGGGCTTGCAGGTGAAATATGGCGGGCCGGAGGATCGCGCCGACCATTACAGCTTTGAACTGGGCGGCTTCCAAGCCTGCCTCTTGATCGAGGGTGGCAATAACACGCTCTACCATAAGCTCGAGGATTCCACGGACACCCCGGGATACATCGATTATGATTTTGCCACCAAAATGACCCGTTCCGCCGTGGGCTGGCTGGCGGCGGAAGCCCAATTATACACTCCCGAGATGCTGGCGATACCGGCCATTGCCGCCGCGGAGGCGGTGACCTCCACGAACTTCCTGGCGGTCTGGCATCCGGTGCCAGGGGCCACCAACTACATCCTCCAGGTATCCACCACAGCCGCTTTTGCCACGGCCGACCTGGTGCCTGATTATGACCACATGAACGCAGGCTCAGACACCAACTGGCTGGTGGAAGATTTGACGCCGGGCACGAAATATTTCTACCGGGTGCAGGCCCAGGACGATCAAACCGTGAGCGGATTTTCCTCCGCTGCCAATGTCCAGACCCTGCCTGGAAGCTCCTCCGGCGGGGATAATTCCTGGACCATCCTGGTCTATGGCCATGGCGACCATAACCTGTCCTCCAGCCTCATCACGGACATGAACGAAATGGAGCAGGCCGGCAGCGGGAAAGATTTCAACATCGTGGTGCAGGCCGATTTCAACGCCTCGGAACCGAATGAAGGGCTGCCCAAAGAGCTGGCCAGCGGGGTGACGCGGTTCCTGATGCAGAAGGATGAGGATCCTGAGAATATCACCAGCCCGGCGGTCGAGCGGCTGGCTGAAACCAACAACATGGATGATCCGAAAACCTTGACCGACTTTGTCACCTGGGCCATCACCAAATACCCGGCGCGCCGCTACGGGCTGGTGATGTGGGACCACGGCGGGCAATGGACCGGCTTCGGTGGCGATACTCAGGATGGAACGGTGGAGAATACGGGCACCCTCACCACGGCGCAAATCCGCCAGGCCCTGGCTTCCGCCATGCAGGCCACGGGCGTGGCCAAGTGGGAGTTCATCTCCTTCGACACCTGCCTCATGGGCGGCGCCGAAATCCTCTCGGACATGGTTCCGCTGACCGATGTGTTCATTGCCGATGCCGAGCTTGATTATGGCGACGGTTGGGAATACGGCGCCGCACTGGGGTA
>CAIYYI010000690.1 GCA_903930345.1 uncultured Verrucomicrobiota bacterium
CGACATGTCGGGACTCTACCATTGAGAAAATTGGCTCCATCCCGATACATCGGGAGAACCTACAACCACACGGTTAATCCCGACATGTCGGGACTCTACCATTGAGAAAATTGGCTCCAGAGGTAGGACTCGAACCTACAACCACACGGTTAACAGCCGCGTGCTCTACCATTGAGCTACTCTGGAACTCAGAGGGAAGCGGACTGTACTAGCGGGCTTTTCAGGCGTCAACAGATTTCATTGAGAAAGTTGCAAACATCTGCCCAACCCTCATTTGCACCCTGCAAATCCCCGCAGCCCTGGGGGAAACACCCACCAGCATCCCCCATGCAGAAGGCCGGAGTAGCCGCCAAACGGATGCCGATACCATGCTCCGATGAGGTTTGGGGCACTTGGGGGCGTCGAACCCCTTTTGCCTGGGCCTTCCCAGCCCTGCTCTTTCCCGGTTTGCATTGTGCCGTGGTTCAGCCATTTTATGGGCATGCGTTCCCTGCCAACCCCTGTTGCGACCCTGGCCATGGTCCTGGTGCTGCTGCTGGCCGGCCCGTCCTTGCCAGCGGCCACCAATGCCCCGGCCGCCGCCAAGGCCAAAACCCCGGCCAAACCGGTCCTGCCACCCAACCCCAAAAAACTGCTGCCGCCCCCCGGCTTTCCGCTCGCGCCGGAGCTCGCCGCCGAGCTGCGCGCGGGCACGGATAGCCTGGCGCGGGAGATTGAGGCGCTGCGCGCCGACCTGCAAACCAGGCCGCCGCTCCTGGCCCTGCTGCCCGACGTGGAGATCTTACACCGCGCCGTCCGCAACGCGCTGGAGGATGATATTTTCTACACCCCCGGCCAGGCCGGCGTGGCCAGGTCCCTCCTGCAACAGGGCCAGGAGCGCGCCCGCCAGCTCCGCCAGGGCCAGGCCCCCTGGAACACCGCCACCGGCCTGGTGGTGCGCGGCTACGTCTCCCGCCTGGATGGCTCGGTGCAGCCTTATGGCCTGGTGGTTCCCCCCTCGTACAAACCGGGGCAGAAACCGCTGCGGCTCGACTTCTGGTTTCACGGTCGCGGGGAAACCCTGAGCGAACTGGCCTTTCTGGAGCAAAGGCAAAAGTCCCCCGGCGAGTTCACCCCGCCCGACACCCTCGTGCTGCACCCCTACGGCCGCTTCTGCAACGCCGCCAAATTCGCCGGCGAGGTGGATGCCTTTGAGGCCCTGGACCACGTGCGCCAACACTACCCGGTGGATGACCGGCGTCTCGTCGTGCGCGGCTTCTCCATGGGCGGAGCCTCGGCCTGGCAGTTCGGGACGCATTACGCCTCCCGCTGGGCCGCCGTCAATCCGGGCGCGGGCTTCGTCGATGCCAAGAACTACCTCAAGCTCGCCGACCAGCTCGACACCATCCCCTGGTACGAGCAGAAGCTCTGGAACCTGTACGACCCGCTCGCCTGCGCCATCAACCTGACCAACACCACCCTCGTGGCCTACAGCGGGGAGATCGATGGCCAGAAGGCCGCCGCCGACCTGATGGAGCAGGCCCTGGCCGCCGAGGGCATGCGCATGACCCACATCATCGGACCCAACACCGGCCACAAGTACGAGCCGGAGGCCAGGCTGAAGGTGGCCGCCCTGGTGGATGCCGCCGCCACCCGGGGCCTCGGCCCGCCGCCCCGTCACCTCCGGTTCGTCACCCACACCCTGAAACACAACCGCATGGGCTGGGTGGAGATCACCGCGCTGGAACGTCATTGGGACAAAGCCGAAGTGGACGCGGAAGTCACCGCCGACCGCCAGGTCCGCATCCAAACCCGGAA
>CAIYYI010000691.1 GCA_903930345.1 uncultured Verrucomicrobiota bacterium
CAGAAACGACACCAACCTGTTTATTCGATTGCGCCGAGAATGGATGCCCGTTGATCAAAAGGGAACATCCTTTAACCCTTTAAGGGTCGCCCATTAGGGCCCTTGGTCAAACAAGAGTCTTGACTCTGCTGAACGACGCGCTGTTGATATGTCAATGACATGCGAACAAATATCTAGGAGATATAAGCAGCGTTTGTCTTCAACTATGCCGTCCAGAGTGGAAACGAAGAAAGTTTGAAAAACCGGTGCGGCCAGCCTACTGTTTACCTCGTGAGCTGCCTCCGGGATATCCGGGGAAAGCGAGTGGGACGGGGACGGGTTCAGAAAAACCCTGAACCGGTAAAGAAAAAGTAAAGTTTTATGGGAGGGTGATGCTTTGCATGACCACGGACCTGGGCCTGCCGCAACCTTTTCAAGGTTGGTGAATAGGTTGGGGGCGTACCCCCAAGGTAGCCGCCGGGCGGCAACCTTGGGCTGGAGATCGATGCCACTGTGGGGCATTGGGGCTTGGGGTGGCGGAGGGCGCTTGCGGGTCATATTTGCGATTGCGGATTTGGGGGCAAGACGGTTCGGCAGGAGCCTCACCCCACCGGGTGCGGGGTTTTCGCCGCAATTCGTATGCGCCGCCTGGTGGTCCGCCGACAGGAAGTGGCATTGACATGCCGGTGCCAAAGTGGCACCATAAGGGCATGGTGCAAGTTTTAGAAGAACCGCGCAAGCGGATCACGGCCCGCGTCTCTGACCGCGTGCGCGACACGCTGGAACAGGCGGCGGAGCTTTTAGGGGCGACGGTCAACCAGTTCGTCGTGCAAACGGCGTATGTGGAAGCGCTGCGCGTGATTGAACGCGAGTCGGTCATCCGGCTTTCGCAGAAAGATGCGCACAAAATACTGGCCCTGCTGGACCATCCGCCGAAGCCCAACAAGCGGCTGAAAGACGCGGTCAAAACCCACCAAGGGACTGTTCGTGCATAAAATCGAACTGCTGGGGGTGACGCACGACCGGGACGGTTTTGACTGCGGGAGCGAGCCCCTGAATTTGTTTCTCAAGCAGACCGCGCGACAACACGCGGAGCGGGGAATTTCACGGACGTTTGTCCTGGTGGATGAGGCCACGACCGCGCCCAAGCCCATCATGGGTTTCTTCTCGCTCAACATCTGCCAGATCAAATCCGAGTCGCTGACCCCGCAAGAGGCCAAGAAGCTGCCGCTCGACGTGGCCGGTGTACGGCTGGGTCGGCTGGCGGTGGCCAAGGCGTATCAGCGGCAGGGCATCGGAAAAACCCTGCTGGTGGAGGCAATGGGCAAATTCATCGATATTTTCAATTCGGCGGGCGGGAATGGGCTGTTTGTGGACGCCAAAGATCAGGACGCCAAACGATACTATGAGCAATTCGGTTTTATGGCGATGGCGTCGAATGAATTGGAATTATTTCTGCCGATCAAAACGATCCAAGAGGCTCTTGTGGTGGGTGTCAATCAATAGTCCAGCTCGGTTTTCAATCCATCACCCCACCGGGTGCTGGATGGTCGCACGCCGCAGTGGAAGTTTTACCGTCAAATGGGGGCTTGGCAGGACGGGGACGGAATGAGACCATTCTGGGCATGAACCCTATCGCCTACCGGCTGAAGCTTGGCACTTGGCCTTGGCCCCAGCCAAAATCCCTCGCCGCAGCACCCCTCGCAATTTTCAGACAGGCTCTCACCCTGTTTACGCTCTGTGCGCTGCTTTGCGGCTATTTGCCTGCTGCAGCTCCCACCAGGCCAAACATTGTCTTTATCCTGGCCGATGACCTTGGCTGGAGCGACACCACGCTCTATGGGAAGACGAAGTTTTACCAGACGCCCAACCTGGAGCGGCTGGCGAAGCGCGGGATGCTGTTCACGCGCGCCTATTCCGCAAGCCCACTCTGTTCGCCGACGCGAGCGAGCATTCTGACGGGACAAAATCCGGCGCGGATCGGGATCACCGCCCCAAACTGCCACCTGCCCCAGGTCAAGCTGGAGGCTTCCTGCCAGGCCAAGGCCCCGGCCACGCATAAGGCCCTTCCATGCGAGAGCGCCACGCGGCTGAACACCAATTATTTCACCCTGGCAGAGGCGCTGAAGCAGGCGGGTTATGCGACCGGACATTTCGGCAAGTGGCATCTGGGTGCCGAACCGTTTTCGCCGCTGCAACAAGGGTTTGAAGTGGATTTACCCCATTGGCCGGGACCGGGACCGGCGGGCAGCTACGTCGCCCCGTGGAAGTTCAAGGATTTCGACAATGACCCCGGCGTCCCCAACCAGCACATTGAGGATCGCATGGCCAAAGAGGCTGTGGCATTCATGGAGAAGCACAAAAATGGACCCTTTTTCCTGAACTACTGGATGTTCAGCGTCCATGCGCCGTTCGATGCGAAAAAGGCGCTCATCGAAAAGCATCGGGGCCGGGTGAATCCGAACGATCCGCAGCACAGCCCCACCTACGCCGCCATGGTGGAGAGCATGGACGATGCCATCGGCACCCTGCTGGATGCACTGGACCGGCTGGGCATTGCCGAACGGACGGCGGTGGTCTTCTATTCCGACAATGGCGGCAACATGTATAACGAGATCGACGGAACAACCCCCACCAGCAACGCCCCCCTGCGCGGTGGGAAGGCGACGGTGTATGAAGGGGGCATCCGTGTTCCATGCATCGTGAGTTGGCCCCAAATCACCGCGCGAGGCAGCCGCAACGACACGATCATCCAGACCACGGATTTCTATCCCACCTTTCTGGAGCTGCTCGGTTTGAAACCGCAACCCGGACAAATCTTTGATGGCACGAGCATTGCGGAAGTCCTGCGCGGCAAACCACTGGCGCGCGAAGCCATTTTCACCTATTTCCCGCACAGCCCGAAAGTGCCGGATCATCTGCCGCCAGCCGTGACGGTGCATTCGGGGGATTGGAAACTCATTCGAATCTTCCACGAGGGGGAAAAAGGGGCACATGCCTACCAGCTTTATAACCTCAAGGAGGACCTCAGCGAAACGAATAATCTGGCCGCCCGGCAGCCTGACCGGGTGAGGCAACTGGATGCGCTCATCCAGAAATTCCTCACCGATACGAAGGCCGTGGTGCCAAAACCGAATCCGGCCTACAACGCCACCGCCGCCGCAGATGGAGCGAACCCACAAGCTGGATCCACAGATCCGCTCCTGGGCTGGAAGGCGCGGGGTTGCGAAGCCACGGTGAAGGAGGGAGTGCTGACGGTGTCCGGCACAGGCAACGCGCCATTCCTCGGGTTCGGGGCAGGTAAGCTCTCCGGACCCGCGACCGTCGCTTTCCGTTCGAAATCCACAGTTGGCGGGCCAGGGAAGGTCGAATGGCTGCCCACGCCCCAGGCGGCGGACAAAGCGAAATCAGTTTCCTTTCAGCTCAAAGGCGGGGACTGGCAGGAAGTGCGCGTGGAACTCCCGGCCGAAGGGGCGCTCGGAATTATCCGACTCTATCTGCCGGCCGGGAAAGAGCCGGTGTCACTCGACTGGGTGGAACTCAAGCCTGCCAAAACCAAACTACAACGCTGGGATTTTTGAATATGATAAGATTCATTGCTCTCATCTCGCTGTGCCTTGTTGGTGGCTGGCTCATCGCGGCGGAAACCAAAGCTGCCAAGCCCAACATCATCGTCATCTACACCGACGACCACGGCTACGCCGATATTGGCGTTCAGGGTTCCGTCACAGACATCAAGACACCGCACATCGATGCGCTCGCCCGCAGCGGCGCGCTGGCGAAGCAAGGTTACAGCACAGCCCCGCAGTGCGTGCCGTCGCGCGCTGGCCTGATG
>CAIYYI010000692.1 GCA_903930345.1 uncultured Verrucomicrobiota bacterium
CAGTTTCAGCAATTTTTTCGCTTTCCAATTCCCCGCCACCCTGTAGCTTGGCTGCATGAAATCCATCAGCGGCACTGTTGGAGTTGGTTTCCTTGCATTAGTCACATTCTTGGGCGTTTCGGCGGCGGCGGCGGATCTTGAGGTGCTTACCCTCGGCACCGCCCCCTCTTTGACGGCGGTCCTGGAAATCGTGGCGGATGATCAGGGTTTCTTTGCAGCGGAAGGCCTTCAGGTCGTCATCCGCGATTTCCCCTCCGGTAAAGAGGCCTTGGATGAGGTGGTGGCGGGCCGGTTGGATGTCGCCGCCAGCACCGCTCTGCCAGTGGTGGCCATGGCCTTTGGCCGGACTGACTTTCGCATCATCGGCACAGTCGGGGATCTGGCGGATGACAACATGGTGGTGGCCCGGCGAGACCGCGGCATCCGCCAGGTGACGGATCTGAAAGCCAAAAAGGTGGGCACGACTGCCGCCATCATGCCGCACTACGTGCTGGATTTGCTCCTGCGCCAGCACGGCCTGGATAGCAACACGGTGGACATCACTTTCGCACCCCAGGCGGAATTGGCGGAGGCCTTGGGCCAGGGCCAACTGGATGGCGCGGCCCTGCTCGGCAAGTACCTGGCCCAGGCCCGGCGTGACCTGGGAACCAACGCCATCACCTTCTCCGACAAGGCATTGTTCGAACTCAAAACTTACGTGATGGTCCGTGACACCCTGGTGCGGCAGCGCCCGCAGGCGGTGGTGAAGTTCCTCCGGGGCTGCCTGAAGGCGGAGCAATTTGTCGCCAAGCATCCCGATCAGAGCATGGCCATTGTTGCCCGCCGCCTCAGGCTGGATCCGGTGAACGTTCGCCAGGCGTGGCCCAACTGTCACTTTGCGGTGGAATTCCACCAGGCCATGCTCAATGACCTTGAAGGCAAGGCCCGCTGGCACCTGGAACGTGGGCTCTCCACCGCGAAACGCATCCCCAACTACCTGGACCTCCTTTATTACCATGCTCTTGATCAGGTTGCCCCCCAACGCGTGACCATCATCCGTTAAGCCTTCACCATGACCATCCGCTCCCGCTTGAACCTCAGCCTGCTGGCGGCGATTTCCATCACGCTGGCCATTTCGGGTTGGATCGTGGTGGAACAGAGCCACGTGACGGCAGTGGCACAGGACAATCTGCGGGTCAATGCCCTGACCAAACAGATCATTCTGCTGCATTCCCTCACCTATGACTACCTGGATTCCCCTTCCACACGCACGGAAGTGCAATGGCAGGCGACTTATAACACGCTGAACCGCCGGTTGCGCGAAATGCAGCAGGATCCGCAGTGCCTCACCCGGATTTCCGCCGACGTGATTGATAACTATGCCAGCATCAAGACGACGTTTGACCATATTGTCGCCGAAGCAAAACGGCTGGAGCAGACGGACTCCGGTGTGTCCGTCCAGTTGAACAGCCTGACCACCCATTTCTCCTCCCTGCTGCTCCGGAAAAACCAGGAGCTTTATGATTGGGTGCTGGGTGCCTCCACGGCCTCCAACACGCAGTTGCTGTCCACCATGCAGCGCGACAGCATCTGGTTTGTCGCCCTGTTGCTGACCATCGCCCTGGTCGTCGCCGCAACCCTGTACCTCGTGAAAAGAGGTTTGCTCACCTCCATCGACCGTTTGCGCCTGGGGGTTGACACGATCCGGCGGGGGAATCTCGACCATCGCATTCCGCTGGTTGGGCGGGATGAGTTTGGCGAACTCTCGGCGGCCTTCAACACCATGACCGCTGATCTTCAGGCGCTCTATGGGAAACTGGAGTTAGAACATCAGAATCTCCTGAACAGAGAACAACGTTTTCGGGCGCTGGTTGAAAAGGCCACCGACTGCGTCCTGATCACGCGGGCGGATGCCTCCATCGTGTATGTGAGCCCTTCCATCCTCCCTTTGCTGGGGTATGCGCCGGAGAGCATTCTGGGCCAGGCCTTCTTTGCCTTCATCCACCTCGAGGAGCAGGAGTGGGCGCACGTCTTTTTCGACCGGTTGCTGAAAACGACTGATTCAATCCCTCTGATGTTTCGAGTTCATCATCGCAACGGGGATTGGCGCATCATTGAGGGGGTGGCGACCAATCTGTTGGGCATGTCCGCCGTTGCGGGCATGGTGTTCAATTTCCGGGACATCACCGAGCGCAAGCGGGCGGAACAGTCCTTGCGGGCG
>CAIYYI010000693.1 GCA_903930345.1 uncultured Verrucomicrobiota bacterium
CTGATCAGCGTGCTGCTGACGCTGTTTGTCAGCCGCTGGGGGCTGGCCCTGACCACCTTTGTGGCCCTGAATCTCATCCAATCGGCCTTTACCGGCATCTGCCCAGCGGTGGGCATCCTGCGCAAGTTGGGCATCGGCAAGGAGGGAACCCCATGTTGCCACTAATCCTTTTCGTGCTGGGCGGGGTTGGCATCGGTTCGGCCATGGGATATTTCGGGCAGTGCAGTTCCGGAACCTGTCCGTTGACGGCAACTTGGTGGCGCGGAGCGCTTTATGGCGGTTTCATGGGCCTGATGTTCGGGCTGGCTTCCGGCTGCAATCGGCCGGGCGGCTCCACCCCGGAAAATGCGCGGGTCAAGCCGGTGAACCAGGCAGACTTCACCAATCAGGTTCTCCAGGCCGCCCAGCCGGTGGTGGTGGACTTCTTTGCCACCTGGTGCGGACCATGCAAGGAGTTGGCCCCGGTGCTTGAGGAACTGGCGGGCGATTTCACCAACCAGGTCAAGTTTGTGAAGGTGGATGTGGACCAGGCCCCGGAGTTGTCCCAGCAGTACAACATCTCCGGCCTCCCCACCCTCCTGCTGTTCAAGGGTGGCCAGGTGGTGGACACAATCACCGGGCTTGAGTCGCGCGAGCGGTACAAGGAGATCTTCACTCGGCTGGCGCAGGGCACTCCCGCAGCCAAATAGCCAGAATGGCCCTTGGTTTTCACTCGCAGAACCAACGCCGATGGCATAAGCTATGGGCGATCAGTATCGGATTTGCCTCCGGAAAACTTATGAATCTGCACTCATTCATGTGGCCCTTGGTCGTGGCGACCGGGCTTTGGGCCAGCGGCTGCCGCCCCCACAACCCGCCCCCCCTGGCGGCTGTACCCCTGCCCACCGCCCCCGTGCGGACCATCAAGGTGGAAACGCGCACCCGGCCAGTGACCGAAGAGGTCATGGGGACCGTGCGGGCCCGCGTGCGCGCCGGACTGGAGGCGAAACTCTCCGGCCGGATTGAGGAACTGCGGGTGGTCGCCGGCCAAACCGTGCAGGAGGGGGAAGTCATCGCCCGGCTGGACGCGCGGGAAAGCCAGGCCCGGCTGGACCAGGCTCTGGCCCTGCGGGAACAGGCGGCCAATGAACTGAAGCGCAAGTCCACCCTGCTGGAGGCCAAAGCCATCACCCAATCCGAATACGATGGGGCACTGGCCAGCTTTCGGGTGACGGAGGCCGTGGTCAAGGAGGCGGAAACCCAGCGCGGCCACACCATCATCACCGCGCCCTTCAGCGGCGTGATCACCCGCAAGCTGGCGGAAGCCGGCGACCAGGCCATCCCAGGCCGCACCCTGGTGGAATTGGAAAAGCCGAGCGATCTGCGCCTGGAGGCGAACGTGCCGGAATCGCTGCTGGAGCGGGTGCCCATGGGAGCCCGACTGCCAGTCCACCTGGCGACCGCCCGCCTGAGCCTGACCGGCACGGTGTCCGAGGTGGCGCCGGTGGCGGATTCCTCGAGCCGGACCTTCTTGGTGAAACTTGATCTGCCCGCCACCAACGGCGTACGCGCCGGTCAATTCGGACGGGTCACCGTTCCCGTGGGGGAAACCACCTCCCTGCGGCTGCCTGCCAGCGCCCTGGTGCTGCGCGGCCAGTTGGAAATCGTCTTTGTGGTGGATGGCCACACCGCCCGGCTGCGGCTGGTGAAGACCGGCCGGAAGATCGGGGAGGATTATGAACTGGTGGCCGGACTGAACGGGGGCGAGCTGATCGTCACCGAGGGGGCCGGACAGTTGCAGGATGGACAGCCGCTGGAACTCAAGCCATGAAGCCTGGAGACACCCATAACGAGCCGGTCCCGCCGGGGTTGGCGGGCCGGGTGGCGGGCGCATTCATTGACTCCAAGCTCACGCCGCTGATCGTCATCACCTCGGTCCTGCTTGGTCTGGCGGCCATCCTGCTGCTGCCTCGGGAGGAGGAGCCGCAGATCAAGGTCCCCATGGTGGATGTGCTGGTGGCCATGCCCGGATTCAGCGCGCGGGAGGTGGAGGAGCGTGCCACCCGCCCCATGGAAAAGCTGCTCTGGGAAATCCCGGGCGTGGAGTACATTTATTCCACCTCGCGCCCCGGCGAAAGCCTGGTCATCGTGCGGTTCAAGGTGGGCGAGGAGATTGAAAACAGCCTGGTGAAGCTGAACCAGAAGCTGCAATCCAACTTTGACCGCATTCCGCACGGCGTTTCCCAACCGCTGATCAAGCCCAAGTCCATTGACGATGTGCCGATCCTGGCGCTGACGTTCCACAGCGACCGACTGGACCACTTGCAACTGCGACGGCTGGCGGTCGAGGTGGATGCCGCCATCAAGCAGGTGCCACAGGTGGCGGAAACCACGCTCATTGGCGGAGCGCGCCGACAGGTGCGCATCCTGCTGGACCCGGTCCGGTTGGCGGCGCGCAACCTTAGCCCGGTCGGACTGGTGCCGATGCTGCAGCAGGCCAACCGCCAGTACCACGCGGGCAACCTGACCCGGAACAACCGGGAGGTGATCATCGAAACCGGCGGCTTCCTCACCCGCGCCGAGGAGGTCGGCCAGGTGGTGGTGGGCGTCACGGATGGCCGGCCGGTGTACCTGCGGGAGGTGGCGGACATTCTGGATGGCGCGGAGGAACCCTCCCAATACGTCTTTTTCGGCCAGGGTGCCGCAACGGCGGCCCAGGCGGGCGAGGAGGCGGCGGTGACCTTGACCGTGGCCAAGCGCCCCGGTGCCAACGCCATCGCGGTGGCCAGCGAGGTGCTGCGGAAGGTCGAGGCTTTACGCGGACGCATCCTGCCGCGCGAGGTCACCCTGAGCATCACCCGGCATTACGGGGAGACTGCGGCGGAAAAGTCCAATGAGCTGCTCTGGCACATGGGGATCGCCGTGCTGAGCGTCACGCTGCTGATCCTGTTCACCCTGGGCTGGCGGGAGTCCGGGGTGGTGGCCATCGCCATCCCCTCCACGCTGGCCCTGACACTGCTCGTCTTTTACCTGCACGGCTACACGCTCAACCGGATCACCCTCTTCGCCCTGATCTTCAGCATCGGCATCCTGGTGGATGACGCCATCGTGGTGGTGGAAAACATCGTGCGCCACTTCCACCTGCCGCACAACCGGGGCCGCTCCCGCACGACCGTGGCCGTGGAGGCCGTGGGCGAGGTCGGCAACCCGACCATCCTGGCGACCTTTGCGGTGATTTTTGCGGTGCTGCCCATGGCCTTTGTGGGCGGTCTGATGGGGCCGTACATGCGCCCCATCCCCGTGGGCGCGAGCGCGGCCATGTTTTTCTCCTTGGCCATTGCCTTCATGGTCACCCCTTGGGCGGCTGTCCGGATTCTGCGCTGGGGCAAACGTCCGGAAGCCGTCGGTCCCGCCGCCGCAGCCACCGCCCAACCGGCCAGCCACTTCGCCCACGAGGAGGACGCCTTCACGCGCCTCTACCGGCGGGTCATGGGGCCGATGATCCAGATGTCCCGGTGGCGGCTGGCCTTTCTGGGCACCATCACCCTGCTGCTCCTGGCCGCCATGGGCACGGTGGGCGCCAGTTGGGTGAAGGTGAAGATGCTGCCGTTCGACAACAAGAGCGAGTTCCAGATCATTTTGAACATGCCCGAGGGCACCGCGCTGGAAACCACCGCCCAGGCGGCCCGGGAAATGGCGGCAGCCGTGCGCCAGGAACCGGAGGTGACCGACTACCAAGTCTATGCCGGGGTTGCCTCGCCCTTCAACTTTAACGGCCTCGTGCGGCACTACTTCATGCGTCGGGGCTCCCACGTGGCGGACATCCAGGTGAACCTGGTCAACAAGCACGCCCGCAAGGCGCAGAGCCACGACCTGGCCAAGCGGATCCGGCCCGCCGTGGCCGCCATCGCCGAGCGCTACGGCGCGCGCGTGGCCGTCGCGGAGGTGCCGCCAGGTCCGCCTGTGCTGCAAACCCTGGTCGCCGAAATCTACGCCCCCACCGAGGCCGACCGGCTCAGCCTCTCCCGGGAGGTGCGCCGCATTTTCCAGCAGACCCCCGGGGTCGTGGATGTGGACTGGCACCTGGAATCCGACCAACCCAAGGTCCGCTTCGTGGTGGACAAGGAAAAAGCGGCGCTGCACGGCATCAGCGCGGACACCGTCTCGCGCATGTTGCGGATGGCGGTGGGCGGTGAGTCCGTGGATCTGCTGCACCACGCCCCCGAGAAGGAGGATGTGGAATTGATCATGCGCCTGCCCCGCTCCGCGCGCACCTCCCCGGAGGATTTGCTCGCCCTGCAAGTCCGGTCGGGCGATGCCAACGCCCTGCCCGAGCCCGGCCCGGCGGGCAGCCCTCCCCTCACCCCCCTGCGGGAACTCGTGCGGGTGGAGACGACCACCGAGGAAAAGAGCATCTACCACAAAAACCTGATGCCCGTGACGTACGTCATCGGGGATGTGGCCGGCGTAGTGGAAAGCCCGGTGTACGCCATCTTCAAGATGAACGAGGCCCTGCGCAAACTGGACGCCCGCACCTGGGGCGGTAACGCGGCCGGCGTGGAGATCCTCAACGCCAAACAGCCCTTCGTGGACCAGCAGCCGGCCATCAAATGGGATGGCGAATGGCACATCACCCTGGAAGTGTTCCGCGACCTGGGCATGGCCTTTGCCGCCGTGCTGGTCCTGATCTACATCCTCATGGTGGGCTGGTTTCGCTCCTTCCTCACCCCGCTGATCGTCATGGTGGCGATCCCCTTCTCGCTCGTGGGCATTTTGCCCGCCCACGGCCTGATGGGGGCGTTTTTCACCGCCACCTCCATGATCGGCTTCATGGCTGGTGCGGGCATCGTGGTCCGCAACTCCATCATCCTGGTCGATTTCATCGAGCAACGGGTGCGGGAGGGGATGCCGCTGGCCGAAGCCGTGGTGGATGCCGGCGCGGTGCGCTTTCGCCCGATGCTTTTGACCGCCCTGGCCGTGGTGGTGGGGGCGGGAGTGATTCTGTTTGACCCGATCTTCCAGGGCTTGGCCATCAGCCTGATGGCGGGCGAAATAGCGTCGCTCCTGATCAGCCGCATGGCAGTCCCGGTCCTGTATTACATGGCGTATCACCGATCTCCTGGTGCCTCACCCAACAGTTCTGGAGTCCAATAACGGGAGCGTTCGTCCAGCGAGCGCGACCGGGAGCCAATCCTCAGCTCCATGCAATTAATATATTGCGCAATAAATATTTTGCATTGGCTTAATGGTTTCTGTTTTTCAGTTTTACAATCAACATCTTATGAAAGTAATCAGTTGTTTTTCTATGCCGTTTTTTTCTATTGCGAACCAAGCCAGTTCAGACCATAAACGCTGCGTTCTGTCATTTATGAATTGGTTTGCGACAATTGAATTGGCATCCTGAGCGATACTGATCGCTGTGTGCCACCCCCCCCATGAAACAAATTAAATACCTCAGTTTGTGTTTGCTCAGCCTGGGCTTGATGGCCCGCCAGATGTGCGGCGCGGAAACCGGGCTCAATGTGGTCAGTGAAAGCGAGAAGGCCGAAGGCTGGCGGCTCTTATTCAATGGGCAGAATCTGAACGGTTGGCGGGGGTTCAAAAAGCAGACCCCACCCACCAACGGCTGGGTGGTGGCTGAGGGGGTGCTCACCAAAATGGCCAAGGTCAAAGGTGGAGATCTGCTGTCGGTGGATCAGTTCACCAACTTTGAACTGCGCTGGGAATGGCGCATTCCCGCCGGGGCCAACAACGGCATCAAGTACTTCATCAGCGAAAAACGCAACGCCTTGGTGGGACACGAGTTTCAGATGATTGATGATTCCACCCAGAAACAGGATAAGTATCGGACGGCCTCTTTCTATGATGTGTTACCCCCCACCCCCCACCAACCCGTCAAGCTGGCCCCGGACTGGAACACCTCCCGCTTGGTGGTGCAGGGGAATCATGTCGAGCACTGGCTGAATGGCGAAAAGGTGCTCGTTTACGAATGTGGCAGCGAGGAAGTCAAGACGGGCGTCGCCAAGAGCAAATTCAAGGCCGTTCCCGGCTTCGGGGAAAAAATCACCGGGCACCTGCTGCTCACCGACCACAACGACGAGGCCAGCTACCGCAATATCAAGCTGCGCGAACTGCCTGCGCAGTAGGCGGATCAAAGCGTCAGTTCACGTTCCATCCGCGCCCGTTGCGCGGCCAACGCCGCAGTGCTCATTGGCTGCGGCGTCAGAATGGGCTGGTTGAGTTGTGCCAGCCAGGCGTTGTCCTGCTCGGTCCAGACCTCCACTCCGCTGCCAACCAATTGGGGTGCCATTTGCCGGAGCAGGTCGCCATCCACTGCCGGTTCCAAATCAGCCTGCAACACCCGCACCGCCGGGCCGGAGAGCCATAGAAACACCCGCAGACGCTGCCAGGCCGCCAACCCCACCGCCAACCGAACCGCTTCGGCAGGTCGATGGCTTTGTCCGGGGTTGGCTGCGACGATGATCAAGGTGTTCATGGCGTCACTGGCAATCAATGAATTGCCGGGTGCCGACCAGGATGTCACTGAGTGTGGCGAGGCCGGAAAACACCGCCCGGTCATCGCACGGCACCCCTCGCCGTTGGGCCCCATAAGCGCAGGCGAACAACTTCAGCCCGGCTGTCCGCAAAGTCTGCAACTGTGGATCAGACACTGCCAGGACGCCGTCATCCAGGCAATAGAGGTACACTTGCGCGCCTTCCGCCAGCCCGGCACGGGCCGCCTGCAGGCAGCGGACGAACCCCGGTTGCCCCGGGGGGGTTGAAAGCAATAGTCCAAGTTTGTTCACAACAGACCCAAGCGCAAAACGGTTCACTGCTGAAGCAAACGATTCACCTGGGCCATGAAATTGAACGGTTTGAAAGGTTTGCTTAAAAAATGGTCCACGTGGGTTTGGGAAGTACGCAGGATAGCCTCATCCACCGTGCCGCTCATCAGTATGGTTTTAAGTTGGGGATGCTCCAGTTTGGCCAACCGGATCAACTCCAGTCCATTCATTCCCCCCATGGCGAAATCAGTGATCAACAGGTCCGGTTTCCGGGGGGCCGTGGTGAGCGTATCCAAGGCATCCTCCCCAGACTGAAAAGTGCAATACGAGGTGTTGAGTTCATCCAATATCAGGGAGGCCAGCATCAGAATGGCTGGAATGTCATCCACCACGTAGATTCGCGGCGATTCATGCTCCGGCGTTTGGTTGCCCCTGACATGCTCCATGCGTTTTAAGTCGGGTTCAACTTTGCTTACACGTCTGTAACAGTCTGTGTGCCATTATCTTTTGACTGTAATCCATCGTCGGCAATCTCCCCAGTGATAACCGGCGTCCACCGGTTTTCCGCCCGTCGTGACGGGGTTGGGTTCATCAGGCATTAGTCCAGCTTCAGGGTGCGTAACTTGAGGTTGCGGTAGGCCCCGCTGGTTGACCAGGTGGCGATGCCAAATGGGGCAGAGGATTCGATCTCACCCGCCCGCAACGAGATCTTTCGGCCCGTGTGGATCACATCAATCTGCTTTTCGTCATCAATCCACACCTCGACCTTGCGCTCGGTGACACGCAGGCGAATCTTGTACCACTTTTTATTTTCAAAACTCTTGAACTTGGAGGTCTCGTTTTCTGAGGCATCCATGTCATCAATGCTGGATAGGCCCACCAGTCCCCCACCCCACCCACCCACAATCAGCGTGCAGGGGGATTGGTTGATCTGGAACGTCAAACCACAGAAAAAATCGCTCCCTTCCACCCGCATGGCCTCCAAGGACAATTCGTAGTTCATCGTGGGGGGCGGGTTGGTGTAATTGACCCCGGTCATCACCCCCATGCCCAGCAGGAGCTGGCCATCCTTGGCTTCCACTTCGCCGTGCCCGGCAAAGTCCGTGCATTTCCATCCCTCCAGGGTTTGTCCATTAAACAGATCCTTCCAACCCTCCGGATTGGCTGCGGCCACTGGAGCCGCAGGTTTCGCAGCCGGGGTGAGTTTGGATTGGCAGCGGCAATCCGCGCTACCAGGCTGGCACGCACAGGTTTTGGCGCCAGGCTGGCAGGGGCAGGCAGACTTGGGGGAAATTGGCTGATGACAACAACCCGACAGCCAAGCCAAAGATAGAACAATGGCCAGGGTCACCGCATTCAAGGCGGCACGAAAGACAGTCTTCATGCAGCGAGCCTAAGGAAAAACCGGACAAAACCAAGTCAATTTTCCGGGTAATGACGGGTTAGTGGATATTCACCGCCTTGGCCAGAAGCATAAGGATGTAGCCGATGCCTGCCGTGATCGGCAACGTCATTACCCAGGCCCACACCATGCGCTCGACCACGCTCCATTTGACGGCATTGAGACGTTTGCTGGCACCCACCCCCATGATGGAGCTGGAAATGACGTGCGTGGTGGATAAGGGAATGCCCAGGCTTGAGGCGGATTCAATGATCGCCGCCGCCGTGGTTTGGGCCGCGAATCCATGAATTGGCTGCATTTTAACCATCTGGGAACCAAGGGTTTTTATGATTCTCCAACCACCAGCGGCAGTGCCGGCTGCCATGGTGAGGGCACAGGTCAGCTTCACCCAGAACGGGATTTCAAAGGTGGGCAGGTGCAAGAAGCTCAACCAATTGGGCAGACCATCCAGCGCTGTGGACTTCGTGGATGCGGTGAACAGGGCCAGCGCGATGATGCCCATGGTTTTCTGCGCGTCGTTGGTGCCGTGACTGAAACTCATCCAGGCCGCGCTGACGATTTGGACCTTGCCGAAAATAATGTTGATCGTGTGTGGACGCATCCGATGGAAGGCCGCGTACAGGATCACCATGACGAGGATACCAATGACGAACCCCAGCAACGGGGCGGCAATCATGGGGGCCACCACCTTGGGCAGAACTCCCTGCGCTTTCAGGAAGCCCGCATTCACCATCTCATGCGTTGTGGGATTCTCAACCATCATTTTCTTGTACCAGATGATGGAGTTCCAATTACCTCCAGATGAGGCCAAAGCGGCACCGCACAGGCCACCAATGAGCGCGTGGCTGGAGCTGGATGGCAGACCATACCACCAAGTGATCAGATTCCAGACAATGGCCCCGGTAAGCGCACAGATGAGGGAGACCATGGTGATGGCGTTGGTGTCCACCAAACCTTTGCCAATGGTCTTGGCCACCGCCACGCCTGCCAACGCTCCCACCAAATTAAAAACGGTGGACAGGAGGATAGCCTGGGTCGGCGTCATCACCTTGGTGGAAACGGAAGTGGCGATGGCATTGGCTGTGTCATGAAAGCCATTGATATATTCAAACGCCAAGGCGATGAAAACCACACAAAGGACCAGTGTCATACTCGTGGCGGATTAACTGTACTTCAGGATGATGTGTGAAATCACGTTGCCCGCGTCGCGACAACGGTCCACCACCTTTTCGAGCAACTCGTAAAGATCCTTCAGCGCCACCGCCTTAATCGGATCGTATTTGCCCGCATACAGCTCCCGCAATAGCTCCAGCATCAGCTTGTCCGCAGCTCCCTCGATCTGCTGCAACTTGGTGTTGTGCTCGGTCAGCTTGATCAGGTCAGAGGTGTGGCGCAGGCCCTTCACCATGGTGACCACCGTTTCGGTGGCTTCCACCAGCAAATTGGTTTGACCGCGGAGATCCACATCCTTGATTTGGGGCGCGATGATCAGGTAACGCTCCACAATCTTCTCGATGGTCTTCGGGATTTTGTACAACGATTTGGACAGGGCCTCAATGTCCTCCCGTTCCAGAGTGGTGACAAAGGTGCGGCAGAGCAGACTGGTGATTTCAGCCGTGATTTCCTTGTCCTTGCGGCGCGCTCCGACAAACGGGGCCATGGAGACTTCGGTGGAGGAGTTTTTCAGCACCTGCAACAGCGCGAGGGCGCTGGTGCGGCCCTCCTCGGCGCTGGCTTCAAGGAGGCTGTAAAACTGATCATCTTTACCCAAAAGCTTTTGCAGTGAAAACATACGTCGCTGATTAGACACACAACTGTGACGAATGTGCAAAAAGATTTTTATGGAAACTGCGCAGTTGATTCTCTCGCAAGTTGTTGGGCACTACCGGAAAACTCCGGCACTAACCGCGATAAAGTCACAATTCCGTCACCTTTCCGTCACCAGATTGTAACAGTTTTCCTGGTCCCCTTCTGTGATCACTGCTGAAGCTCATCTTCTTTTTAGCTATGCATCCGTGACAATGCTGTCACTTAAATGTAACTTTTATTCCGACAACATCTTTGCTATTGTAGGTCCGTAAGAACCGAATTTAAACATCCACTCATAGGGCTGTGACACATTACGAGCAAAACCTGCAACGGGACATTAGCCGCATCAAAGGCAAGATTGTGGAAATGTCCGGACTGGCCGAGAAGGCCCTGGAAAGTTGTCTGCAAGCACTGGTCGCAAAAGACCGGCAAGCCGCCCACTTGGTGATACTGCGCGACCAGTACATTGACGAGCTGGAGAAAGAGGTTGACCGGCTCTGCCTGGAGTTCCTGGTGCGCCAGCAACCGGTGGCCAGCGTCCTGCGGTTCGCCTACTCCACCATCAAGGTCAACCTGGAACTTGAACGCGTGGGCGACTACGCCGAGAGCATTGCGCGGCAGAGTTTGAAGCTTTCCACTCTGGAGGTCGCCTACCCGGTGGAACGTTTCACGGAGATCGCCAACCGCACCATTCCCATGCTGCGCGACGCCGTGAAGGCCTTCGTGGATCAGGATGTGGAACTGGCCCGAAAAACCATTGAGGTGGAAGAGGAAGTGGACGGCTTGAAAAGCAGCCTCAATGCCACCCTGGTGGGCCTGTTCAAGGAAAACAAAATACCGTTCGAGGCCTTGAATGCCCTGATGATGATCGCCCGCCGCTTTGAGCGCGTCTCGGATCAGGCGCGCAACATCTGCATGGAAACGCTTTACACCTGCACTGGCGAATACGCCAAACATCAGGGCACCGAGGCTTTCCGGATTCTGTTCGTGGACGAACGCAACGCCTGCCGCAGCCTTCTGGCCGAAGCCATTGCCAACAGACTGAACAGCCCCCGGTTTGTGTTCGCCAGCGCGGGGGTGGAACCTAAAGAGCCAGATTCCTCGACCCTGGAATTGCTGCGCTCCAAGGGGCTTCCGGTGACTGGTCTCGCTTCCAAAGGTTTGGCCCAGGTGCCCAATTTGGAGCATTACCAGATCATCATCGGGTTGGCCAAATCCGCCAAAAAAGCCTTTCCACAGCGCCCGCGCAAAGGCGTGTTCATTGATTGGACCATTCCCGATCCTTCCCAGATGCAAGGCCATCCGGAACAGGTGAAGGCTGCTTACGAGGAAACCTTTCAATATCTTGAAGAACACATCAAGGATCTGCTTTCAGCCATTGCCGGAGAAAAATCTTAGAAAACGCATACCTATGAAAACAACCATGTTAAAAACCACCAGGCTGGCGGCGTTTGCCGCCCTTGCCACGCTGCTCGCCACCTCGGGTTGCAAGCCTTCTGGCGAACGCGGAGGCGCTGGCGGAACAACCATCCAAAGCAAAGGCTCGGACACCATGGTGAACGTGGCCCAGGCCTGGGCGGAGGAATACAAAAAGGGACACCCCAACATCAACATCGAGGTGTCCGGTGGCGGCTCCGGAGTGGGCATCGCGGCCCTTGCCAAGGGCACCATTGATATCGCCTGCTCCAGCCGCAACATGAAAGCGGAGGAGCTGGAGCAGACCAAAAAGAACACCGGCAAAACCCCCAAGGAAATCATCGTGGGCTACGACGCCCTGGCGGTCTATGTCCACAAGGACAATCCGATGACCGAGATCACGACCGAGCAGTTGGCCCAGATCTTCGTGGAGGGCGGCAAGACCGCCAAGTGGGCCGATTTGGGCGTCAAGATCCCCGGGGCGAATAGCGATGATATTGTCCGGGTGAGCCGGCAATCCAGCTCCGGCACCTACGAGTTCTTTCGCGAGCACGTGCTGGCCAAGAAGGATTTCCGGTTAGGTTCCCGTGATATGAACGGCTCCAAGGAGGTGGTGGAACTGGTGGCCAGCACCCCCACGGCCATCGGTTACAGCGGCATGGGTTACAACGAGCCTGGAAAGGTGAAAATGCTCAAA
>CAIYYI010000694.1 GCA_903930345.1 uncultured Verrucomicrobiota bacterium
GAGGAAAATCCCCCGGGGCCGGGTGTCTGGAAGGCTCGCTGGAACGCGATCGCAACCGCATCGGCTGACCCGGTGACCGGCCAGCCAACAATAGCCATCGCGGATCTTCCAACCGACCCGGGCTTGCCTTGGATTCAGGAAGAGACCGATGCCGAGACGCTTAAAGCCCGCGCCTGCGGCCCGCCGGAGATTCGCCCGGCATGGTATCTCTCCAGTTTCACGATGCTCTCCAGCCGCATGGCCTCGAGGCCGGCCCCGGCCATCGAGGGGGATCTGCCTGACCATGACGAGGCGGCGGTTCGGGCCGAGGTTCCGGAAGGGGCCGAGCCGCCGGCGCCTCCCGCCGGCATCTTCGCCTTGCCGGCCGGCGCGCGCACCGGTGATTGCCTGCACCAGATCCTCGAGCAGTTTGATTTCAATAGCGCCGCTGACTCACCCGCCAACGCCCGCCTGGTGGGGGAGAAGTTGGTGGCCTGCGGATTATCCGAGGGATCCCATCTTGCGGCAGTCACCGGCATGCTCCGCCGGCTGCGCGTGGCCCCGCTGGATATTGCCAACCCGGATTTTACCCTTTCCCGGATTCCCCGGGAACATCTTGTTGCCGAGCTTGAATTCCATTTGCCTACCGCCGCCTGCGACGGTGCCACGCTGGTTCGGGCAATCCGCAGCCCAGCGCCTGGCCTGGAGATGACGCCGGCCGGTGGCCCAACCGGCGCGGCGTGGCGCAGCTTTCTCAAAGGCTTCATTGACCTGGTCTTCCAGTTTGGGGACCGTTTCTACCTCCTCGATTGGAAATCAAACCACCTGGGCAACCGCGTTGAGGATTACGACCAGAAGGCGATGGAGAAAGCGATCGCCGAGAGCTTCTACGATCTGCAGTACCACCTCTACACCCTGGCTCTCGACAAATATCTCCACCTCCGGGTGCCCGGCTATGACTACGAAAAGCACTTTGGCGGCGTTCGGTATGTGTTCTTGCGCGGCGTGTGGCCGGAGCGGGCCGACCTGGCGATTTACCGCGCGCGACCATCGCAATCCGTAATCGCAGAACTCGCCAAGGTTCTGGGCGTCTCCCAGGGGGGGCAAATATGACCAACCCGGCTTCTCTTTCGGCCCTGCTGGCCAGCGAGGCCTTCAATTCCACCGACCGGCATTTTGCGAGCCTCATGGAGCGCCTGGCCGGAGGCAACTCCCCCGCCCTCACCCTGGCGTCAGCCCTGGCCAGCCGCTGGCTGGCGGATGGCCAATCCTGCCTGCCCCTGGGCCAGGTGGCCGGCCGGCCTTATCCCCAAGCCGGGGCCGGCGGCGCGGCCCAGGTGGATTGCCCCTCCCAGGAGGAGTGGGAAGAACAACTCCGCGCTACCCCGGTGGTCGGACGGCCTGGCGAAATCAAACCCCTGATACTGGACGAATCCGGACGGCTCTACCTCCAGCGCTACTGGCGCTACGAACAGGATGTTGCCCGGGATCTGCTTCAACGTCTGGGCGGATCCTTGGATGGGATGGACAAGACGTTGCTCGCCGGCACCCTGAAGCGGCTCTTTCCCGGTCCCTGCCAGCCAGGGGAAACGGACTGGCAGCAGGTGGCCGTCTTTGCCGCGCTACGGCAGCGGCTCTGCGTCATTACCGGCGGCCCGGGCACCGGCAAGACCTACACCGTGGCCCGGTTGCTGGCCGCCCTGCTGGAACAGCCGGGCGGGGACAAACGGATCATCCGCCTGGCGGCCCCAACGGGTAAGGCGGTA
>CAIYYI010000695.1 GCA_903930345.1 uncultured Verrucomicrobiota bacterium
ATACAAACGAAGATATCCAGTGGTTTATCGGGGAGTGGGTGTGTGCTGATGGTGCGCTTGTGCCCTGCTCATGCAATAATGATTATGCGAAGATTCAGCTGATCAATATAAGCAAGGAATTTATTTGGAGACGAGACCATGGATCCTATGATGCAATTGTTGATTGCATATACTATAACGATCAAGATGGCCAGAATCCACTGAGCGGGCATATCAATGTATGGTTGTCCGGCCGGTATTTCGGGATTGGCGGTATCATGGCAGACATATTTGTTATAAAGAAGCCGCCCGGACCCGCACCTCGTTGGTTTATTATCGAGCATAAAGTAAACGGGGATGTGATGCTGTTTCAGCGGAAGTAGAACATAAGTATTCCTGATATTCTACAACTACAGCACCTTTGGTGTTACCAACACCTTCACCCGCAGTGGCTGGCTCACGGCAGTGAAGCACGGCAGCGACACCGTTAACACCGAAGAGTATGAGCACAATGCCTTTGGGCAGGTGCAGAAGCAGACCTACGTGAACCCGCATCCACTGGCCTCTCTGGCTTTGTCCAACCGGTTTGAAAATCTTGGCGCCGGCGGGACGCCGCTGGTACTCTGACGGGGACCGGCTCACCGGGATCCCGCGGCTGCGGGACCCACCGGGTTTTGGACTTTCGAGCGGTGACACGATTGCGGGGCCATGCCGGAACTCGGGAGTTGGGACCAAACCGACGAAGTAGCGGCGGGACGCTGCTGCCGCTCTGGGGCGGCTTTTACCAGGGCTGCCTGCGACCGGCTGGCACTCAGCGTGGACCACATGGACGAAGTGGACAATGTGGACGGGGAATGGACCGCATGGACCTTGATGACTTGAAGGACGACGGACTTGACAAACAAAAAGCTGAAAACCGCCACGCTGAAAAGCTGAAATGGGGGAGGCTGTGGACAATGGGACCAATGGGAGGACTGGGACGGCTCAGTCCCGCATGCGGGACCCCACCGGCTTCAGGGTATGGCGGAACGCGCGGAGTTGGGCACGCCTCTCGGGCAGGCTGAAGCCTGTACTACAAACGGGGAAACTGACGGCTCACCGGGATCCCGCGGCTGCGGGACCCACCGGGGGGGCGGCGGAGGGGACGCCGCGTGAGGTCACACGGCCTACAACGGGGACGGCCCTCGCAAATGCGGATTGTGGATTGCGGAATGCGGAATTGGGGAAAAGACGGGGAAAGCGGACGGGACCCACCGGGTTTGGGGTATGGCGGAATGCGCGGAGTTGGGCACGCCTCTCGGGCAGGCTGAAGCCTGTACTACAAACGGGGAAACTGACGGCTCACCGGGAGCCTCTCCCCACCGGGTTTGGGTTTTCGTGTCCTGATATTTGTTGAGGGTTGATGGCGAGAACTCAATATGGCATAAAGGACAGGACAATAGCCCTTTATGAAAAAGAATGAGAGAGCGATTTGCAGCCGCACGCCGTGGGAGCGGATGATGAGGATCCATGAAAGGATCAAGGCCGGGGGGTGGCCTAACTGCGTCCAGATGGCCCGGGAGATGGAGGCGGGGCTGCGGACGGTGAAGCGGGATGTGGAGTTTATGCAGGAGCGGCTGAAAATGCCGATCGCTTACGATAGCCGGCGGCACGGGTTTTACTACACCCGGCCAGTGGAGCATTTTCCCGGCCTGCCGATGACGGAGGCGGAGATCTTTGCCCTGCTGGTGGCCCACAAGGCGATTGCCCAATACCACGGGACGCCGTTCCAGCGGCCGCTGGAGATGGCCTTCAAGAAGATGACCGGGATGCTGGACCGGGAGGAGCGCTACTCGCTGGAGAACCTGCAAGAGGCGCTCTCCTTCCGGCCATTTGCGCCGGATGACACGGATTTGCGGATTTTCCAGACCATCACGCGGGCGCTGCAGAGCAAGCGGACGCTGCGGTTCAAGTACCGGAACCTGGGGGCGAAAGCCGCACAGGAGCGGCTGGCGCGGCCGTATCATCTGACCTGCATCGAAAACCATTGGTACCTGCTGGCCTGGGACGAGAACCGGCAGGCGATCCGGACGTTTTCGCTGAGCCGGCTGGCGGAGCCGGAGATGACTGCCACGCACTTCACCATGCCCAAGGATTTCAACCCGGACGAATACCTGCGCGGGAGTTTCAATGTGTTCAGGGGGAAGGATGACTTTGCGGTGGTGATCGAGTTCGACGCGTGGGCCACGGACCTGGTCCGGGGGCGGCAATGGCATGCCAGCCAGGTGTTGGAGGACCTGCCGGAGGGCGGGTCGCGGATGAAATTCCGGCTCAACAGCCTGGAGGAGATCGAGCGTTGGATTCTGAACTGGGGAACTCATGCCACGGTGCGGGAGCCCCAGCAACTGGTTGACCGGATCGCGGAAACCACGGAGAGGCTGGCGCAGCGGTACGCGGGGGGAGGCTAAACGCGGAACGCGGAACCGGAGGCCGAAAAGACTGGCTGAAAAGGGGGAGGCCACGAGCCGATGACTGTGGATGGCCATGGACTACATGGACGGCATGGACCACTGATTGGGGAAAAGCAGAAATTGGGAAATCAGAAAGCAGAAAACATTTTCTGCAAATGGCTATGGCGCAGGAACATCTGGTTTTGATTGGTTGTGAATAACCCTGTGAATAAGTTGCTGGAGTTTTTTTGGGCCAGTGCCCGTATTTGGCACTGACCCGGTGGTAGAATGGGAGGCAAAAATAATAGCAAACCACTAAACTAAAGCAGCTTATATGGCAAATGTGAATCTGTTCACGCAACCGGGAACTTTCCGCCGGATGAAACCGGAATTCTTGTGCAAATGGCTGGAACCGACGCGGGATTACCTTGCCGGGCGCGGGTTCGTCCTGCCTGCGGGGGGCAATGGGTCCATTGATTTCGAACGGCTGGCGGGTATTTTCATGGAGCCGGACGCGGCGATGCCACGGGATTTGATGCACTCGGCATCGCTGATCCATGAAATGTCCACGGAGCAGGCCATGCATGATCTGCTGGATGGCATCAGGCATCTCCAGGGGAAGCTGGACATTGGCGACGACCCTGACCCGGTGGATGTGGCGGTGCAGGTGTGGCTGTATGCCCCGGAGGCGCTGGAGGAGATGCACCAGATGCACCAACTGGAAAGGCCACGGGGGTTCGTGCATTTTGTGACGGACCGCCAGCCTGCCGATGGGTTTGACGGGCCGACGGAGGAGCAGAAGGCCGCCCTGGAAGCGGAGCTGGCGGACTGGTTTCACCACGCAAAACGAGGGCGGCACGCGAAGGTGTGGATGTACCGGCGGCCCGGGGAATACTGGTTTCTGGTGCGGCACGGGCTGGCGAGCAGGCGGCAGGAGGTGGTTTCGGCGACGGGGACGGACACGCTGATTTTCCGGCCCGGCGAGTATGATGTGCTGGTTTACAACCGGGAGAGCGGCGAACTGCGGGTGCATGGATGCAGCGCCCGCGAGGTGGAAATGCTCCGGACCTCCTTCGGCAAACACATTTTCCATGACAAGGATTTTTTTCCGGGGGGCGCAAGGTTCACGCTGGCGCCGCTGGTGGAAACTGGCAGAGGTTGCCTGGCTTGCCGGGATGTGCCGGGGATTGAACACATCACGCTGACGGAGGTGCAGGCTTTCACAGGCGGCGGGGAATGGCTGAGGACGACGTTTCAGGCGGGCGACCTGTTCACGAACATTGAAAATGAGAAGGTGGTGCTGCCGACGGCAGGTTATCTGGTGCGGGCCAGCTTTCTGGTGCGGTTCAGCGACTCGGCAAAGAAACGGACGATCAAGATCATGGGCAGCAACAAGCTGACTGTGTTCCGAGATGGGGACACGGCCATGATGGATAAATGGCTGGTTGCCCGCGGGTTCGTCATCAATCGCAAGGCGGATGAGGTTAAGCATGAAAACGAGGAAGTTTTGGCAAACGCTTGAACGGCTGGCGGATGGGGCGGTGATGGCGGAATGGCAGCAAGCCCTTGGGGAGGACATGGCGCAAGCCCGGCGATACCTCTGCCCAAGCGAAAACCCAGCGACGACTTACCCCTGCTTGAACCCGCTCGGGTGCGGTACTCCGCACCGGGTGGAGAGACTGGGAGGGGGCCAGTGGGTCGCCGTGGGCAATGAGGACGAATGGTGCCAGACCATCCGGCTGGAGGAAAAGGATCTGCTGGTTTATGAAATTGACAGGAAACTGCTCTGCGGTGCCATTGCCCAAGCCATTGGATTGGAGTTGCCAGCAGCCCGGAGCACAACCCGTGCGCGCGCTGAATTGGCGGGCACCCACGGCCCCGGCCGGTATGAGGTTTACCTGATGTTCCCGGCGGACAGTGCCCGGATGGCCCGCGAGGTGGAAAGGCTTTTCGGGGTTCACCCCACGCCATTCATTCTCCTGACCCCCAGCGGAGCACATTTCACGGCTGATGTGGAATCTGCCCTGCACCGGCAGCATTGCACGCATATCCCGCTGAGCGGGATCATGGACGTGCGGGCGGACGGCATACTGATGGCAAACGAGTCGGCGGCGGTGATGTTGAAAGCTTTCGCCAAGCGGACTGAGGCGGCGGTAATGCGAATGCCCGGGGAAGGCAACACAGCCACAGGGTCAACGCACCCGGCATTGCCTGCCGGGGCCAAAAAGAAGCCACTGGTGTTCGAACGAAAAGGGCGCTACTGGGAAGTCGTGCTGGACGGCGCACCAGATATTCACATCGAAAACACGCTGGGAGCGCGTTACCTGGATTACTTGCTTCACCACCAAAGCGAGGTCATTTCCGCGTATGACCTGGAAATTGCGGTTACGCCCGCGAAAAAGGCAGCCCGACAAAAGAACACGATCCAGGCGGCACTGGACCCGGACGCGACCCGCGCCTACCTGCGCGAGCTCAATCGGCTGCGCGACAGTCGAAGTGTGGCAGAGGATGAAGGGCGACAACACGAAGCAGAAGAGATTGGCAAGGAAATCACGGACATAGAAGGGGTTCTGAAAAATAAGGACAGCATCGGCACAGATTCAGGCGAGCGGTCACGGGGTAACGTGAGCAAGGCGATTAACGCGGTGCAACGCAAGCTGGCGAAGGGTGAAAAGCACGAAAAGGCCTTCGGGGACCATATCAAACAGTGCATCAGCATGGGATACAGCTTTCGGTACTGCCACCCATCCGGGGGTGTCTGGCAGTAATCTCATAAAATAAGCGTCTGGGAAGCCTGGCTTCCCAAATGGGAAGCGTCTCTTCCAGCCATTCAGGTAACAGCCTGAGTGGCGGGTTTGTTTTTGACCCGTCGAGAAGGCGAAGAAGAACAATATGACAACGCAAATTCAAAAGGCGCTAGTGATGAGAGAGGCGCGCGGACGGTTGGGGATGACCCAGCTTGACCTGGCGCGGCGGGTCGGGTGCTCCGAATCGCAGATCACCAAGATTGAAACGGGCCGGGCCACGCCGGCGGACTGGCTGAAGGAGGCCATCGCCAAGGAACTGGGGATTGCATCCTGGGAGGTGGGGGTATGAACGACCAGAAGGCAGAGGTCAGAGGTCAGGGGTCAGAGATCAAGACCATGGGACCACAGGACACCCGACCGGGGGATGAGATGCTGAACAAGCGGGAGCTGGCGGCGCGGCTGAAGATTACGGTGCGGACGGTGGAGAATTGGCAGCGCCGGGGTGTCCTCGCCTACATCAAGGTTGGCAAGGTGGTGCTGTTTCACTGGCCGGATGTCGTGGCCTACCTGAAATCCAAATACCTGGTCAGCCGGCGGTCCCTGCGGATTCGCCGGGAAGTGGTGATGATAGTGAACAACAACAAAACAACAACTGGAGAAAATACATGAAGATACCTAAAGGCGGAAGCGGTGAGTTTGAATCGTGCCCGG
>CAIYYI010000696.1 GCA_903930345.1 uncultured Verrucomicrobiota bacterium
CATCCTCCGTTTTCTGGCGGGCAAGGAAGTCTGCTTTCAAGCGAATCTTCGCGGGCCACTCACGGTGAATGATCTGGCCGAACTCATCGAACAGGGGAAACACCTTTGCGCCTGGCTGATCGCGCAAGGGCGCGGGAGCACCCCTCGCCACGACCGGGCCAAAGGCAAATTCGTGATCGGGCGAAGGTGCCGCTGCAGTCAGGGTGAGCGACTGCAGTGCGGAGCCTTTGACCACTCCCCGACGCACCAGATCATTCGGCAACCCAACCAGAGAGCGGAGCCGGTCAGCAAAGAGATTTGTTTGGTGGTCTCCCAAGGGCACCACCAACCAGGCGGGTTCCGCGCCGGGCGAGATTAACGCCTCAAAGGTGCCCCGGATTTTTTGCCCCGTGGGAACGCCTGGGATCACTGAGTCATTCACTGCCAGCGTCAGCCGGAGATTGTTGGAACCTAAGTTCCGCACTGGCACGGCAAGCTCCGCAAACTGTTCCAGGTTTTGTGCCATGGTCGGCAGTTTGACCACCACACTCGGGCGGTTGGTTGCCATCCGGGTTTTGAGATGAAGCCAACCGTCCTGGCCGACACCGCCCACGGCGCCGATGATGTCCACATTCGTTGCCGGCCAGGTTTTCCACTCCACAACCGGTTGCTCGCCGGGCATGGCGATTGCGGCTTTCACAGAGGGTGCTGAAGACAATGCAATGAGGGCGAGACCACAGCTCAAAACAGATGGCCCCAGCGCAGACAGCTTCGTTGCCACCGCAGGCTTGACCGACAGCAAAAAGCGCCAAAGCAGAGGCAGGGAATTTGGTTTGGCCATCATTTGAGTCTCCGTTGCAATTGAGGTTGGTTTCACGTATTTGCCTTCGGACAATCCGTTCCGCGAGCCCTATTGAGGTATTTTGCCTGACCTCCGGCCTTGGCGCAAGCCTCTGGAGCATCTGACTTCCTCGCAGCCAATCCGTTTCAACGCCGTATTGGCAGGTCCAAACAAAACCCTATTCGATCACGAACCAGCCAAAGCCGTTGGCCGGGATTTCCACCGGCAGCCGGACGTTGAACTCCCGATCAAGCTTGAAGGACCTCGCCTTGCGTTCCTGCTCGCGAATCTTCGTGGTGCCTGTCAGGCCGGTGTAGTAAAGCGGAACGCTGATTTCCTTCTTTACCACCTGGCTGAGCGGATTGAACACCAGCAGCATGCCCCGCTCCCGGTTGGCCGGATGCACGTGCAGGGTGTAGTCCAGATCGCGTCCATCGGGACGCCGCAGGTGGATGATATCGCCCTGGAGGATGGCCTGATACCGGCGGTACCAATCCACCCATTGCCGGAGCATCGCCTGGCTCTTCGGGCCATCGTAGAGGCGGTGGCCGGTGATTGAGACCGCGGCACCGGAGGAGAGCAGGCCGACCAACTGCCGCTCGTATTTGTCGAGGTTCCTCTCCAGGCCGCCGGGGAGCACCCGGGTGTTGACGTTCACCCATCCCATGCTGGCGGTCTTGTGCCAGGTGCCGTCATAGATGTATTGGCGGCAGATGAGGGTCTGCAAAACGATGTCGATGTTATCGACCGCCTCGCGGTAGCCCATGCCGGTGCTCGCCTGGCCGTTGAGGAAGTACCAGTCCGGGGCAGGCATATAGAGATTGCGGCGCTGCCCCTCGTGCAGGACCTGGCACATCCACTTCCACTGCGCCCACTGCGAGTCTTCCAGGCCTTTGTGGTGCGGGTGGTTGGTCGCGGCGCAGCAGTCCCCGTGATACGGCCCATCCGGCATGAAGGCGCCCATGCCGGTCTCCCCGATGGTCTGCCACAGGTTGGTGGAATACAGGTCGGCCCAGGCGCTGGCCCCGCATGCGCTTTGACCGAACAGGCTGCCCGGCTGCCCGGTGGCCGGGTCGATGCAGTTGAAGTTGTCGCGGGGCGAGCCCCACCCACGGGAGGCCATCATGAGCTCATAGGCGCCGACGCGGATTCCCCGGGCCTTGGCATAGTCGCAGACGAGCTTCATCGAGCGGAGGTTGGCCGCCGAGGTATCAGAGTGGCTGAAGCTGCCGGTAAACGCCGGGGCCTGGAGCAGCTCGAATCCGAATTCGGCCATCTGGTCCATGAGGGGGCCCAGCGTGCCGAGGTCGCGGGCATTGGGCGCCAGCACCTGCAGCAGATGCTCGGCGCTTTGCGGGGCAAGCTTCCGGTAAAAGCGGCGCTGCGCCAGATGGAACCGCTCCCGCTCCGAGCTGTCGTTGAGGATTTCAAACGTGCGGAAGCCGTCGAAGGATTCTCCGGGCCTGACCGTCCAATTCGGACCGACCGTGGGACGGCTGAGGAGCAAAGCATTTTGAGGATCCTGCAGGAACAGGTCTTCGGCCTGGTTGAGCGTGGCCATCGATCCCCAATCCGGATCGCGAAGGAAGCGGGTGGTGCCCCCGCCCAGGTTGTAATCCCGGTATCGGCCGCCACCCCCACCCATATGGATGCCCAGTCCGCTCCCCTTGTCGGTCGCGTTGGCCAGGGCGAACGAGTAGTCACTCTCGACGTGCAGCAGGCGGGAAACGGTCGGCTGAACAGCAAGGTGCTCCCCCTCGAACTGGGTCACCACAAACTCCTTGCCCGCACGGTTGTGGATGGAGAAGGTCTTCATGATCACCGGGAGGCCCGCATAGATTTCGTAATGGACATCCACCGCCAGATCCCGGGGGAGCCCGGTGGCCCCAGCGGACGGGGCAAAATGGAACGTGACACGACGACCCGCTGCCGGCCAGGGCGTGGCCGGTGCGTTGCACTTGGGCTGCCACTCGTACGGTTTGACCGTGGCCCCCACAGACATGCCCGTGAGGCGCAGGGCCCCGGGCTTGGATTGCAGCGACTCCAGCCAGGCGGGGGTGATGAACGCATGGTCGGGCGCACCGGTCAACCCGCCGACTTCAACCCAGGCTCCCCCATCCAGGCGCACCCGAATCTCGGGCTTGATGGCACGGACGAATTCCAGGTCCTTATCGCAGCGGCGCAGACTGATGCAGCCCAGATTCCCGTCGGCGACCAGGAAGGTGCGGCTGACCAGGCCGTTGGCCAGCATGATCTGCGCGCGCTGATGGTTTTCTGCGGGCAACAGCTGGACGGTGGCCGCCGTCGCCGGAGGCTTGATCAGCCAATCCGCCGTGGCGGGATGCTCATCAAACTTCGACACCTTCAGCACCCCCGGGGTGGCCAGAAGCGATTCCACCAATTTTGCCCGCCCGGCCATTTCCTCCGCCTGGGCGGCCTTCAGCTTCCGGGCATCCAGCAGGAAGTCCCCCGCCGGATCGAATTGCCCCGCCCGGAAGGACGAGTAGCGGACCTCGGCAACCCAGCCCCTGAAGGACTCCTTGCCCGGAGCCGTGGCCCCGATGGAGAAATTCGGGATGCCGCCGCCCAACCCGGGCAGTCGGCTCACCATCCGGCCATTGACCCAGCCACTGATCAGGCCGCCCGACTTCACAATGGCCAGATGCGTCCAGGTCTCCGGCTGCACTTTCGCCAGCGCGGTGAACCCGACCCCGCCGACCAGCACCACCCATTCGCCACCGGATTGACCCAGAATAAAGCCCCTGCCGCCGTGGCCGTTGGCGACCACCGCATGCAGGCCATCCTCGTTTCCCTTGAGCGCGTAAGCCCAGGCCTCGACCACAAAGTTGTCACCATCGACCAGGTTCTGCCCGGCACTGTAGCACTGGTCGGGCGCCTCAAACCTGATGCACGAGTCATATTCCTGCCGCCGACACTCCGGGCCGTTGGACATGACTTTGGGGGAACCTTGGCGCGCCAGATCCGGTCCGCCCGGAACAAGGCTCTTCCAAGCCACAGGAGCGGCGGTGTCGCGGATACCCCCGGCCCCCTTGAGGCTGTAGTGGGCCAATTCCCGAACTGCGGCAGAGGCGGTGATCGGCAGGGCAATGGCCACCAAAGCCAGAATTTTGTTCATGATGCGGAGTGTTTGTTTAGGCATTGCGAAAAATTAACCGGCGCACTCTGACTGATTCTTTTGGCCGCTGGCGGCGTTGCTCGATCGTTTGACTAACGGGTGCATGAGCCAGGTTTTGGTCAGGATTTTGACTTCGATTAAGCTGGGTGCACGGTGAGCGGCACCGTCCTTGGCAAGAGCCGGGCGGACAGCACCTTGGGGAAAGGGGGGGCACCAAGCTCACGGCTTGCACAGGCGGAAGAACCGCGGGGCGCCGCCCAGTGACTGGAGCACGGTGGATTGATCGTCCACCAAGATCGGGGAGGTGCCCACCGGTTGCCAATCCGCAGGGGAGAGGGAGGAGGTGGCTTCCAGGCGGTATCCGGCGGCGGCCGGCCACGAGAATTGAAGCGAGCCACCGAGGCGTACTGCGGCCAACGCGGGCCGCGCGGTGGCGAGGGAAACATGAAACAATTCCCGCCCCACACCCTCTTGGAACGTGGAGAAGAAGAGGTGGTCGCCTGCCACGGTCAAAACGGCCGGATCGGAGCTGCCCGAATCACTGGCGACGTTGCCGGCCAGCACCGTTCCCGCCTCGGTGCCATCGCTCTTCCACAATTCGATCCCGTTCACCCCGTCATCGGCGCTGAAGAACAGCGTGCCGTTCGCGTTGGCCAGGTAGAGCGGCGAGGAAGTGCCGCTGCCGGCCCGAATGTCCTTGACCAGGACGGTGCCCGCCTCGGTGCCGTCGCTCTTCCACAATTCGCTTCCGCTCACCCCGTCATCGGCGGGGAAAAACACAGTCCCGTTCGCTTTCACCAGGAAGCCTATGGATGAACTGCCGCTGCCGGTCCGGATGTCCTTGACCAGGACGGTGCCCGCCGCGGTGCCGTCGCTCTTCCAGAGTTCCCCCCCGTTAGCCCCGTTATCGGCCCGGAAAAGCAGCGTCCCGCTGAGGGGCACCAGGCTGAAGGGCGAGGAGCTACCGCTGCCAGCCCGGATGTCTTTCACCATGGCGGTGCCCGCTGCGGTGCCGTCGCTCTTCCATAATTCAGTCCCGCTCACCCCGTCCGCAGCGCTGAAGAACAGCGTCCCGTTCACGTTCACCAGGTAAGTGGGCGAGGAACTGCCGCTGCCGGTCCGGATGTCCTTGACCATGACTGTGCCCGCCGCGGTGCCGTCGCTCTTCCAGAGCTCCTGCCCGTTCACCCCGTCCGTGGCAGAGAAAAACAGCGTGCCGTTGAGGTTCAGGAACGAGCTGATGGATGAATTGCCGCTGCCGCTGTTGATGTCCCTGACCATGACAGTGCCTGCTTCGGTGCCGTCGCTCTTCCAGAGCTCCACCCCGTGCACCGCGTCCATGGCGGTGAAGAACAGCGTCCCGTTCACGCCGAACAGGTTCTGGGCATAACCAAAGTCGGCCTGATTGCGCTTGACCAGGACGGTGCCCGCCTCGGTGCCGTCGCTCTTCCACAAGGAGTTCGGGTTCCCCAGCCCGTCATCGGCGCTGAAGAACAGCGTCCCGCTCACGTTCGCCAGGTAGGCCGGGTTGGCACCGTTGCCGTTGCCGAGCACCGCGATGTCCTTGACCATGACGGTGCCCGCCGTGGTGCCGTCGCTCTTCCAGAGCTCCTGCCCGTGCACCCCGTCCGTGGCGCTGAAGAAGAGGGTTCCGTTCACGTCTGCCAGATACGAGGGGTAGGAACTATCGGTGCCGCCATAGATGTCCTTCGCCATGACAGTGCCCGCCGCGGTGCCGTCGCTCTTCCATAGCTCCATCCCGTTCGCCCCGTCCGTGCCGGTGAAGAGCAGCGTCCCATTCGCGTTCAACAGCGATCTTATAAAAGGACTACCGCTGCCGCGGTTGATATCTTTGACCAGGACGGTGCCTGCCGCCGTGCCGTCGCTCTTCCACAATTCGGGCCCGTTCACCCCGTCATCGGCTACGAAAAACACGGTCCCGTTCACGTTCACCAGGTACGAGGGCGAGGAATTGGTGCCGCTGTTGATATCCTTCACCAAGACGGTTCCCGGCGCGGTGCCGTCGCTCTTCCAGAGCTCCACACCGTTCACCCCGTCATTGGCGCTGAAGAACAGGGTTCCGTTCGCGTTCACCAGATACGCGGGCGAGGAGTTGGTGCCGCTGTTGATATTTTTCACCATCACGGTGCCCGC
>CAIYYI010000697.1 GCA_903930345.1 uncultured Verrucomicrobiota bacterium
CCCACGGACCATCCCCACGCGGGTGGGGAGAACACTGACATTATGCGAATTCTGGCCGTCCAGTACGGACCATCCCCACGCGGGTGGGGAGAAAAAGCTGCCAGCTTCGATGATGTTGATCAGTTCCGGACCATCCCCACTCGGGTGGGGAGAACATCAGCTTTGCCACTGTGGACGTGCAAAAGGACGGACCATCCCCACGCGGGTGGGGAGAACCCAACCCCCGGCATCGCTTACGCGAAGGTGGTCGGACCATCCCCACTCGGGTGGGGAGAACTCCTCAAGCTCATCAGCCGGTATCATCTCGCGCGGACCATCCCCACGCGGGTGGGGAGAACAACACGTCGAACAGGTGGGTGGGCTTCTTGCCCGGACCATCCCCACACGGGTGGGGAGAACTTTTCAAATACAGGCATAGGCCAGGGGGTAGCCGGAGGTTTTCCGCCCTCCGGCCACCTGATCTCCACTGGTATTCTAACCGGCGGCTGCGCCGGATTTCGGCACAACCCGTATCCGACGCGGTACGAAGTTTCTCCCCTCCGGGCCGCTCGAAGCCCCCGCACCAAAACTCACCGGCTGGTCATTGATGGAATCCGTGCCGTCCTCGAAACGGATCACTTCCTCCACCCGGGTGAACTGCTCTCGCGGCTCGCCACCGATCAGCGCTTTCCAGGCGGTCTCTTCATCGCAGGGCCCTGCCCGGTAAACCGGAGCAGCAGGGACGCAGCATTTGCGACCAAACCATACGCCCCAGACCGGGTTGCGTATGGCCTCGGCCAAGCGGTTTAGAACTGCAGTTTCTCCCGCCAGAAGGATGCCGAAGCGCGCGTCCAGCAGGTATTGACGGTGGGTGACGACTGGATCGGGGTTGGCCTTCCCGCTGGCTCGGCGGGTGCTTACGACCGTGTGAAAGTCCTCCAGCCTCCGGAGGGTATTTTGAGCACGCGGTAGTGTTACTGCGGTCATCCGCAGCGCGGCGAGGGCAGGCAGCCACTCCTTTTCGGCAGCGGAGCCTTTGGCAGCACCCAAAGCGGCACAAAGCAGACCCACCACCGCGCTTTTGGTCGGGTGAAGTCCGGTGGTCCGCCGTTGGAATCGGCTCGCAAAGCCCCAGCTCTGCAGCGGGGCATCCAGCATCAGGGCAAGGTGTTGCATGGCTCAGAGGCCGGCCAGGAGCCCGGCACAGAAGGCGTCAAGGGTGGTTCCCGGAATCCGGTATTCGCCGGTCACGGTCACGCCCCAGGTGTCCTTGAGCTGCTTGTACTCGGCTTCGAGCGCGGCGATGGAATCCTTCACCAAACCATTGTTCTTGGCGCGCACGGGGGTTTCAAAGGCGTTGATCAGTTGGATAGGCTGCCCCTTCTCCTTGAGCGTGCCCAGCACATAAACAGGCACGGTGTTGGCATTCATGGAGTTCTTGCGCGCTCCAGGAACCGCCAGCAGGGCGGCGCGAAGAAAAGCATCCACGACCTGCTTGAATTCCTCCTTGCTCAGGGCGCTGAGATGACTTTGCAGCAGGTCCAGATTGAGCGCCGCATACCGGTAATAGCAGGCCGAAGTAAACTCCAGTGTGCCAGTCATCCCCGCCCCGGACTCCTCAGCCTTTTGCAAATCATCCACGGCAGCAAAGAAATCAATCTCATTGTCGGCGCGGTGAGTGGACAAGGCATGGCTGAACAGGCCGGCACCTTCAAGCGTGAGGCTGTGGTCGCTGGCAACCATGCGGCCGAAAATACCGATGTCGGCGGCGTCCTTCAGGGCCGCGTTTTTCGCCGCTTTTGCAGCGGCCTTTTCGAGGTCTTTGGCCTTGGGATTTGCCCTGAGAATGGCGGCCAGCGCCTGCGCCATCTCCTGGATTTCAGCAGGCGACAGGAACATGAGGGTTTTGACCTTCAGGTTGCCTTTTTTCTCAGCTTCTTTGTCAAATGTGGCGAGGTGCTCCCCGACCAGCTTGGCCGTTTCGGTTGCCGCTGGCTCCTGGATGCCGGCCTGGGCCAGCGCGTCGCGCAAGGGGCCGATGATGAGCCGGCTCCGATGGCCCTGGAACAACGGCGGGCAAATTTCCTGGGCCTGCTCGCGGATCGCCCGCTTGAGGCATTGGCTGGAAATGCGCGCCCGATTTGCGCCGCCGAAGATGGCGGACTTGGGCGCGCCGACATCGTCACGGTTCAGACAGGAGACAGGGAATGATTGCAGGATGTGGAGTTCGATCAGTTTCATAAGTTGATTGAGGTGGTTGGGTTGAGGTTTGCTATTTTAAAGGGGCGATGACCAGCAGGCCGAAGCCAAAGGCTTTGGCGCTGCCGAGTCCGGCGGCGAAGGTCTGGTGGAACTTCGCGGGGTCGGTGACGCTGAGCGTGCCGCGAAACTCCACGCTGGCGTGGGAGCCCCGCTGCCCGTTGCGGTTAAAAAAGTCCTGGCCCTCGGGCACAATGCGCAGCGAGTCTGCTTCCACGGTGAAGCCGCCTGCCAGCGCCTTGCGCTCCAGCCAGGCGGTGAGATCGGCGGGCTGCCGCAGCGGTATCCTCCGCGCGTTTTTGTTCCGGTTAATCCGGCCATCCGGCCCCACAACTTTTGGCTTGTTTGGATCCACCACTTTCCTGGTGGGGTTGGCCTGGAGCTGGAAGGCGTAGCGTGAGCAGCCGAAATAATCGGGTGGAATCTCGCGGGATTGCCAGGTTTCCGCCGGACACCACTCCGGCCGGGTGGCCGGCTGCGGCGAGACCAGGATCAACCGGAACCCTTGCGGTGCTTCATCAAGCCGGGTGAGAAAATCCCGTGCGTCCTTGGGCCGACCGGGAAAGCACTCCCAGGCCGCCTGGTGCCAGTCGTAATTATCCCGCAAGCGACGGCGGGCCACCGTGGCCTGGTCCAGGGTAAGTTGGGTTAGCCAGGTCATACAGAGGCCTCCTCCGGATGGGGTTCCGGCTTTACCTCCGGTTCGGTGGTGCCCCAGTATGACTGCGCCCAGCGCGTTTGCACGCGGTCGCCCCACCAGAGCAGATCAGCCAGCAGGACCTCGTAGTTGACGGGAATGCCCTTGCTTTTGGCTGCCAGTATCACGGACCGGAGGCGCTCGCAGATTTCATCCCGGTCGCACGACAGCAGCCGCCGGAAACGGGCGTCGAAACTCGTGTGGGCACCCGCCAGCTGGCGGCAGGTGTCGCCCAGGTTGCCCTGGGTGGTTTCATCTGGATGGTGGGCGTAGGATCCGGCCACGCATTCGATGATCGGCTGGTCAATCCCGCCAATGCTGGCCAGCAGCGGCCAGGCCCGGTGTCGCCGGGCGGGTACCAGGGCGCAACGCAAGTTGGCCATGGCCCCGCGGTTGTTCTTCTGCTTCCGGAGGTAGGCGAGCACAGCGGCCGCGCGTTCCGGGGGGGAGGTGGATTGGTTCATGGTTTTCGTGGGTTGGGTTGATTCAGTGGTTAGAGGCAAGAGCGGAAAGGCCTTTGACAAACGCCTGCATTTGCCGGGCTGTTTGCCGGGGGCAGGCCAGTTCATAAGCTTCGCGAACCGATTTCCGGACGGCTTTGCCCCAGTCGGTTTGATTCCAGGAAGCCGGATCTGATGGCCGATCCGGACCTACCACGGCGGCCAGCAGCAGGTGAACATGGTTCTCCACCTGCGTCCAGAATTGGAAAGTGGCTTTGCCGCGCAAGTTGTCACGCCGGTTGCGCGCCTCGGGGCGGTCCAGGCTGTCTCCCAGTTCCCGGTGGTAGGCAGCGATGGCCTGCCCCAGACGCCAGGCGGAGGATTCCGCATGCCGCACACCCTTCTCGTAGCATTGCTGGCCGGGCGAC
>CAIYYI010000698.1 GCA_903930345.1 uncultured Verrucomicrobiota bacterium
CAACAACAGCAGCCTGCCGGTGAGTGTGGCCAGCAACGTGGTGGCGGTGGCGGCGGGAAACCATTCGCTGTTGGTGAAGAGCGATGGCACGCTGTGGTCCATGGGTTACAATGCCTACGGCCAATTGGGCAACGGCACCACCAACAACAGCAGCCAGCCGGTGAGTGTGGCCAGCAACGTGCTGGCGGTGGCGGCGGGACAAAACCATTCGCTGTTGGTGAAGAGCGACGGCGCGCTGTGGTCCATGGGTTTCAACGTCTACGGCCAGTTGGGCAACGGCACCACCAACAACAGCAGCCTGCCGGTGAGTGTGGTCAGCAATGTGCTGGCGGTGGCGGGGGGACAATACCATTCGCTGTTGGTGAAGAGCGACGGCGCGCTGTGGTCCATGGGTTTCAACAATTCCGGTCAATTGGGCAACGGCAATTACAACAACAGCAGCCTGCCGATGAGCGTGGCAGGCAACCTGGTGGCGGTGACGCTGGCCGTGGGAAACGGCGCTAATCATGCGTTGGTGCTGGCCAACGCACCGGCCCAGGCGGCCGGCCTTACCAACCAGGTCATCTCTGTGGGCCAGACATTCACGTTCAGCCTGAATGTGACCAATGGCGACGCCTATGGCTACCAATGGCAGCTCAATGGCACCAATATCCTGAATGCCACCAACGCCACTTACACCGACGCTAGCGCCTCCCTGGCGGACGCCGGCACCTACACCGGCCTAGTCACCGGCTTTCTCGGCGACAGCAGCAGCCAAAGCGCCAACTTGGCGGTCAGGTCCATCCCCACGGTGAGCGCCTGGCCGACAGTCAGCACCATTACTTACGGCCAGACTCTGGCAAGCTCCACCCTGGACGGTGGCACGGCTTCCGTGGCAGGCGCGTTTGCCTGGACCACCCCCGGCACCGTGTTCAACGCCGGCACGGCTGCTCCCGGCGTCACCTTTACCCCTGCGGATACGGTTACTTACGCCCCGGTCAGCGGCACGGCGAGCGTCCTTGTGAACCGGGCCATCCCCGGCATCACGGCCTGGCCGACGGCCGGCACGATCACCTACGGCCAGACGCTGGCCAGTTCCACCTTGAGCGGCGGCACGCCCGCCGTGGCGGGCACCTTTGCCTGGACCACGCCTGGCACCGCGCCCGGTGCCGGCACGGCGACGCCCAGCGTGACCTTCACACCCGCAGCGGCGACGAATTACCTCAGCACGAATTACACCGTCAGCGTCACGGTGAACAAAGCCACGCCGGTCGTGACAGCTTGGCCGACGGCTGGCGCCATCATTTACGGCCAGACGCTGGCGAGTTCCACCCTGACGGGCGGCACGGCTACCCCTGCGGGCGGTTTCGGGTGGACCACACCGGGCACGGCCCCCAACGCGGGCACGGTTTTGCAAGGGGTGACTTATACACCCGCTGACACAGGGAATTTCACCTCCACAAACACCACGGTGAGCGTGACAGTGAACAAGGACACCCCCAGCGTGACGGCCTGGCCGACGGCCGGCACCATCACCTACGGCCAGACGCTGGCCAGCTCCAGCTTGAGCGGCGGCACGGCCTCCGTGGCGGGCACGTTTGCCTGGACCACCCCATCTACGGTGCCTGCCGGCGGCGTCACCTCGCAAAGCGTCACCTTCACGCCGGCGGCCACGACCAATTACAACACCGTGAGCGGCACTGCGAGCGTGACCGCCAACGCCCCGCCGTGGGTGATTGTCAGCCCGGCCAGCAGCGTGGTGAGCGTGGGGGCGGCGGCGGCCCTCAGCGTCACGGCGGGCGGGCTTGAGCCGCTGGCCTACCAGTGGTTCAAGGACGGGGTGAAGCTGACGGGAGAGACCAACAGCACCCTGAGCTATGCCAGTTTCCAGTTCACCAACAGCGGCAACTACCAGGTGGCGATCACCAATACTCTCGGCATGGCCATCAGCCTGCCGGCTTTTCTGACGGTGCCCAACGCCCCGTTGAAGGGCTGGGGCGACAACACCTCCGGCCAGTTGGGGAATGCGTCGCCCCTCAGCACCATCCAGTCCGCCGCCCTCGGCAGCAACGTGGTGGCGCTGGCGGTTGGCCAGGGCTTTTCGCTGTCCATCCGGGCGGATGGCACGCTCTGGGCCATGGGCACCAACGCCTACGGCCAGTTGGGCAATGGGACGGTAAGTTCGACCAACAAGCCCATCTGCGTGGCGAGCAATGCGGTGGCGGTGGCGGCCGGGGCCGGCCACGCGCTGTTGGTGAAGGCCGACGGCACGCTGTGGGCGATGGGGAATAACGCGGCGGGCCAGTTGGGCAACGGGACGCTGGTCGCGACGAACCGACCGGTGTGCGTGGCCAGCAATGTGGTGGCGGCGGCGGCTGGCAGCAGCCACTCGCTGTTGGTGAAGAACGACGGCACGCTGTGGGCGATGGGGAATAATGCGGCGGGCCAGTTGGGCAACGGCACCACCAACAACAGCAGCCTGCCCGTGTTCGTGATCAGCAATGTGGTGGCGGTGGCGGCGGGCAATGGTCATTCACTGCTGGTAAAGAACGACGGCACGGCGTGGGCCGCGGGCTACAACAGCTACGGCCAGTTGGGCACCGGGAACTACGTCAGCACCAACCGGCCGGTGAATGTGGCCAGCAACGTGCTGGCGGTGGCGGCGGGCGATAGCCATAGCCTCTTAATTCAGGCGGGCGGCACGCTCTGGAGCATGGGTTACAATGGCTGGGGCCAGTTGGGCAACGGCGGCGTTACCAGCCGCAACCGGCCGGTAAATGTGGCCAGCAACGTGGTGGCGGTGGCGGCAGGCGTCAACCATTCGCTGTATAGGCGGACGGATGGGATGGTCTGGGGCATGGGCTACAACGTCAGCGGGCAGTTGGGCACGGGTGCCAGCGCCTCCTCCAGCTTGCTCCCGGTGCTGGTCCAGAGCGATGGTTGGGTGGCGGCCACCCTGGCCGCCGGCGGCGAAGCGTATCATGCGCTGGCGGTGGCCAGCGGGCCGCCCCGGACCGCCGGCCTCACCAACCAGGTCATCTCGGTCGGCCAGTCCTTTACCTCCAGCCTGGTTTTGACCAATGGCGACGCCTATGCCTACCAGTGGCAGTTCAATGGCACCAACCTGCTGAACGCCACCAACGCGGCTTATACCCTGGCCAGCGCCTTCCTGCCGGATGCCGGCACCTACACCGGCGTGGCCATCGGTTTCCTGGGCGATACCAGCAGCCAAAGCCTCACGCTGGCCATCCGCGCCACGCCCGTTGTGAGCACCTGGCCGGCCGCCAGCGCCATTGCCACTGGCCAGTCGCTGGCCAGTTCCCTCCTCAGCGGCGGCGTGGCTTCCGTGCCCGGGACATTTGCCTTCAACACGCCCGACCTCGTCCCCGCCCTGGGCACGGCGGCCCAAAGCGTGACTTTCACCCCGACCGACCCGGCTTACTATAGCGTGACCGGCACCGTCAGCGTGACGGTCTCGTTCTGGACGTCCACCGTGAGCGCCTGGCCGGCCGCCAGCGCCCTCACCAACGGCCAGAGCCTGGCCAGTTCCACCTTGAGCGGCGGCGTGGCCTCGGTCGCCGGCACCTTTGCCTTTACCGCGCCGGCCACGATCCCGGGCGTCGGCACCAATACGGTGGGCCTCATCTTTACCCCCAACGACACGAATTACACCTCCGTGAGCGGCTCGATCACGGTGTTGGTTTACCTGGCGGCCCCGGCGGTGGTGGCCGACCCCGGGAGCGCTCCGCCCTATGCGCCTTACCCGGGAGTGGCCCCGGCATTTGCGAGCGATCCCGGCCCCGCGCCCGTTTACGTCGCTTATCCGGGCACGGCCCCGGCATTTGCAAGCGACCCCGGAGCGGCCCCCGCTTATGCGGCCTATCCGGGCGCAGCTCCGGCGGTGGCGAGCAACCCCGGCCCAGCCCCCACCTATGCGAATCATCCGGGTGAGCCGCCAGCCGTGGTGGCCAGTGCGGGTGCGGAGCCCACGCCGGTGCCCTATCCCGGCCAGCCGCCGGATCTGGTGTATGCGCCCGGCACAAGATTGTTTGCGGATGATACCGTCGCGCCGCGTGTGGTGATGGCCACAGTCAACGTGGGTGATCGGATTAATCCGCCCGCCGGAGAGGCGGGCGCGCTGGGGGCAGGGTATCTCGCGGGTTACATCAACCAGGCCGTCGGTATCTCCTTCCATCCCGGCGCTTATCTGGATCCCTTTACCAATGGGTTCGCGGCGGCCAATGCCGGGGCCATCATCCCGGTCAATGCCAGTCCCGGAACGAATTTGCTGGAGGTCTGGTGGTTCCGCAGCGACGTTTCCTCCTCCTCGTCGGTCGGCCTGAACGCGGGGAATGCCCAGCTGGGTTTCACGCCCATTTACTGGCCGTCCGCCCTGGGGCATTACACCATCCAGTGGCCGCTGAACCCGCGCAAAATCGTGTTGGCCAGCAAAATCGGCAGCGGCACGCTTGACCCGTATGAGACCATGGGCACGATCTATCGGCAGACCAATTCGGAGCTGCCGGGCTATAATCCCAACGAGGAGCACGCCATCATGGCTGGCGGCACCGCCTTCGCCACCCGCGACGACCTGAACCAGACCAATGCGGTCAGCTATTCCTCCGCCCCGTTTGTGCTGGTGAGTTACCTCGCTGCGGACGGCCGTCCGGCCGTCTCCGCCTTTCAAGTCGTACGCGAGGATCCCGCCGCCGGATATGTGTTTGATTACATCGTGCCGGCCGGGCAGCTCTTGCAGGCGCCCATGCCGCTGCCGCTGCTGGCCAAGCCGGTGGATGGCACCGGCGACAGCGCCATCAATTACAACACCGAGCCGTACCACGGCGGGGGTGATCTGCCCGGCGGCTGGAACGCTGCGTTCGCCGCCAGTGCCATCTATGGCAATTACAACAGCTTCACCTGGGGCGACCGGAACCATGACACCTGGGTCTACCGCGGTCCGCATGCGGGCCTTCCGGTTTTGAAGGTCGGCACCTACGTGCTGACCAATAAAACCTTCCAGTCCCTCGCCAATGCCACCGCCGTTGTGGGCAGGGAATTCCGGTGCGTCCTCCATGCCTCCCGCCAGGATGAATACCTGGGCATGAGCACCGTGGAAACGCTGCCGGACTGGCTCTCCATTGATGGCCTGTCGCTGGTCGGCACGCCGCAGATCGCGAACGTGGGCACCGCCACCTACACCGTTGTCGTACGGGATCTCTATGATCAAACCCAGGTGACCAATCATCTGACGCTGGCGGTCGTGGCCAGCGGCACGCAGGCCATGCAGGGGACCCTTGCGCTGGCCTGCACCAATGCTTACACCAGCACAATGGTCGTCTTCAGCAACCGGCCGCCGTTCCTGGGAGTTTCTCCCAGCTACTCCAACAGCTTCACCATGCGATTCTACTACAAGACCGAGGCGAATTTCGACTGGCCGGGCGTGTCCAGCCCGCCGCCCGCTGGCAGCATCGTGCCCTACTTGCGGCCCTGGGATCCGACCAATGGCCAGTTTGTGGGCGACCCTGCCGTGCGCGAGACCGCATCTTTGGAGATCGTTTATCGTCCCATCTGGCCCGAACGCGACCCCAGCGATGCCTCCAAGACCGTGCCCGCGCTGCCCTTTGGCGCCACCCTGACGACGCCCAAGTTCAATCTGGCCGGGGTGCGCGACATGCGCACAGCGCAGATTCTGTATCAGCAATCGCTGGCCTCCAACCTGCACGCCGCCCTGCCCAGCGCGGTGCTGCATGACGCCACGCGGCAGAAAAGCTCGGACCTGGCGGACCATGAGCTCAAGACGCTGCCCGGCGGGGTGAGCGCCACCCTGTATCAGGGTCTCTATTACTTCCCGCTCCTGCCGCCCCATCTGGCCCAGCGCGTGTTCCTGGATCCCAACCGGGGCACCAAAGGCCAGCTCGTGCTTTCGGGCCGGTATGTGGCCGAAACCGTCGGCGAAAGCTATGTCCTGCTGAATGTGCTGCGGGGTTCAGACCTGGCTGCCGTCAAAGCCCTGTGCCCTGCTGCGGATGCTGACAAGGGCAGTTGGGATTCGCTGGTGGACGACCTGGCCACGGAGGTCCAAACCTTCATGGAAGATCCGAACCGGCCGGGCACCTACATCCCGGACCCGCGCCAGACCGTCTCAGTCGCGATCGGCGATCTGGCCAATGTCGATAGCCCCAACACGGCCGTGGATTCCTACGCCATCAGCGCCACCGGTCCTGGCTCCGGTTATGTGACGCTGGCCGAAGCCAGCGGCACGGCCTTCACCAAGCCCGGCGACCCCGTGGCCCTGCATGTTTTCCGCGTCGGCGGCAGCCAGCTTTATGGCGGCGAGGTCAAGGTGCTGACCGCGCCCAATCCCTTGAGTGAGCAGGTGACCTTCCAGCATACCGCCGATCTGGCCGGCCGCTACGCCGAGTATGAGTATCAGTGGAAAATCGCCCAGCCGGTGGATGGCCTGCCGCCGGCCGCCGATGATGCCATGAGCGCCTACCAGTCCTTGATCACGGGCACGAACCAGCCGCGCCAGACCATTGGCGGGGCCGGCATCCAGGCGCTCTGCGACAATTATATCGTCATGCGTTACCGGCCCAAGTCCGCCTCCCATCCGCTCTATGGGGAGTGGTCGGCCTGGACCGAGCCGGTGCTGGCCGAAGGCTGGATCAAGCGCGTGCTGGCTGGCATCAACCCATTCAATCAGCGCACGACCGACCTGTTCAGCAACCCGGTCAACAGCGATTCCAGCATCCTGACGGAGGCCGGCACCCGCTGGGAGGGCGATGTGGCCCTGAACCAGGCCACCATCAACAACTACGGCCTGATTCAGATCTATGAAACTGTGCTGCGGCGCGGCCGCATGCTGAGTATCGAGTCGGGCTACAATTATGGTCCCGCCAACGATGCGCTGCTGCTGGCCGCCGGCTATCTCAATGACCTCTACATGATGCTCGGCAATGAAGCCACCGCCGACGCAGCCAACCCGACCATCGGTATCGGCACGGCGGACAAGACCTATGGGAGCATCGCCTCCTCCATGTTCTCCTTTAAGGGCCAGGTGCCGACATTGCTCGAGGAGGAGCTCTCGCTCCAGCGCGGCCGGGATGACTTCCTCATGCCCGGGGTCCGCATGTCGCCGGTCTATAATCGCCTGGTCTGGAATTACACGCGGGGCATTGACGCCGGCGAGGTGATTTATGCCAACAACTACAACATCCAGCCCAGCCCGAATAACGCGTCCGGCAGCATTGGCGCCTCTGACGCCGCCTATATGTATCCCCAGGGGCATGGCGATGCCTATGGCCATTATCTCACCGCAATGGCCGGCTATTACTCCCTGCTCATGAATTCCTGCTTTGACTGGGTGCCCCGGGCTGAGGCGGTGAATGTGCTGGGCATGGCGGTCTCGGTGGATTACCAGGACGAGCGCAAATTTGCCACTGCCGCCAAAGCCATCGCCACCTCCGGACGGCAGGTGTTTGACCTGACCTGGCGGAAGGATTTTCTCTCCGTCAAGAATGCCGGGTGGAGCCACTTCGGCACCACCCGTGCCAACAGCCAGCGAGCCTACCTCCAAACGGACGGCACGACCAATTGCGTGACGCGGTATTGGGGCATGGACCACTGGGCCAGCCGCACCGGCCAGGGCGCGCTGCTCAACTGGGTGGTGGGCAACGCCATCCTGCCCGCCGAGGATTACAATGCCCTGCATGAGGGCATCCAGAAAATCGACCGCACCACCGTGCCCGAGCTGGCGGAAATCGCCGCCACCGCTGAAAGCCTGCAGACCGACATGGACAACGCCGAAGGCGGCCTGAGCCCGCTCGGCATTCCCGAGGGCGGCATCGCCTTCGACCTCAATCCCAACGTCGTGGTGGGCACGGATAATGGCACCCACTTCGAGCAGATTTACCAGCGCGCCGTCGTGGCCCTGAACAACGCCGTCGTGTCCTTTGACGATGCCAAGGACGTGACCCGGCTGATGCGCTCGGAGCAGGATTCCCTGACTGAGTTTCAGGCCGCTCTGGCCAGGCAGGAGGCCGCCTATAACAACTCGCTCATTGAGGTTTACGGCACGGCTTACACCGATGACATCGGACCGGGTAAAACCTGGATCCAGGGGTACAGCGGCCCGGATTTGATTC
>CAIYYI010000699.1 GCA_903930345.1 uncultured Verrucomicrobiota bacterium
CTGCCGGAACAGACGCTGGGACGCGGCCTGCGGCGCATGACACCATGTGGACAGGCGAACGAGGTTGTCGCCGTTGTGGAACATGAGGCGTTTGCACGCCTGTATAGAGATGAACTGTCTCAAGAAGGGTTGCCCATCGACATTGTGGAAGTGGACAAGGTTCCGACGACCACGGTTTCTATTTACCCTGACACAGCAAAAAAAGACTTGTCGGCCTTGGATATCTCCATCCCCCAACTGACAAGTGCCAATCAAACGCTGCCCGTGTTGGGCCCCATCTCCCTTGTTGAAGTCAAAGACGCATTCAAGAAGTACTCGACCCTGCCTGTCGGTGAAGGACGAGGACCAGACGAAGTCCAGTATGAGGGGCGGCATCTTATAACCGGCGAGATCGTCGAGCACATGAAGGTGAGCCTCGCCTTGCTGGATTCCGGCATTGGCGCTATATCGTTTTACGAGCAGGAGCTGGAGTACATCTGTAAGATCAAAGGCACCCATCAAGTTCTCGGCCCACTGTTGCAGAATTTCTTCGAGGATTTGCTATTCGGCCCAGGCCATTCGATTTTCGACGCTACACTGGTCGCCCGCTTATCGGACAGTGATGTCAGGGAATATGTGAGGGCGGTCTTCGTGCCGTTGATCCGGCGCAAGATCCTTTTCAAGCAGATTCGCCAGACAGAGGCGCAACCTGTATCTCTAGGACTCTGGCGTCCGTTTCAGGTGACCGTGAGTGAACGTCGTCCGGTCCAACTGTCTGCTAAAACCATATTCAATCTCGTGCCGTGTAATCGCACGCTGGAAACGGCCTTCGTAGGACTATGCGATAAGTCATCCGATGTGGCGGCATTCGCCAAGAACGCGGGGCCGCAGTGCCTACGCGTGGATTACCTGTCGGACGGTGCACGGCTTGCGTTCTACACGCCCGATTTTTTTGTGCGCGTCAACAGCGGCAACTACTATCTTGTCGAGACCAAAGGGCAGGTTGACAGGGACGTGCCCATCAAGGCTCGGGCGGCCATTGAATGGTGTAAGGCTGGATCCACCAAGCGCATAAAGTGGGAGTACGTGTTCGTACCCGAAGGCGTCTTTCAACGCTTTCAGGGCAGCACGTTTGAAGAACTGGCGCGAATGTGTGCGCCTGCACTTCATGACCTCACCAACGAAGAGCAGTTTAAGAACGATATGCCGCTATTCGCTGGCCTCGGCATGCTTGAAGCCGAGGTGTCGGAAGCCAAAGGGCTGGTTGACACAAAGGTGTTAGATGCATTGCCTGATCGCTTACGAAAAGCAGCAGACGAAGCCATATCACTGTATCGCTTCTTTGAGAAGAAGTCAGGAGTGAGTTACGCACCCGTGTTCACAGCCTTGCTCGGCGTTATCGATGAAGCGGCTAAGGGGCTGCTACTGCAGAAACTGACCCCGAAAATGCCAGGCAATATGCAGGAACAGAAAGATTGGTTCGAACCATACTTAGGTGGGGCTGACCGCAGGATGGTTCCTCATTACGAACAACTGGCGCGCAATCTCAAGAAGACACTGGTCTACCGGAACGGCGTCTCCCCTCTTGGCCTGCTACGTAGCTGTCTCGACTTTGCCCTCAACGACAATACCAAACTGACAGGTGTTTTCGATGCTCTTAAGACAGAGTTGAAATTTGCTGGCGGACGTGAGTTACTTGCATGTGTTGCGGAGATCAACGACTTCCGTAATACTCGTGTCGCTCATCAGGAGGAACCGCTCACTGATGAGGCGGAGGCGGGCAAAGTCTTGGCTGGATGGATCACAGGACTTAGCCGTTTGTGGGATGCTGGCAAAGCAAGGTAGCTGTATCATGCTGGCCAGTGCAAGTACCTTTAGCAAACGCATCTAACAATCTGCATGTAGCAACAAGCGTTTCTTGGAGTTTATCATGAGCACACTAACTAACCACAGTAGCGAAACGGAACCTTGCAAACATGCTTCCGATCTGCTTGACCAACCGATTCAAGATAAAGCACAAGATACGCTTGGTCGCAC
>CAIYYI010000700.1 GCA_903930345.1 uncultured Verrucomicrobiota bacterium
CGCTGGCGCGGTCCTGAATGGCTTGGAAAAGAACCAGGTTCACGAAACGGATGATCGGAACATCATTGGCCAGATCGGCCAGTTCCGCGATGTTATCCGTGGCCACCACGGCGCTGACTTCCCGGGCGATGTTCTCGTCCTCGCCCAACTCCTTCAGCATGTCGGAAACATTGCCGGTTTCCTCACCGTAATATTTGAGCACCGCACGCTCGATCTGCTCGGGATCGGCCACCACCAACTGGATGTCCCGGCCAATGACGAAGCCCAGTTCGTCAACAATGGCGGGGTTGAGCGGATCCGCCAGGGCAATCTGCACCGTGGAACCGTACAGTGCCACCGGCAGGCACTTGTACATCCGGGCGGTGGTTGCCGGAACGCATTTGAGCACCTCCGCCGGCAGATCGCGCGCGTTGACGTCCACCACCTCGGTGGAGAGATAGTCCGCCTTGATCTGCAACTGGGTGGCAATGTCGATGAGGCCGAAATCCGCCAGAACCTGCTCGACTGGTTTCGCGCCGCGAAGGTGCTCTTCCTTCACCTCCTCAATCTGCATGTCATCGAGGAGATTGCGCTCGCGGATGAGCGCCAGGAACGGGTTGGAAACAGATTCCGACATAAATTATTTCGAGGATGTTCCGGGCCGCGCGCCCACCGACTCGCCACGCGCCGCTTTGGCCGCTTGTTCAATGTCGTACTCTTGAAGCTTGGCCAGGATGGTGGTGGCGTCCTGGGCCTTGGCGACGACTTCCTCGCGGGCGATGAGGCCCTGCGTGTATTTCTCCATCAGAAAACTGTCCAGCGTCAACATGCCATACTTGGCGCCCGTCTGAATGTCCGACTGGATACGAAAGGTTTTGTTATCGCGGATCAGCGCCGCCACGGACGGGGTGTTGATCATGATCTCGAAAATCGCCACACGTCCAGGCTTGTCGATGCGCGGGAGCAGGAGCTGGGAGATCACCGCCTGCAGCACCGTGGAAAGCTGAATGCGGATCTGCTCCTGTTGATTCATCGGAAAGGCGTTCACGATACGGTCGATGGTCTTGGCCGCCCCGGTGGTGTGCAAGGTGCCGAAGACCAAGTGGCCGGTTTCCGCCGCCGTGATGGCGGCGTCGATCGTTTCCAGGTCGCGCATTTCGCCCACCAGAATCACGTCCGGATCCTGGCGCAACGCACGCCGCAGCGCCTCGCCGAAGGTGGGCACATCCACATTCACCTCGCGCTGGGTCATGACCGCCTTCTTGTGGGTGTGGTAGTACTCGATCGGATCCTCAATCGTGATGATATGGGCGTCATCACGCTCCTCATTGATGATGTTGATCATCGAGGCCAGCGTGGTGGATTTGCCCGAGCCCGTGGGTCCGGTCACCAGCACCAAACCGCGGGGCTTGTTCAGCAGCCCCATGATGGTGCCGCGCGGCAGGCCGATCTGGTCCAGCGTCAGCAGCCGGCTGGGAATCTGCCGCAGCACCATGGCAAAGTTGCCTTTTTCCTTGAACACGCTGACGCGGAAACGGGCCAGCTCGCCAAAGGCGAAACCGAAATCGCTGCTGCCGCGCTCGCGCACGGCCTGAATGTGATCCTCCGAGGTGATGCTGCGCATCAATTCCTCGGAATCTTCAGGACGAAGAGGCGGGCCTTCCACACGGTGCAAAATGCCGTGCACGCGAATGGTGGGTGGAATGCCCACCCGCGTGTGCAAATCCGAGGCGCCTTCCTGCACCACCAACTGCAACAAATCGGACATCGAATACGACATAGTCTTCTACTTTTCTAACCTTTGATAAATCCCGCTGCTGTTTCCTGTTTCAACATGGATGTGGGCCGTTTCACGGTCAGTCCAAGTCGCCCACGGTCGCACGGATGACTTCATCCGGCGTGGTCTGGCCGGCCAGCACCTTGCGTGTGCCATCCTCGCGCAACGTCCGCATGCCGATCTCCCGGGCGCGGATGCGCAACACCGAGGATGGCACCTTTTCATAAATCAGCCGACGAGCCTCGTCATCAATGACGAATATTTCAAAAATACCCATACGCCCCCGGCACCCGGTCTTATTGCAGTCATTGCACCCTTTGCCCTTTGAAATCTTGGCGTTGGCCACGCTGGCCGGATCAATGTTGAGCGCCTTCAACTCGTGGTCGGTTGCCGTGTAGGGCGCTGGGCAACGTTTGCAGATTTTCCGGACGAGGCGTTGGGCCATGATCGCCCTTGTCGAGGAGGCCACCAAGAAGGGCTTCACTCCGATGTCGATCAGACGGGTGACGGCGCTGGGCGCGTCATTGGTGTGCAGGGTGGAAAACACCAAGTGACCGGTGAGTGAGGCGTTGATCGCGATGCTCGCGGTTTCCAAGTCGCGAATTTCCCCAAGCATGACCACGTTGGGCGCCTGGCGCAACATGGCACGCAAGGCGGCGGCGAAGGTCATCCCCACCGACTCATGCACCTGCACCTGGTTGATGCCCGCCAGGATGTACTCCACCGGGTCTTCCACGGTGATGATCTTGCGGTCCGGCCGGTTGATGAAATTCAGGCAGGAGTACAGCGTCGTGGTCTTGCCTGAACCGGTGGGGCCGGTCACCAGGAGAATGCCGTCCGGCAGGCCGATCAACCGCTCAAACGTCTGCTGATCATCTGTGAAAAAGCCCAGTTCCGGCAACCCCAGCTTCAACCCTTCCTTGTCAAGGATACGCATGACGATGCTTTCCCCGTGATTGGTGGGGATGCAGGACACTCGCAAATCAATGGTCTTGTTGCCCACCGAGGTCTGAATACGCCCGTCCTGCGGAATGCGCTTTTCCGCGATGGACATGTTCGACTGAATCTTCAGGCGCGACATGATCGAGGCCTGGAGCCGTTTGGGCGGGCTCTTCATTTCGTGCATGATGCCGTCAATGCGGTAACGGACCCGAAAAGTCTTGGAAAGTGGTTCCAGGTGGATATCCGAGGCGCGTGACTTGTATGCCTCCACAATGATCTGGTTCACCAGCTTGATGATGGGCGCATCGGCCTCGACCGTGGACCCATCATCCGCACCCATGTTCTTGCTGGGCGCGGTGACTTCCACGTCCCCTTCCGTGATGTCTTGAATGATCTTGCTGACATCATCATCCGCCCCCCCGTAGTACTTGTTGATGGCCGATTCGATTTCCTCGGGAGAGGCCACCTTCACTTCGATATCCGCCTTGAGGGCGTGGTGCAGGGCGTCGATGGTGTCCAAATCGGAAGGGTCCGCCAAGGCCACCGCAATGATGTGACCGTGCCGACTGATCGGAATGGCATTGTAACGCTTGGCGATATGCCGCGGGATGACATTGATGATCGCATCCTCAAGCTTGGTGTTCTGCAGGTCAATCACCTCCGCGCCGAACTGGGACGCCTTGGCCTGCGTCACATCCGGGATGCGGATTATCTTATGGGTCACCAGCCAGTCCACCACGCCTTCACCGGCGGATCCCAAATCAGCGCGAGCCTGGTTCACCTGTTCATTGGTCACCAGACCCGTGTCAACCAACTGGTCAATTAAATAGTCGTCTTTGGCAGCCACAAGTCACCTATACTTCCAACGGTTATTGGATGCCGGATTCTATCCAACCACCATTTTCAAAGTCAAACGCAGATCGAAAAGATTTCGCTAAGTTTTTGACAGTCTGTCACCTAGCTTTCACCGACCAAATCCTGCTGATATTCAAAGAGCATCATTCGGGCCATCCCCCTGAATCAACATCATTCTCTGCTTTCCACTTGCATTGTCAGGGTCCCGTCCTACCCTACCCCTTGTCATTTCGCCGGGTGAACTGATATTGGGCCACTTGAGCACCACTTGGAATATTGCTTTACTTTAATGAAGACGCTCGTTGAACATCCAGACCGTTTTGTAAACCGCCACTTGGGACCGCGGGCAGATGACCTGTCGCAAATGCTTTGCTGCCTCGGTTATCCGAACATGGAAGACTTTGTAAATACGGTGGTTCCGTCTGACATTCAATTGGGACGTCCGTTGGGGTTGCCCGCTGCCCAGAGCGAAGCTGAAGTGCTCAAACAGTTGCGCCAGATTGCCGTAAAGAACAAGGTTTACCGATCCTACCTTGGCATGGGGTACTCCGACTGCATCACCCCGCCAGTGATTCAGCGCAATATCTTGGAAAATCCCGGTTGGTACACCCAATACACTCCCTACCAGGCGGAAATCTCGCAAGGTCGATTGGAAGGTTTGCTGAACTTCCAAACCATGGTGTGTGACCTGACCGGGATGGATATTGCCAATGCGTCCATGCTGGATGAAGCCACCGCCGCCGCAGAGGCGATGATGATGTGTCACCGGCTCCAGGCGTCCGAGGGTCGGACCCGCTTCCTTGTGGCGGCGGAATGCCATCCCCAGAACATTGAGGTCGTAAAAACCCGGGCGGCGGCACTTGATATAGAAGTGGCTGTGGTGGAGGTTGATAAGATGGTGTTTGACGCCCGGATCGGGGGTGTGCTGGTGCAGTATCCGGATACGCATGGAGAAGTGCGCGACTTGCAGACGCTGGCGGAATCGGTCCATGCGGCGGGCGGTCTGCTGGTGGTGGTGGCGGATCTGCTGAGCCTCACCCTGCTGCGTCCGCCGGGGGAATTTGGTGCGGATATCGCGGTTGGAAATACCCAGCGGTTTGGTGTTCCGCTCGGTTATGGCGGGCCGCATGCGGCATTTTTTGCCACCAAGGATGCCTTCAAGCGCCAAATGCCCGGCCGCTTGGTAGGCATTTCCAAGGATTCGCGCAACCGGCCGGGATTGCGGCTTTCGCTCGGCACGCGGGAACAGCATATACGCCGGGAAAAGGCGACGAGCAACATTTGCACGGCGCAGGCACTGCTGGCCAACATGGCCGCCATGTATGCGGTTTACCACGGCCCCACCGGGCTCCGACAAATCGCCCAACGCATTCACCAATTGACGCAATTGTTGGCCAGCGGGTTGAAAAAGCTGGGGCACACGGTCGAAACGGGCGTGTTTTTCGACACCTTGCGGATAACCCCCCAGGGCGGGGTGCCTCAATTGCTGGCCCGCGCTGATCGCCAAGGCATCAACCTGCGCGTTTATAGCGCCACCGCCGTCGGCGTCGCCTTGGATGAGACTTGCGGAGAGGATGAAGTGGAGACGCTGCTGGCCGTGTTCGCCGAGCCCAATCCCCTGCCCTTCAAACTCGCGGACTTGTACGCGGAGGCCACCGCCGGTTTTCCTGCGGCATGGTCGCGCAAAAGCGTGTTTCTCACGCATCCAGTCTTTAACCGGTACCATTCCGAGACGGAAATGCTGCGATATTTGAAACGCTTGGAACTGAAGGATCTTTCCCTGGCCCAGGCCATGATCCCGCTTGGTTCCTGCACCATGAAGCTGAATGCCACCGCCGAGATGATTCCTGTTTCCTGGCCGGAATTCGCCAAGCTGCACCCCTTTGCCCCGCGCGAACAGGCGGCGGGATACAGCATTTTGTTTGAGCAACTGGAACAATGGCTGGCGGAAATCACCGGATTTGCCCGCATTTCGCTGCAACCCAACGCCGGGTCCCAGGGCGAATATGCCGGGCTGCTCGTGATTCGGGATTATTTCCTCAGCCGTGGCGAACCCCAGCGCCGGATTTGTCTGATTCCACAATCCGCGCATGGCACCAACCCCGCCAGCGCGGTCATGGCCGGGATGAGCGTGGTCGCGGTGGCCTGTGATGCCCAGGGCAATATCGATGTGGCCGATTTGCGCCAGAAAGCCGAGGCGCACCGATCTGATCTGGCGGCGCTCATGGTCACCTACCCCTCCACCCATGGGGTGTTTGAAACCGCCATCAGGGAAATCTGCCAAATCATTCATGCCAACGGCGGGCAGGTGTATATGGATGGCGCGAACATGAACGCCCAAGTCGGCCTTTGTCGCCCGGCGGATATTGGCGCCGATGTCTGCCATCTGAACCTGCACAAAACCTTTGCCATCCCGCATGGCGGAGGGGGCCCGGGAATGGGCCCCATCGGCGTGGCCGCCCATCTGGTGGCGTTTCTCCCCGGCCACCCGATGGTCGCGCCGGGCAATGGGCGGCTGACCGCCCCGGTGTCCGCCGCCCCCTGGGGCAGTGCCAGCATTCTGCCGATTTCCTGGGTGTATATCGCAGCCATGGGGGCCGAGGGCTTGCGGGCGGCCACGGCGGTCGCCATTTTGAACGCCAATTACATGGCCCACAAACTCGATGCCTATTACCCCGTCCTCTTCAAGGGGCCGGGCAATCTGGTGGCGCATGAGTGCATCATCGACCTGCGGGAGTTCAAGTCTGTGACGGTGGAGGATGTGGCGAAGCGGCTCATGGACTTCGGGTTTCATGCCCCCACCATTTCCTGGCCGGTGCCAGGCACCATGATGATCGAACCCACCGAGAGCGAATCCAAGGCGGAGCTGGACCGTTTTTGCGAGGCGATGATCGCGATTCATGCGGAAATCACGGCGGTGGAGAGCGGACAGTTGGACCGGGTGAACAATCCGTTGAAGAACGCGCCCCACACCGCGGATATGCTGGCGGCAGAAAACTGGAACCGGCCCTACACCCGGGAACAGGCGGCTTATCCGGCCCGCTGGCTGCATGATTTCAAATTCTGGCCGGTGGTGGGCCGCATTGACAACGTGTATGGTGATCGCAACCTGGTCTGCTCCTGCGCCGGCATGGAATCATTCACCTGATAAAAACTTTTCCCGCCGCTTTGCAAATTGGCAACCGGTGCTATATTCTGCCCGCATGAAGATCACAGAAGTATTGCAGGCGGAACACACGGTGTTTCATAATCTCTTTGATCATATGGAGCACGTGCTGCCCGCTTTGAAAACGCTCGCCGAGGTCAAAGGCATGGCGCGGACGCTGGAATTCATGCTGCTATCCCATGCCCGGGTGGAGGACGAACTGGTGATCAACCCCTTGGAGCATTGCCTTGAGCAGATGGGGCAACGGGAAAATTTCCACCATGAACATGAGGAGATTGATGGCAACCTGCGCCGCATCCAGGCGGTGCGCAGTGTGGCGGAAGCCCGCCGCCTGCTTCAGGCCACCGTCCATTACTCCCGACGTCACTTTGTCAACGAGGAGCGGATTGTCTTTCCCCTCGCCGAGAAGGTTTTGAAGAAGAAGACCCTGGAGGATCTGGGACGGGCCTGCCTGGAGCGGCGCAAGGATATCCTCGCCCATTGAGGCCCTCCCCCGTCTTTCCGCCTTCAGCGCGCAACCCAACCCGTTTCGGGGCGCGTGATCAGGCGCTGATGTGCCCTTGGATGTAGCTGGAAAGCTGGTTGATCACCTGGCTCTGGGTGGAGATGATCCAGTTGATGAGATCGCCCACCGAAACCACCCCGATCACCTTGCCCTCCTGAATGACGGGCAGGTGGCGGATGCGATGTATGGTCATCAGCCGCATGCATTCCTCCACCGCATACTCAGGGGTGGCGGTGTGCAGATGCTCGCTGGTGATTTCCCGGACCAGGGTCTCCTTGGAGGAACGCCCCCGCAGCGCCACTTTGCGAGTGTAATCCCGTTCGGAAACGATCCCCAGCAATTGGCCTTCACGCATCACCAGCAACGCCCCCACGTTCTTTTCAG
>CAIYYI010000701.1 GCA_903930345.1 uncultured Verrucomicrobiota bacterium
CCCCTCGTCGGCCGTCCCCTTGTCATCGAATGTCCTGCCGACACTTGCATTCGTCCGCGTCCCATTTCCTGGGCCATCCGATCATCCAGCCCGCCACCCGGCAAAACAAACAACCGAAAGCCCAAACCCGGTGGGGCGAGGATTCCTCCGAGCCGCGTTCTGCTTTTCCCGAGTTCCGCGTTCCGGTGCTCCCCTCTTCCATCTCCGATCTCCCACCATTTCCCTCCGTTTTCCGTGCGCCGCCAAAAACAGGGTGCCAAAAGGTGCCAAAAAGTGCCAGAAAGTGCCAGAAAGTGCCAGAAAGTGCCATTCTGGCTTCCAATCCTATTTTCCATCACCGCGCCTCAGCGTCTCAGCGGGAGATTATTCCTTCGGCCTGGCTGGCTGCTCAGGCCATAGATCGGTGCAGTTATTTCTTTACAACTGGTCATTAAATTGAGAACGAGAGAACCAAGCCATGCCACGGCAAATGCGAAACAATTTTTCCGGTGCCATCCAAATCCAAGAAGTAAAATATCATGAACCCCCATATTCACGTTCTTCGCGCCTGGTGCGTGTTCGTCGCACTTGGTCTCCTCCCATTCTGCAGTCACGCAGCGGCGAGCGCTGATTTTGATGAATCGATCCGCAAGGTCCGCACGGGCGTGCTGTTGGTGGAGTCGTCGCCGGGAGCAGTCGTGGTCGTGGAGCAACTGCGCCACGAGTTTTGGTTTGGCGCGGCCCTGGCCAACCAGGCGTTCGGCAATCGCATGCCTCCGGTGGAGCGGGACCAATACCTCGGCGCTTTTCTCACCAACTTCAACGCCGCCGTGACCGAGAACGCCCTCAAATGGCACTCGATGGAGACACGCCGGGGCAGCGTGGATTACGCGACCGTCAACGCTATCCTGGCCTGGACGGATCAGCACGGGATTCCTTTGCGTGGGCACAACGTCTTTTGGGGTGTGCCCAACATGGTTCAACCCTGGTTGAAATCCCTGACTGACGATGAATTGCGCTCGACGCTCCAGGCCCGGGCTGGGGATGTCGCACGCCGTTACCGGGGCCGGTTCGCCGAGTACGACCTGAACAACGAGATGTTGCACGGGAACTACTACGAGCAGCGTCTTGGCACGAATATCACACGCGACATGGCAGCGTGGATGCGCCAGGAAGATCCACAGGCGGCGCTCTATCTGAATGATTACGACATCACCACCGGCCGGCGGGTGGAGGATTACGCCGTTCAGATTCGGAAGCTGCTCGACCAGGGTGTGCCTATTGGTGGCATTGGTGTGCAGGGGCATCTGCATGGCGATACGTTCGACCCGGTCGCGCTCCAGAAATCGCTGGACCGGCTTGCCGTGTTCAAGCTGCCCATCCGGGTCACCGAGTTCAACCTCCCCGGTCAGCGCTCCAAGTATTACGGCAAGCGTGGAGCGGTGCTGACCGACGAGGAGGAGCAAGCCAAAGCCAAGGCGCTGGCGGAATACTACCGCATCTGCTTCGCCCATCCTGCCGTTGAAGGCATCATGATGTGGGGCTC
>CAIYYI010000702.1 GCA_903930345.1 uncultured Verrucomicrobiota bacterium
CCGGGCACAGGGCGCGGCATCCTGTTCAGAAAGATGGCGGGGTCAGGCTGCCAATCGGACTGCCGGGGGAGGCTTAGGGGCGGGAGCCTTAACCGGCAGGCATTCCATTTGCCGGAAGGCGAACCATGTGGTCCGGGGAGGGTAGTGGTTGACAAGGGGGGCGGGAAATGGGAAACAGGCCGGCACAGGGCTGGAGGCTGAGCCCAACCCGGCCGGGTGGTTTATAAAGCAATGCCGTGCCGCTACGGGGCATTGGCCCGTGGACGGCCTGCGACACGGCGCACCGGCTGGGGGGCTTGCCTGGGGCTGCAACCGGAAAAGGTGTGCATCCACGCAGGGGTGAAGCAGGGGGAGGCGGCCCTGGGGCTGGACCCGGAAAGGGGGAGCGTGGAGATGAGCAACCGGTGGAACGATTGCCATTACCCGACGGGGTTCAAATGGGCGGCGAGAGGCCGCAAGGAACGCAAAGCATGAAACCAAGGACTACATGGATAGGGGGCGGAGATTTTGCAGGCAGTGCCTGCAAAATGTGTCCGCACCGGGATTGTATTGGCGAGTGCAGTGAACATGGTTTCCGCGCTGGGGACACAATTTGCCAGGAAGGAGAAAACACCATGAAAGGGAAAATGGCGTTGAAAAGAATCCCGGCGTTGCCGGCCAAGTCCGGCGCGAAGGGGTTGCTGACGGATTTGCGGGAGATGATTCTCACGACGCGCCAAACGATGGCACAGGGGATCAACTCCGCGCTGGTGTTGCTTTACTGGAAAATCGGCCAGCGGATACGGACGGACATCCTGAAGGACAAGCGAGCTGGATACGGCGAAAAGATAGTGCACGCATTGGGTGCACAATTGTCCGCCGAGTTTGGACGCGGGTTCACCAAGCGCAACCTGTTCAATATGGTCCGGTTCGCCGAAGTTTTCCCGGACACAAGGATAGTGCACGCGGTGAGTGCACAATTGAATTGGACGCACCTGCGCCGGATCATTTATCTCGATGACCCATTGAAGCGGGACTTCTACGCGGAGATGTGCCGGCTGGAACGGTGGAACACGCGCACCCTGAACCAGAAGGTGCAGTCCATGTTGTTTGAGCGCACGGCACTCTCGAAGAAGCCGGCCAAGCTGATGGCGATGGAACTGAAGAAACTCCGCGAGGAGGACAAACTGACGCCCGATCTGATTTTTCGTGATCCGTATCTGCTGGATTTTCTGCGGTTGAAAGACACCTACGCGGAGAAGGATGTGGAGGCGGCGATTCTGCGGGAGATGGAGGCGTTCATCCTGGAATTGGGCGTGGGTTTCTGTTTCGTGGAGCGGCAGAAGCGGATGCAGATTGATGGCCGGGATTACTATCTCGACCTGCTGTTCTACCATCGGAAGCTGCGGCGGCTGGTGGCGATTGATTTGAAGATTGGCGATTTCGAGGCGGGCGACAAGGGACAGATGGAACTCTACCTGAACTGGCTCAAGCGCCATGAGTGCGAGCCGGATGAGGCCGAGCCGTTGGGTTTGATCTTGTGTGCAGGGAAGTCGGATCAACACGTCGAGTTGATGGAATTGGAAAAGAGCCGGATTCATGTGGCGACTTACTGGACGAAGGTGCTGCCGAAGAAATTGCTGGAGCGGAAACTTCACGACGCGGTGTTGCTGGCGCGGGCGCGGTTGCAGGCGGCCAAAGACAACACCGGAGGGGCGAATGAATAAATTGTCCATGCGCGGTCAGAAAAGTCCGAAAACCCAGCGAGTTCTATGGGCAAAACCGGGCTGAATTTGTCCAAAGAATTGTCCAAAGGCGGACGCGGTGGCGGAGATTGCGGATGAGGA
>CAIYYI010000703.1 GCA_903930345.1 uncultured Verrucomicrobiota bacterium
TTCGACATTGTTTCAATCGCCCTCACGATGCTCAATCGGCTCGGCACCCCGGAACACCACCATCCACCATCCTTCCCACTTGGGGTAGAAGAACGACATCTCCCACTTCTCGCGGTCAGCGGGAAAGTGGATGCTCTCGGGAACAATGACCGGCAATTCCTGCGGGAACTCGGCCACGCCCAGAAAATCGAGCGCGGCGTCCCATCGCTCCAAGAGATGCTTCCTGACCTCTTCAACTCTCTCGGTGTCCGGCTGTGAACCCACGGGCCACGACAGGTCAATACACACGCCACGGAATCGCCCGAGATGCACAGAGGCAACGTCTCCCTCGATCGCTGCCTCACCCCAAGGGCTTGGCTGAGTTTTTGGCTGGCGCGTAAACAGACTCATGCTTGTGTTGAACGCAAAGGTGAGCGACCGGTGCCCGGCGGCTCGCTCACGCAATGCAAATCAAGATTCATATCTCAATGAGGGTCGGAACTGAGAGGCGGGGCACCGGCTCGCTCCACCGTCTGGTTCGCAGCTTCTGATTGTCCCTGAGAACGAGCGAGTGCCACAGACCACGACCGGCCCTTCACGAACAACACAATGCCGACAATGAATGGGATGAACACCGACCAAACGTCATACCACTGCACTCCCTGCTTCCAGGTGTCTCCGGGTTGGGAAGCCGCCGCTTTGAACAAGTAGTGCGCACAATTAAGGACCTGTGCAAAATGGCCGGCGATGTAGAATAGCCCGATTCCGATAAACGCGACGGAGTAGCAATCAACCAACGAAAATGATCCAAAGGAAAGGTCGCGAGACACGCCACGGGTGACAAACCGCGCAATGGACAGTGCGAATACCCAAATCAAAATGGCGCCAACAATCGGGCCGATCACCATGAAGACCGGCACAGCCAGATATGACCCCATAACTGCAGGCCCAGCCTGCCGAGACATCTCAGTAAACCGAAGTAGCTGCGGCGACAACTGGATTGCGACCTGCAGAAAGAAATTCAGCGCCATCAGACGCAGGATAACGACGATCAGGCTTTGGAGGTTCATATGCGCGCTTTCCGCGAACAGTAATATTGAACGAATTTTTCGTCCGTTGTTACCGGTGGCTTGCTTTTCATTAGGATGGCGATATTGGAGTGGCCAACCCACGTTGGCAATGGCAAACAGAAGGCTGAAAAAATGACTGCGGGACTACGGACCATGGGACCAAAACAATGCAGAAGACGGAAGGGAAGACGGGGACGGCTCGGCAAAGCCTCGCCCCACCGGATTTCGGATTCTCCCTCAGTCTGGATTATCAAACGCCCCGAAATTCTGACCGTCACACCTGGCAGAATATACCCGCCCACCCGTTGCCGGTGGGGCGAGGATTCTTCCGAGCCGCAGGGCGGAACAACCAAATGCCAATGCCATCACTGAATGAATACCAACCCCAACTGATCCAGTCCGGTTGTCACAGTCAGACCAGTGGCGTTCTGGATAGGGGGGGAGTCCAACTGGCTCGCCAGAAGGCTCGCCCCACCGGGTTTTGGTATTCCCTCAGTCTGGATTATCAAACGCCTCGAAATTCTGACCGTCACACCTGACAAAAAATACCCGCCCACCCGTTGCCGGTGGGGCTTTGCCAAGCCATGGGGAGTGGCCTGGGCAAATCAGGAAACCTCTCAATCATCATCCTCTTTCCGCAGGGTGACCGCCCACTCGGGGAACGGGGTCTGTGACCCCTTCATCGCATGCCACAGAATGCGGTTGAAAAGATCCTCCGGGCAGCGATCCACTTCGTGCAGGGGCAACCTGGCCGAGAGCTGCGCATGCCGGCGTTGCAGGGTGTCGGTGATCCGCTTGGGATCGGGGTTCATCTGGTCCAACGGCACGTTGTTGGTGCGGGTCACGTACGGGGTGAAATCCGGCGTGGCGGCAAAGCAATCGGACATGGGGGTGGCGGTGGCGTCCATCTGGTTCATGGGGGGCAGGCCCAGGATAAGTTCCATGGTGCGCAGCAGGCTGGTCTGGTTGTACTGGGTGCCGACCACCGCGCCGCGCCGGGTGTACGGGCTGATGGCATAGGCCACCGTGCGGTACCCGCTCACGTGGTCCCAGCCGTTTTGCGGGTCGTCCTCGATCACAAAAACGCAGGTGTTGGACCAGAACCGGGAACGGCTGATCGCCTCCACAATCTGCCCCAGGGCAAGGTCGTTATCCGCCACCTGCGCCGCCGGGGTGGGAGCGCCCACCTTGGTGCCACTGGTGTGGTCGTTCGGCAGGCAGATCAGGGTGAGATGCGGGAATTGCCCGGTCGCCTCGCTCTGTTTCAAATCCCGGATGAACTGCGCCGCGCGGAACACGTCCGGGACATCCATGTCCCAGCCCACCGTGTTGGTGACCAGGTGGGGGCGGAGGGAGGCGATACCCGGCCGGCTGGAAAGGGCGATGAGGTCCGTGCCCTCGCGGAATTCACGGTAGTGGTCCAGCCACTTGGGGCCGCCCTTGCGGAGCGGGTCCCGCCAGGCCGAGTCGGTGATGGCGAACTCGCCAAAGTCCCGGAAGGTTTTGCCGCCCGCCAGGGCGGCGTCCCACAGGAAGCCGGCGGGCGAGTACGCCAGCGCGTCCACATCGCTGTCATCCATCCCGTCCGGGTAGCTGCGCGGGAACCCGGCGAAGGAGCGCTCCATGTAATCGGTGGCGATGCCGGTGTCGGCCCACTGGTGGCCATCCGCGCTGAGGATGCCCGAGCAGTAGGTGTTGTCCAGCAGGGCGAACTCGCGCGCGAGCGCATGGTGGTTGGGGGTGATGGCTTCGCCGAAAATGCAGAGCGAGGGATCGCCGTTGCCCTCCGGCATATCTCCCAGCACCTGGTCGTAGGTGCGGTTCTCCTTGATGATATAGACCACCTGCTGGAAATGGCTCGGCTCGCCGACCCGCTCGGGCACGGGCCGGGGCGGGGTGCCCGGGCGCGCGGGCAGGCGGGCCTCGCGCAGCGCGCCGTACCGCAGATTGTGCAACACGGTGGCGGTCTGGGCGCGCAACTGGCGGGCGCCGGGCAGCGGGATGCGGGAGAGGACGCCGTAGTATTGGTGGGAGTTGTACTTCACCTTTTCCCCCGGCGCGTAAAACCGGGTGGAGCCCAGCCCCTTGATGTTCGCCACCCAGAGGGTGTGGCGGCGGTCGTCGCAGACCACCGCGCCCGGAAACCAGGCGGTGGGGATCAGCCCGCGCAGCCGGGATTTGCCCGGTGCGAAATCAACCACCGCCACCGCGTTCTGGGTGCCGTTGCAGACATACAGGGTTTTGCCAGTGCCGTCAAAAGTCAGCGCATTGGGGGTGGCGCCAAACAGGTCCGCCGGGCTCTGCCGGGTCCAGATGGTTTCAATCAGGGTGTCGGTGCGCGTGTCGATCACGCTCAGGGTGTCGCTGCCGGCGTTGGCCACCACCACCCAATGCCCGCCGGGGGTGGCCGCCAGGGCGGAGGCGTGCAGGCCCGTCAGGATTTCCCGGCGGGCGGGCAGCAACTCCCGGCTGGCCGCTTCCGGACCGGATTGCAGGTCAAACACAGACACCGAACCCTCACTGGCAATGTGGCGCACCGGATCCACGCGCACACGGGTGCCCTGGCCGGCGGGGCCGGTCAGGCTCTCGTCATCCGGCAGCCGTCCGCCCCAGTTGCTCACATACGCCTTGCCCGCCGCCAGTTTCACATCGAACGGGGCCATCCCGGTCTGCCAGAGGCGCAGCACCCGCCCGGTGGCGGCCTCCAGCTCCAGCAGCCGGTTGGAGAGGTTCAGCACCACGTACAGCCGCTGGCTGTCCGGCGAGACCGCGAGGCCGGAGGGAATGTCCGCCTTGCGCTTGCCCGAGCCGAACGTCGGCAGCCGCAGCGTGCGCAAGGGCGCGAGCGTGCCCGGGCCGGTGCGGGCGAAAACCTTGATGCTGCCATTGACATTGGCCAGGTAAAGGCGCTGGCCATCCGGGGAAAACACCAGGCCCGTGAAACTGAGCTGGCCGGTCTTGTCCGGTTTGAGGATGTGGGAGGAAACCGCGTCCGGGGATTCGTCATCCTGCTCCTCCGCAGGGAGGTGAAGGGTGGCACGAAACCGGCCGGTGGCGGCATCAAACACCATGAGCTGGGCGGTTTTGCCGGAGGTGACGGCCAGGCGGCCATCCGGGCTGAGGGCGACGGCTTGGGGGCGCAGGCCGGGCAGCGGCAGCACCTGGCCGGCCGGGGTCAACAGTTGGTTGGCCGGGGTGTGATAGCGGTTGCCACCCAGATTGCCCACCGGCGCGTGGGTGCCCAGACCGTCGGAGGGGGCAGGCGGCACGGACACGGTTTCCGGCCCGGCGGACGGGGTGCGGCAGCCTGCGGCCTGGAGGAGCAGGGCGAGTCCCGCTGCGAGCAGAACCCCGGCCCGGCCTGGAGCGTTATGGACTGTATTCATGGAGGTCAGCGAGGAGAGCGGTTGATCGGCTGGCTGGCCAGCGGGCGCAGTTGAACCCGCAAATGCTGCCGGGCCGAGACCCAATTGAAAACGGACACGCCCGCGCTGATCACCAGCCAGGCCATGACAAAGTAGTGGTCAGCGGGTTGGAGCACGTTGATTCCCCGGCGGATGAGCGACATCCGGAGGTATCCGTAAACCGCCATCAGCACCCCATACAGCACCCAGGGCAGCAACAGCACCCGCACCGTTGTGCTGGTGATGGCGGTGTTGGCATTGCCCAGCCGCAGGCTTTGCCACAGCCCCTGGTGGGCGAGGGCCACCAGATCCAGGGGCAGCATCACGATCCCGGCGGCGCAGATCCACAGCCAGTCCCGCTGCCGCCACCCGCCCCAGCCCAGCATCAGCAGCAGGTCGATGGCGATGAGGGCGGCCAGCGGCCCAAGAAATTGCCCCCGCAGCCCGCGCAGGTAGCCCTGCACCAGGGCACCCGGCGGCAAGGGGGTGACGAGGATCAATTCCAACGCTCCGCTGCGCCGCGCGGGCCCCAGCCAGCGCGCGGCCTCGGCGGTCACCCAGAACTTGAACACCAGGCCCAGGGTGAGGGCGGTGAAAATGAAATTGCTGTGATCAATCCAATACCGGTCATGCGCGGCCCAGCCCAGCAGCCAGAGGCCGGCGCAAAGGCCGAGGAAAATCCAGGGCAGCCACAGGCGCCACCGCTCGGAAAGGGTCAGCCACGCGATCGGGTTGATATCCAACCAACGCCGCCGGTGGGCCAGTTGCCAGCGGGGGTTGCCCCGCCAGAAAATCTTCAGCCGCGCCCAGCGCCCCGGCCGCGCCACCGGCGCGCTGCGCTCCCGGTCCTGCCAGCTCCGGGGTGCGACTATGCTCGCCACCCGCAGGAAAACCCAACCCAACGCATGCACCGCCACCAGGGAAACCCAGTAGGCCGATCCCAGGCTTTGATACGGCTGCGCGAAGGCGCCAACCATGGTGAAACCGGGGCTCAGGAACAGGAGCGAGGCCGCCAGCCAGAGGCCCGGCCCTCCCTCCCCGGACAGCGCCTCGTTCGGGTTGGTGTGGCTTTCGTCGAGCGCCACGCCGGTGAGCACCGGAAACGCCACGGTGAAGAGCAGCAGGATCCCCAGCGCGGAGAGCATGGCTTTGCGCCCGTGGCGGCAGAGCGAGGAGGCGAGCATTCCCGTGGCGGCGGAGAAGAACAGGGTGTTGAGCAGCGCCAGCGCCACCCGGCCCAGCTCCACCCCGCTCACCCCGCCCAGCAGCAGGCTGATGCCCAGCACCGGCACCACCCCCAGCAGGCCGTACAACGCCTTCAACGTGGTGGCGGCCAGTTTGCCGCCCACCACATCGAACCCCTTCAGGTCGGTCAGGAACAGCAGCCCCAGGGTGCCCTCGCGTTTTTCCGCGCTCAGGCTGTCGGCGCACAGCGCCACGCCGCTGAAAAGGGCGAGGATGAATGAGAATGCGCCCAGATAGATGAACAGGATCATGCCCATTTGATTGATGGCCACCCCGGTGAGCAGGATCAGAAAAAAACAGGTGAAGGCCATGGCCAGGGCGGCGGTCGTGAAGCGGGCCCAATAGGTGCTCCGCTTCCGCGCCGCCACGCGCATCTCGCGCTCGACCACTGGCAGGAGGATCATGGCGCTGGTTTAACCGGTTTGCCCCAAATAACCAAGCTTTTATGCGCGCGCGGCGCGGCTGCGGGAATTACCGCACGCTCTGTCGCAGTGGATGGCGCCATTCCCAAGTGCCGTCATAAACTTTCCTGGCTTTGCCATCAGGCTGCTTTTCCTCGCGGGCGCGTTTGGACTGGTAGGCGAGGCGAACCTCGTTCCCGTGGAATTGGACGATAAAGAAACCGTTTTCCGTCTGTCCGGTGTTGACGCACTGCAGCTTTGCCTCCGCGCCCGGCGGAGCCCACTGGCGCAGGCCGGTGCCGGTATGCCCGTACAGGTAAAGGATCACATTGTAGGGCCGCACAGCCTCGTAAAACGCCCGCCAATCATTGGTGTGCCACCAAGGGGTGTCAAACCCGCAATGGCTCATCAGGACCACTGGCCGACCGCTGTTCCCGACGTGGCGGGTCAGGTCCGCCTGCAAAAATGAAAGGGCCCCCTGAGGATGGTGCCAGATCGACTGGTAACGGGGCAGGCGAGGATTGAGATCATCGGCCGGGTAGATTCCCAGCGCGACCAAGTGCACATCCTCCCAGTCCCAAGAGTAGTGCAGTTGGTTGGTGGAAAGATTGGCCAACCAGCCCCGTTGCTGGCGCACGCGGTTGCGCTCCTGAAGCCGTGCCTGGAAGCTGAACCCGAACTTCTCCTGCCCGACCGGCGGTCCGTCGTGGTTGCCCCAGGTTTCGAAGACGCGGTGGCTGAGCAGTCCATCCGTGCCGTCCAGACCGAAATCCCCCAGGAACCACTCATATTGCACCGGTGACTGGTGGCGGCCTTGAAACTCGCGGTCGCCGTCATCAATGACATCACCCAGTACACACACGCCGCGCGGGACCGGGATTGGGCCACCCCCAAGTTCATCGGGCCAGGTCAGGTTAGTGACGGTGTTCATTGCCCGCAGAGTGCGGCTGACGCGCTCGTTGCGGTCCTCGTTTTCAAACGCGTCGTAATGGACGTCGGAGGTGACGATGAAAGTCACCTCGCGCGCCGCCTGGGCCGGGCGTGGGCACAGCAGCAGAAGGAGGCTTGCCGCCAGCCAGACAACCGCCGGGCAATGGTTGGGTTTGCTCATTACCACCATATCCGATCAGCCACCGGGGGCCGGTCCGTCCTTGCTCAGCGGCTGCCCGCCCAAAGCAATATGCCCAGACCGAGCGCGATGCGGTACCAGCCGAAAACCACAAAATTGTGCCGCTGCACATAGCCCAGCAGCCACTTCACCACGGCAAAGGCGGTGACCGCCGCCACCCCGGTGCCAATGGCCACCATGGTCCAGTTCTCCGCCCCCAGATCATGCCGGGCCTTGAAGATTTCCAGAAACCCGGCCGCGAACAGGGTGGGGATGCCGACCAGAAAGGAAAACTCCGCCGCCGCCGGACGGGCCAGCCCCATGGCAATGGCCACCAGGATAGTGGCCCCGGAGCGGGAGGTGCCGGGGAACGCGCCCGCCACCAATTGCGCCGCCCCCACGGCCAGCGCCAGTTGCCAGGTGATGGTGGTGGCGCCGGGTTTGTTCCGCAGCCAGCGCTCCACCGCCAGGATCGCCACGCCACCGATCAGGGTGGCCCAGGCCACCGGAGCGGCGGTTTTCGGCAAATGAAATCCGGCCTTCTTGATGATGAGGCCGCCGATCCCGGTCAGGATGAACGCGGCGGCCAACTGGCCCACGTACAGGCGCGTGGCCGGGGTGCGCCACTCGGCCAAAAGCTGCCGCAGGCGGCCGGTGAACACCAGCAGCACCGCCAGCACCGCCCCGCACTGCACCACGGTGTTGAACAGTTCCGACTGGCGCGGCAGCCAGCCCAGATTCTCCACCAGCAGCAGGTGGCCGGTGGAGGAGACCGGGAGAAACTCGGTGACGCCTTCGATGACGCCCAGCAAAATTGCGACAAGCCAGTCGGACATAACGGGGGGATAGCTTAAAAAGCCGCCGGCCGGAGCCGGCGGCCGGGTGAAAGCGGGTTACTTCTTTTTGCCGCCGAAGAGGGAGGACCAGAAGGATTTGCCCTCCAGGTTCTGCTGCTGGACCTTGAGCTGGCCCAGAATGGAGTTGAGGGTCATGTCGATCTTGTTCCACTGCACCTCAAGGTTGCGCAACGCATTCTCGCTCATCTCGCTCAGGGCGCGGATGGAGGAGGCGCTGGAAATGACGCCGTGAATGTCCTCCCGGTTGATGGGCGGCGTCTCAAACGACGCCAGGATCATCTCCAATTCCTGCACCAGCAGCCGCTTGACCTCCTTGAGTTGCTCCTCATCCTCCGCGCTGAATTTCTTGGCGCGCGCCAGGTTGATGAAAGTGTTGAACTGTTTCCAGCTCTCCACATAGCTGTCGATTTGGGCAATCGTGCGGTCCAGTTTCTTTTTGTCGCTCATAGCTTGAACGGTTCCAGCGTCGGTCTCAGTTGGTCTTGGGGCCCTGGGGGGCCAGGAAGACCATCGCACCGCCCCGTTGTTCCCGGGCGGTGATCTTAAAGGCGGAATAACGAATGATCAACTCATTCAGTGGCAAACCCGCCTCGCGGGCCTGGCGGAAGGCCTCCAACACCCGGCGGCTCACCTCCTGCACGTGCTTTTCGGGAAAAGCCCGGGGCAGCGTGGAGGTCAGAATGCGCCCCGAGGCGTCCACCGTGAAGCTGCCCGAGGGCAGTTGCAGCAGTTGCGGCTTTTCCGGCGTTTTGCCAAATATGTCTAGGAGGCCCATTGCGCCAAAACGTTTTTCATGGTTTCACGGATCTGCTCCGGGGAAAGCGAGCGCTGCAGGCCCACGCACAGCAATTTGTCCCTGCCGACAGAGACCACTGCGTGGCGATGCAGTCCGCGCCCCTCCACCTCCTGCACCTGGCCGGCCACGAACTGCTCACCCATCTGGCGAAAGCTTTCCACCGTGGCCCGCATCCATTTGGACAGCGGCTCGGGGTTGTCCACCCCCCAGGTTTCCGGCGGCTTCTGGGCGTCCACCGGCAGATCCAGCACAAACTCGACGCCTTGGATACGGCCGATCGCCTGGGCCGGTGTGACCCTGGCGCGCCCTTCCTCCCCCTCCGCCGCGACCGGCATTTCCGCCGGGTTGCTGGCCTGGGACTCATCAATGCTCTGCGCGGCATCCAGCAGCAGACCCTGGTAGGAGTTGAAAATGGTGCGGGTGCGGGCGGTCTCGGCGGGCAGGCCCTCAAAGTTGCCCCCTTTCCAAGAGATGATCCGCTTAAACGCCTCTTCGCCCGTCATATCCCCCACCACCGAATCGATGATTTCCCCGTTTAAAATCCAGATCCGGCCCTCGGATTGGCCGTTGGTGATTTTCAGGACCGTGGAGTTCTGGGACATGCACTCCAGTTGGATGAGATCCACCAGGCTTTTGCTTTGCACCCCGCGGAAGCCGCCCTGCTCCTCGCGCTCCAGCAGGGATTGGATGCACTCCATGAAAAGCTTGATCTCCTGCTCGTTGCCCGGTTTTTGCCAGAACAGATCCACCCCCAGCGAATAGGCGCGGTTGCGGTATTGTTCGTCCATCACCGAGGTCATCACCACAATCCGGATCTGCGGAAAGCGGCGCCGCACAATGGAGAGCACCTGCAAGCCATCCATACGGGGCATGTTGAGGTCGGAGATCAGCAGGTTGAACGGCTCGGATTCGAGCATGGCAATGGCGCGCGCGCCGGAATCGCAGGCGCGCACATCCGGCTGCTGCGGGAGGCTTTTCAGCAGGCCCTGATACACGTCCAACAGCTCTTGCTCGTCATCCAGCAGTAAAATCTTCTGAGTAGCGGGCATAGGAAACTCGATCTCACCGTATGGCCGTCCTCGACCATGAAACCCGTTCGCGTCAAAAAATGCAAGCGTGCTGATTTCTATCGACTTATTTAAGTTCCTCTGGCATAATCTTATTCCAGAGGACAGGCAATGTTTGGCTTTATAAAGAACCTTTTCAAGTCGGGCGGCGAAGCGCCCCAAACGCAGGCCCCAACCCCCAAGCCGAATGATCCGGTCGCGCCAACGCCAGCGCCCGCCGCCGCTCCGGCCAAGAACCCGACGGCCAGCCCCCCGCCCGCCGCTCCGCCGGCCCCCAAACCGGTCGGATTGGATCCTGCCGACACGGTGGAACTGCCGGTCAGAACCCTCGTCGCCAGACTGCCCGAAGCCGTGCGCGATAAAGTCACTAAATCCTCTGGCAAAGCAAATTACAAAGTTCAAAAAAGCCGGGTGATGGCCCAAATGCCCTCCGGCGCCGTCAAGTTCACCTACGCTGAATTACGTTCCTTCAATGGCGAGTTGTTCCCGGCGGTGGCCGAGGAGACGACCGTGACCGTGGAAGTGCCCCTGGCGGATCTGATCGCCAAGCTGGGCGCGTCCGCCTTCCCGTTGCGGCCCGGCCAAAAACGGGTGGAGGTTCCCGCTGATGTCACCGGCCTGTTTGGCACCACCGGTGCTCCCGTCAATGCCCCGCACACCACCGTCATCGGGGTGGCGCCGGTGGAAACCCCCAATCGTGAGGCCATCTCCACCCCGGCCCCGGAGCCGGCCCCGGCCCCCACTCCCGCACCGGTGGTCCCGGCCCCCAAACCGGCGGCTCCTCCCGCAGCAGCTCCGGCTCCCACGCCCGAACCCGAACCGGAGGTGCGCGCACCACTGGCGATTTCCCAGGAAATGCGGGAGATGATGTCCGCCTCCGCGAGCGCCGCCAAACCGGTCGCCCCCAAACCGGCGGCTCCGGAACCGGCCCCCGTGCCCAAGCTGAGCCTCGCCCCAACCCCGGCGGCCCCGGCAGCGTCAGCGGTGGCCGCGCCGGCGGGATTGATCGCGGTCACGCTTGCCCAGGTGAGCGAAAACTGGCCGGAGGCGGTCAGGCAGGAGATCGCCCGGGACGGTCTGGCCGGTGCCACACTCTGGCTGCCCGGCGACGACGTGGGCAAGGGATTGAAATTCGGCAAGGTGGCCTTCACCTGGAGGCAATTGCGCGCCACGGTGCAGCCGGCGGAACCCACCAACCCCACCGCCATGGGCGACACCAGTGTGGAATTGCCGCTCAAGGTGATCGCGCCGCTGTACATGAAGAATTACAAGCCGGCCCAGCCGCAGAAGAAGCTGGCGGTGGACGAGCAGATTCCCGACATGTTTGCGGCCGGCCGGGCGGCCGCCCCGGCCCCGGTGGCCGCGCCCACTCCCGCCGCCGCCCCCCCGCCCTCTCCGGCGGCCCCGGCCCCGGTCACCACCTCCGCCTTGGGCCAGCTTTTTGGCCAGCCCGCAAAAGCGGTCTGGACACCCGGTGAGATCACGCAGAAACTCACCGCCCTGCCCGGGGTGGCGGGGGCGCTCATCGCCCTGCAGGATGGTTTGCTGGTGGCGGCCCATCTGCCGGCCCCGCTCAAGGGCGAGACTTGCGCGGCCATGCTGGCGCAGATGTTCGGCCGGGTGAGCCAGTGCGGGGGCGAGCTGAACCTCGGGGAAGTCACCACCCTGCAGTTCGTGGCGAAACAGGCGCCCTGGCAGGTCAGCAAGATCGGCACCCTCCTGCTCGCGGTCCAGGGGCGGGCCTCGGAGGCGTTGCCAGAGGCGCAGTTGAAAGTGGTGGTGGAAGAACTTGCACGGCAGAACAAAAAGTAATCTTTTCAGACTATGGCTATCATTAATCAGGCAACCAAAGAACTGCAGGTTAAGATCGTCTATTACGGTCCGGCCAAGTGTGGCAAAACCACCAATCTGGAGCAGGTCCATGCCAACGTGCAGGTGGCCAATGCGGAGAACAAGGGCAAGATGGTCTCGCTGGCCACCAGCTCGGACCGCACGCTCTTCTTCGACTTCTTCCCGCTGGAGGCGATGGCCATCAAGGGATTCAAGACGAAGTTCCAGCTCTACACCGTGCCCGGGCAGGTGATCTACAACACCACCCGCCAGCTCGTGCTGCGCGGCGTGGATGGCATCGTGTTTGTGGCGGACTCCCAGTACGACAAGATGGCGGAGAATGTGGAGAGCTTCCAGAACCTGATCGACAACCTCAAGACCCAGAAACTGAAGCTGGAGGACATCCCCTACGTGCTGCAGTACAACAAGCGGGACATGCCCAACGTGGCGCCGGTCGAGTACATGGAGTACCTGCTGAACAACCGCGATGTCCAGGTGCCCTCCTTCACCTCCACCGCCAGCAAGTGTGAGGGCGTGTTTGAGACGTTGAACATGATCACGCGGATTCTGCTCCACAAGTTCATCAACGACGGCGGACGCAGGTCCTGATGCTATGTCTGATTTTCCTCAATTGACCGAGGAGGATTTCCAGCAGTTTGACCAACTCCTGCACGACCTCCTGGCCAAGAGCGAGGCCAACCTGGCGCTGATTGTCGAAAAGGCGGGCCACCTCATCCACCAGTGTGGCGATCCCGGCCCGTCGGATCCCACGCTGCTGGCGACCCTCGCCTCCAACGCCTACAATGCCACGGCGTTCATGGCCAACCTCAGCGGGGAATCCGCGTTCAGCGACATGTACCAGCAGGGCGAGCTGTTCAGCACCCTCATCATGAACATCGACGAGCATTGTCTGCTCGTCATCATTTTCAACGCCCACCTCGCGGTCGGCGCCGTAAAGTATTACGCCAAAACCACGATTTCCCTGGTCGCCAAACAGCTTGCCCGGGCCGAGGAGCGCGCCCCCGGCGTGGGCTTTGATCTCACGGATCTGAATGTGACCGATGCCAAGGCCCTCTTCCTGCGGAAGGATGCCCCGGAGGAGGATCCGGCCGCCCTGGCCAATGCGGGCACGGCCGCCTTCATCCCGGCAGCCGTTCCAGAACCCGAACCACCCGTGGCGCTGGCTCCGGAACCCGAGCCCCCGTCGGCACCCGTCCCCACGCTCCCGGTGGAGGATCCCGACCAGGTGGTGGTGGCCAAGGCGGGTCCGTTCATCACGCCGGTCACGCCCGGCACCTATTATTGGTGTTCCTGCGGCCGTTCCCTGGTGCAGCCGTTCTGTGATGGCTCCCACGCCGGCACCCGCTTCCAGCCGCTGGCGGTGGAAATCACGAACGAGCAGAAACGCGCCTTCTGCGGCTGCAAGCACAGCCAACACCCGCCGTTCTGCGACGGGGCGCACAATCGACATTAGTCGGGGGGGAGGATCTCTTAACTGATCCGTTTCACGAATTCCTGGGCCGCCAGTTGGTAGGCGGCCGTGCCGGCGCTGTATTTGTCGTAGTAGAGGATCGGCTTGCCAAAGCTGGGGGCCTCGGCCAGCCGGGTGGTGCGCGGCACCACGGTCTCAAAAACAACCTCCCCGAAGTGCTGCCTCACCTCCCCCACCACCTGGTGCGAAAGGTTCGTCCGGCTGTCAAACATGGTCATGAGGATGCCCAGCAGGTGCAGCCGGGGGTTCACGCCATTGTCCCGCAACTGATTGACCACCCGGGTGAGCATGGAGACCCCCTCCAGGGCGTAATACTCGCATTGCAGCGGCACCAGCAACCCATCCGCCGCCGCAAAGGCGTTCAGCGTCAGCAACGCCAGGGAAGGCGGGCAATCAATGATGATCACATCGGCCCGGCCGCTCTCGGCCACGGGCCGCAGCAATCCGTTCAGGCGGTGGAGGTGATTCTCCATGCGGGCCAATTCCAGGTCCGCGCCGCAGAGATCCACCTCGCTCGGCACCAGCTCCAGGTTGGCGAAGGCGGTGGCCTGGATCTTGTCAGCCAGCGTCCCTTCGCCCAGCAGGGGGCGGTAGGAGCTGGCTCCGGGAGTCTTCTCAAACCCCAGCCCGCTGGTGGCGTTGGCCTGGGGATCCAGGTCCACCAGCAGCACTTTCAGCCCGCTGGCAGCCACGCAGGCGGACAAATTCACCGCGGTGGTGGTTTTACCCACCCCGCCTTTCTGGTTGGCCACGGCGATGATCTTGGTCGGCACAGCGATGATTTAAGGGAACCGGGCGGGGAAGTGCAAGGTTGGTTTGCGTCGGGTTATCCCCAGGCGCAAAATATTCCCGCCGTTTGCGCTCACTTTAGCTGGATTTTGTCCGCTTCCGGGTGCATATTTGCCCCATGAAATTCATTCTCTCGACGCACAATGTGACACTGACCAAGGCGATTGAGGATCATATCCTCACCCGCATTGAGAAGCTGGAGCATTTCGAGAAGTGGGCCGTGGACGCACGGGTGACCCTGGAACATGACAACACCAAGGTGCCGGCCAAGCAATTTGCATGCTCGGTGCGCCTCGGCGTGCGGGGCCCCGACCTTTTCGCCGAGGATCGCGATGCCGATCTGTACGCGGCAATCGACAAGGTGGCCAAGAAAATCGAGCAGCAGATCCGCAAACGCCATGGCAAGAAGATCGCCAAGAAACAAACCGAGGGCGCTCGCTCCAAGAAGGTGCGCCAGGAAACCGAAGCGGAATGACCGGGCGGCGGGCTTTGGTGCTCCGCGCCCGGGTGCTGGTGACCGTGCAGCGTCCCCCCTTGGATGATGGCGCGGTGGTCATCCGCAATGGCCGTGTCGCTGCCGTCGGCCGGTGGCGCGGGCTGCGTTCCCAATGGGGTGGTGAAACCGTGGTGGATCTCGGTGAGCGCGTGCTCCTGCCCGGGCTGGTCAACTCCCATTGCCACTGTGATTACACCGATATGGCGGGCGAGATAGCCCCCACCCGCGATTTTGCCGACTGGATCAAATGCATCACCGCCCTCAAGGCGGCCTGGAGCTACTCCGAATTCGCCCAATCCTGGCTCAATGGTGCCCGCATGCTGGCCCGCACCGGCACCACCACCGTGGCGGATATTGAGGCGGTGCCGGAATTGCTGCCCGAGGTCTGGGCAGCCACCCCGCTGCGGGTCTTCTCCTTCCTGGAGATGACAGGCATCCGCAGCCGCCGCCCCCCGGAGGACATCCTGGCCGAGGCGCAGGCCCGCTTGGCCGAACTTCCCACCGGACGCGGCGGGTGCGGCTTCTCCCCCCACGCCCCCTACTCCACCACGCCCGAGCTGCTGCGCCTGACGGCCGCCGCCGCCCGGAGGCAAAAACGCCGGGTGGTCATCCATGTGGCGGAATCCCGGCTGGAAGCCGAAATGTTCCTGCTTCGGCGCGGGCACCTGTTTGATTTCATGGAACGTAACCAGCGGGATATGCGGGATTGCGGCGGGGTCTCGCCGGTGCAGCACCTGGAACGTAACCGTTTGCTGGCATCCAACACCCTGGCCATCCATGCCAATTATCTGGAGCCGGGGGATGCCGCCACCCTGGCCCGGCGGCGAGCGCACGTGGTGCATTGCCCCCGCAGCCACGCCTATTTTTCCCATCACCCCTTCCCGCTCCCCGAACTGGCGGCGGCGGGGGTGAACCTCTGCCTCGGCACCGATAGCCTGGCCACCACCAAAACGCCATGGCGCGGCCGGGTGGTGCTGAGCATGTTTGACGAGCTGCGGGCCTTCGTGAGCGCCTTTCCGGATGTGCCGCCCACCACCGTGCTGGAAATGGCCACCCGCAACGGAGCCCGCGCCCTCGGCCTCTCCGGCAAGGCCGGAGAAATCAAACCGCGGGCCTGGGCGGATATGATCGCCCTGCCCTTCAAGGGGCGCACCGCCGCGGTGCTGGAGGCGATTGTCCAGCACAGCGGGGAGGTGGACGCCAGCCTGATCGACGGACAATGGGTAGTGTCCCCACCCGGGCTCGACGAAACCGCCCCCACCCTTTAAGCTTGCCGCCATGCCAGCGTTGGATCACCAAACCCGCGCGGTGCTCATCACCGGCGCGGCGGGCGGCCTCGGCCAGGAGCTGACCTGCGGCTTTGCCGCCGCCGGCTGGCGCGTGCTGGCCGGTTATCACCACCAATTGCCCCCCGCCGCCACCGGCGTGCAGCCGGTCCGGCTGGATGTGACGGACACCGCCTCAGTGGCGGAAGCTTTCCAGACCGTCGCGGCGCAGCCCGGCCTGGCCGCCGTGGTGAACAACGCCGGTCTGACGGCCGATCAGCCCCTCTGGCAACTGGGGGAGGCGGAATGGGACCGGGTGCAGCAGGTGAATCTGCGCGGCGTCTTCCTGGTCTGCAGGGCGGCCGCCCCGCTCCTGGCCGCGCGCGGCGGCGGCCATATCCTCAACCTTTCCAGCCACAGTGGGCGGGTGGGTGCCCGCGGGCAGGCCAATTACGCCGCCGCCAAGGCCGGCGTAATCGGCCTCACGCAATCGCTCGCGCGCGAACTCGGCCCGCAGAACATCCGCGTGAACGCGGTTTTGCCAGGCGTCCTGCCCACCCCCATGACCGCCGGGCTCACACCGGAACAATTGGCGGCCTTTGCCCGCGCCAACGCGCTCAACCGGCTCAACGACCCGGCGGAGGTGGCGCGGTTCCTCGTGTTTTTGACCACCCTGGCCAACGTCTCCGGGCAGGTTTTCCAGCTCGACAGCCGCGTGACCCCCTGGACCTGAGCAATCCCATGAACTTCACCCAGACATTGCAGCACGAACTCGGGATCATCCGGCAGGCCGGCCTGCTCCGGGAACTGCGCCGCGTGGAGGGGCCGCAAGGCACCCACCTGCGGGTGGGCGGAGGGGAGCTGCTCAACTTTTCCTCCAACGATTACCTCGGGCTGGCCAACCACCCCGCCGTGCGGGAGGCCGCGCGGGCGGCGGTGGAACAATTCGGGGCCGGCAGCGGGGCTTCGCGCCTGATCTGCGGATCGCTCGCCCCGCACCATGAGCTGGAGGAGGCGTTGGCAGCCTTCAAGGGCACGCCCGCCGCGCTCACGTTCGGCAGCGGCTTCGCCACCGCGCTGGGGGTGATCACCGCGCTGCTGGGGGCGCACGATGTGGTGATCCTCGACAAGCTGGCCCACGCCTGCATGGTGGATGCCGCGCGCCAGAGCGGCGCGCAACTGCGCATTTTCCGGCATAACGACCTGAACCACCTGGAGGACCTCCTCACCTGGGCCGACACCCGGCGGCAGGCGGCCGATGCCGCCCGCACCGCACCCGTGCGCATCCTGGTGGCGACCGAAAGCCTCTTCTCCATGGATGGCGACCTGGCCCCGCTGCGGGAGCTGGTGGAACTCAAGGACCGCTACGGCGCCTGGCTGATGCTGGATGAGGCGCATGCCACCGGCCTGTTCGGCCCCGGCCGCCGTGGCCTGGCCGAGGCAGCCGGAGTCTCCGACCGGGTCGAGATCCAGATGGGCACGCTGGGCAAGGCGCTGGGCAGCGCGGGCGGCTTCATTGCCGGCCCGGCGGACCTGCGCGACTTTCTCCTCAACCGCGCCCGCAGCTTCATTTTCTCCACCGCCCCGGTTCCGGCGGCCGCCGCCGCCGCCCGGGCCGCGATTGCTGTCGTGGCGGGCCCCGAGGGGGAGGAGCGCTGCGCCGCCCTCTGGGCGCACGCCGCCCAACTGCGCGCGGCCGTGCAGGCGGCGGGCTTTGACCGGGGCGTGGCCGGGCCGATCTTCCCGCTGGTGCTGGGCGATGAGGATCGGGCGGTGCGGGCCGCCGCACGGCTGCGGGAGGCCGGTTTTCTGGTGCCTGCGGTACGCTACCCGGCGGTGGGCCGGGGCCAGGCGCGCCTGCGCGCCACCCTGACCGCCAGCCACACCGCCGAGGAAGTCGCACGCCTGGCCGCCTGGCTGCCGCAGATCAGCGGTTGAGTGCTTCGCCCCGCCTGTCCGCCCCTGCACCGGCGCGCGTTAGAGCCAGTGCAGCCGAGCTGCAATCCAGTCGGGCCAGCCGCACGCCGCAGATGGATCGGCAAAGATGAGCTGTCGTGGCAAAGATGAGCTTGTCAGCGGGGCGGCGGGAGCCCAAAATAGGCCCCAGCTTCAACAAGCTTTACTCCATGAAGCAGCATCGCCAATCATTCGTTGCCGGTCTCGGACTTCTCTTGGGTATCATGGTCGCTTCCGCGTGGGCCGGCACCAATGATTTCCCCGTCCTCACCCCCAAGCCGCCGCGCGAACCGCGCATCAATGGCCCGGCGGTGTATGGCGCACGACCAGGAAATCCGTTCCTTTACCGCATACCTTGTACCGGTAAGCGGCCCATAAGTTTCTCGGCCGCAGGCCTGCCGCCCGGTCTGACGCTGGATGCGGCGTCGGGAATCATCACTGGCCGGACGCCGCCGAAAGGGGAATATGCGGTCGCGCTCAAGGCGCAGAATGCCGCCGGTCGCGCGGAGCGGAAGTTTCGCATTGCGTCGGGCGACACGCTGGCGCTGACGCCCCCGATGGGTTGGAACCACTGGTACGTGGACTTCAACCGCATCACCGAAAAGCGCGTGCGGTCGGCGGCTGATGCGATGGTCGCCAGCGGCATGGCCGACGCGGGTTACCAGTATGTCAGCATTGACGATTGCTGGGCCAATTCGCCGCGCCTGAGCAAGTACCAGACCGACCCCCGGCGCGTCGGGCCGCTGCGCGACGCCAGCGGCAACATCCTGCCAAACGCCTACTTTTCCGACCTGCGGGCGCTGACGGATTACATCCATGCCCGGGGATTGAAGGCGGGCATCTACACCTCGCCCGGGCCGGGCACCTGCGCCGGCTTTGGCGGCTCCTACCAGCATGAGGTGCAGGACGCCCGGCAGTTTGCCGACTGGGGTTTCGATTTCCTGAAGTACGACTGGTGCTCCTACGGCAACGTGGTGAAGGGGGACAAGAGCCTGGAGGCGCTGCAAAAGCCTTACCGGCTGATGGGAGGGCTGCTGAAGGAGCAGAAGCGCGACATCGTCTTCAATCTCTGCCAATACGGCATGGGCAACGTGTGGGAATGGGGGGTGTAGGCGGGCGGGCATTGCTGGCGCACGGCGGGCGACCTTGGCTTTGAGCTCGACCGTTTCTTCAAGGTGGCCCTGAACAATGCCGGGCACGGCGCCTGGTCCCGGCCCGGGGCGTGGAACGATCCGGACTATATCCAGATCGGCTGGATGGGGTCGCAGAAAGGCACGAACTTCACGCTGCCCCGGCCGTGTCCGCTCACCGCAGACGACCAGTACTCCTACATGTCGCTGTGGTGCCTGATGGCCGCGCCGCTGTTCTTCAGCGGCGACATGGAGAAGCTGGATGAGTTCACCCTCAACGTGCTTTGCAATCCGGAGGTGATCGCCGTGGACCAGGACCCGCTGGGCCGGTGCGCCCGCGTGGTGAAGCTTGCCGGCGGCGTGTTCGCGATGGTGAAGGACTTGGAGAACGGGGCGAAGGCGGTCGGCCTGTTCAATCCCGGCGACCAGCCCGCCACGGTTGCCGCCGCGTGGGCCGAGCTGGGCTTAGGCGGCCCCTTGGCGGTGCGCGACCTGTGGCGTCAGCAGGATCTGGGCGCACCAGGCGAAAAGCTCAGCGCCACGCTGCCGCGCCACGGGGTGCTGCTGGTCCAGGTCCGGAACTGAAAGCCGGCTTCCGTCCAATGAGCCTGCAAGTATTGACATGAACCGATTAATCACCCTCAGCCTGGTGCTGCTCTGGCTGGCAGGCTCCGTCCGAAGCGGCGGCGCGGCAGAAACATTCGAGCAGCGCCGCCAACTATTCCTCGATGCCGTCTGGACCGATTATCAGCAGCACGCCGAAAAGCCCTCCGCGCACATGGCATTCTGGCGGGCGGAGGCGCTGTTTGAACTGGGCAAGCTGGAGGAAGGACGACGCCTGGTGCATCGGGGACTTGATCAGCTCGTGCCGGGCAACCGGGAGAATCGCTGGATCCACGGCGGCAACAGCGGGTTCGTTGCCTGGCCCGGCCTCGACTGCTACCTCCGCTACGAGCAGTTCCTGGATGACACCACGAAGCAGCGTTACCGGAAGATTTATACCGGCGCGGTATTTTACAAGCGGCTTTCGACCAGCAATCACAAGATCATGGCGGCGTCGGGCCGCTACCTCGCCACGCAGATCTGGGGCGCGGACGCGTTTCATCCCGACCCCTTTTTCCAGGGCAAGGAGGACGATGGCGCGTACTTTCAGAAAAACGATCCCACGGGGGAGAACTACATCCGCGAGAACCTGGCGGAAGTCGTCAAAAGCGGCCCGGGCGAATACGCCTCGCGCCCGTACGGCGCGGAGAACATCCTGCCGCTGCTGACCCTTGCGGAGTGCGCCCGCGACCCGGAGCTGCGCCAGCGCGCGGCCCTGGCCTACGAGTGTGCGATCCTGCAAATGGCGCCCGCCTACCTGCGCGGCCACCTGGCGACGTTCTCGCCCCGTTCGTATCCCGACCAGAAGACGCAGCGTCCGTGGGGTGTCGCCGTCCTCCCCTGGGCCTATTTCGGCGGAATCGCGCCGGAGCGACTGCACGAGCAATGGGCCTTGCGCACGGCGACGGCCCGGTTCCGTCTGCCGGAGAGTCTGCAGCCGGTCGGCACGGACCGCACGGCATCCTACGTTCATCGCGCGCTGATCAACCGGTGGGCCCTTTACCATTTCGTGAACCGGGATTACGTGCTGTTCAGCCGCTCGCCCAAGGCTGTCGCGAAGGGATTCCAAGGGCAGAGCTATCCGTGCGGCGTGATGTGGGAGGAGAAGGATACGGGCCGGGGCAGCCATCTATGGATCACGAACCCGGCCGCCGATGACAACCAGGCCGACGGCAACAAGCCCACCGGCATCCACACGCACGGTGTTACCCAGTACGAGCAGGAGCTGCAGCACCGCGACGCGCTGCTCTTCGTCTTCAACATCCCGCCGAACTACCGCAATCCCTATGTGCTCGGCCACGTGCCTGGCGGCTACCGCGCATCCCTCACGGCCTCAAACCGCATCTTCCTGCACTACGGCAGCGTGCTCGTGGGGGTCGCCTCCGCAAGCGCGTTCCAGTGGGATCCGGACTCCGGCATCCGCGCGCCGGCGGCCAAGCCGCGCCCGGGGGATTCCGAGTTCCGCGTGATGGCGACCCGGACCGCGCTCGCGCTGGAGACGGCCCGGCCAGCCGATTACCCCGGGGCGACGCCAGCGGAGCAGCTCGCGGCCTTCCGAGACCGGCTGCTGGCAGCCACAAAGATTGAGTTTCGCGCGGCCGGGAAACCCGAGGGGCGCTACACTGATCGCACCGGCCGAACGCTGGAGTGCGTCTTCGACGGCCCGGACAAGCTTGATGGCGCAACGGTGGATTACGCGCAGTGGCCGGTCCTGGAAAATCCGTGGATGCGGCAGGACGCCCGCAGCGGAAAGCTGACCGTGGAGAGCGGTGGCACCAAATTGATTTACGATTTCACCCAATGGAAACGACTTGCCCCGGACGATGCCCGGCCATGAATCAAAAAGCCCGGAACCAATCTGCCGACGCCGACCGTATCTCAGCCTGGATGCGGGCCTGCGTGGCCGGGCTCCTGAGCCTGGCTGCGGTTGCCAGCGCGCAGACGAGCGGGGACGACGTCTTGCTGCTCACCTATTTCCGCAACAACGGCCAGGATGGCGTCCACCTGGCCACCAGCACAAACGGCTTGAACTTCGTCGCGCTGAATGATGACCAGGCCATTTTCGCTCCGCCCCTGTGGCCGGGGCAGAATCTGACTCGTGACGCGTCCATCCTTTACCGTGACGGCCGGTTCCGCATGGTCTGGACGAGCGCGTGGAAAGGGCGGCTGTTCGGCTATGCCGAGTCGGAGGACCTCGTGCGGTGGAAAGAGCCACGGCAGGTGAAACCGTTTCCCGGGAGCCTGCCGGCGGACGACCAGCCGGACAACATCTGGGCACCCGAGATCCACTGGGACCCGCTGAAGCAGGACTATTTCATCCTGTTCGCCAGCACCACCCCGCGCGAGCGGAACGATGACGACGACAGCAACAACAACGGCCAGCGCGGCTCCCAGTACGACAACCGGATGTTCATCACCCGCACGAAGGATTTTCGGACCTTCACCGGCGCGAAGCTGTTTTTTGACCGGGGCTTTGCCTTGATCGATGCCCAGCACGGGACGCTCTTCACCGCGCCGCGCAAAGTCACCGGCTGGCTGACGACGCTGCCCGGCACCCGGACAAAACCATGACGCTCCACCGCCTCCTCCTGGCAGCTCTGCTGTCGCTCAACTTCAACGCGCGCGCGGACGATGCGGTTGTCACCGCGCACGCCGACCGGAAGCTGTTCACGTTGTCGGAGCTGATGATCGGCGCGGACATGGAGGATTTGCACTACCAGATGGTGGGCGGCCTCGACAGCCAGATGCTGCACGGGGAATCGTTCTTCGAGCATTCGCCGGCTGAGCTCGCGCCACGCAAGGCGTCGCTGGACGGCTTGGCGACTGTGAACGGCCTCTGGATGGCCTCAAACGGGGTGGTCATCGTGGCCGTCCGGCCCGGGGACGGAACGCCGTGGCTCGAGACTGGGCTGGCGGGCGGCCAGCCGCCGGGCACCCCGGAGAACGACAAGCCGGCCAAGGACCCCGGCGCGCGGATGACCTCGCTGGCGGCGGCGCCGTCCGGCACGGTGGAAACGCGCGTGTCATTCCGCTTCGCACCGGGGGACGACCTGCCCGCCAGCCTGATCGCCCACGTCCACCCGAACCACTCCGACAATGGGTGGAACTGGTACTCAGGCTACACGGTGGAGCTGGATCCCAAGGCGCAAAAGGTCCGTTTGATGGCGTCGCACCGGGCCAGCAAACACCAGGAGCTTGCGGCCGCACCGGTTGCCCTTGCCCACGGTGCCTGGCTGCCAGTGGCCCTGCGCGTGGCGGGGCAGCGTTTGGTGGTGAGAGTTGGGGAGCACGAGGTGATCACCAGCCAGCCGGAGCGGCTCCTGCCACCCGGTCACTTCGGGATCACCACACGCGGCAAGGTGGAAATCCGCGACCTCGCCGTGGTTTCCGCCGCTGGCGCGGAAAAGCCGGTCGCCTTGCGCCCGAATCCATTGCTCAGCGCGCCTGGCGACGCCCTGAGCCTGCGCTGGGCACGCGTCCAATCCGGCTCGGCACGGGGATCCTTCGCCTTCGATCCGGAGGGCTGGCACCCGGGCCTGCGCAGCCAGCAAATCATCTTCGAGGGCGGCGACGGGGAGTTTGGCTGCGACAACGCGGGCCTGGAGCGCAGCGGGCTTGCGCTGCGCGCGGACCGCAGCTACGAGGGCTTTCTCCGCGTCAAAACGGCGGCGCCGATGGGCGTCGTCGTGTCGTTGCGCAGCGCCGATGGCAGGGCGATCCTTGCAGAGCAGACGCTGCGGACCCGGGCCGGCAGGGAATTTCAGCGGCTGGAGTTCTCCCTTACGCCGGCCGCCTCAGATTGGCAAGGACGCCTGGCCATCACCCTCCGCCAGCCTGGCCGCGCGACTATCGGCTACGCCTTTCTGCAGCCGGGCGAGTGGGGCCGCTTCCGGGGGTTGCCGGTGCGGAAGGAATTGGCGGAGGCGCTGCTCGCGCAGGGCATCGGCGTGCTGCGGTTCAATGGCGGAATGATCGAGGTGCCGGGCTACCGCTGGCGCAACCTGCGCGGGCCGCGCGACCAGCGTCCGCCGTACGACGGGTTTTACGACCGGTATTGCAGCAGCGGTTTTGGCCCGGCGGAGGCGGTTGCGTTTGGCCGGGCGGCGGGGCTGCCGGTGGTGCCGGCCTTGAACCTCGATGAATCGCCGGAGGACGTCGCTGATTTCGTGGCGGCCTGCCGGCCGCAGTTTTATCAGCATGCGAACGAGAGCGCGTTTAACCGCCAGTACGTGGACAAGTTCAAGCTCATGGCCGAGGCGGTGTGGAAGGTCGCGCCGGGGATCACGCTGATCACCACCAGCACCGGCCCCGCCATGAAGGAAACCGATCCCGAGGCCGCCGTGCGCGCGAAGCTGGCGCTGCATCTGGAGCTGGCGGCGTTTGCGCACGAGCGCGGCAAGCGGATCATGTTCGACAGCCATTCCTTCAAGGGGGCGGCGGCGGTGCAGGGGATCGGCGCCTTTGCGCGCTGGCTGCAGCGGCTCGCGCCCGATCCGGGGGCCGTTTCGGTCGGCATCCTGGAGTTCAACGCGGGAGCGTATGACCATCAGCGCGGCCTGAGCCACGCGCTGGAGATAAATGCCGCGCACCGCGCGGGCGACGTCATCCGCGCCCTCGGCACACCGAACGTCTCGCAGCCTTGGGAGGTCTACCAGTCAGATTGGAAGGCTGTCCTGTGGACGCAGGGCAACATCTATTATGCCCCGGGCAAAATCTGGTTCCAGCCGGCCTACTACGTGGACCAGATGATCGCTCAGGCCTGGGCCTCCGACGCGGTCGCCGTGGAATGCGCTGCCGCGCCGGAGACACTCAATATCTTCGCGGCGAGATCCGCCGATGGTGCCAGATTGGTGCTGCGCGTCGTCAACCTCGCGGGCGTTGCGCAGGCGGCGCGCATCGACATCCGGGGTGCCGCGCCCGGGAAATCTCCCATCCGCGTGACCACGCTGGCGCACGAGGACCTGGCGGGCTTCAACACGCTGGACCAACCGGAGCGGGTCAGGCCGGTGCCGGGCGAATGGCAGCCGACGGCCAATCCGGCCACGCGAGTTTTTCCGGCCAACTCGTTCACCGTGGTTGAGCTGCCACTCGCCAGTACCATGACGCCATGAAGTTGAAATTGCCCGGGACAGACGCATGGGCAATCCGATCACAGCCCGCATCGCTGTCGCTAAGGCCATCCCAATTGGCGCTCTGCATGGCTAGCCCTGAAGCCGGGGACCATCTTCCCGGCTGGACCTCCTTTGCTGAACCGGTCGGTGCCTTCCGGGGAACAACGGAAGCAACAATGACCGAGCTGTTGGTTGGCGGGACTGTTGAGTAACGTGGGGGTGCAGGGTCTATTCCGGGCGAGGTGTTTCTTCCGGCATCATTTTTTTTGTCACCCCGGCCCAAATCCGGTATGCTTGCGGCTGTTGAACGCGAAGCTTCATCCGCTGGCCCGGCTGGACCGGCAGTATGTCTGGCACCCCTTCACCCAGATGCAAGACTGGCTGAAACGGGAGCCGATTGTGCTGGTGCGCGGGAAAGGTCGGCGGGGATTGCGCAGCCTTCTGTCCCCCGAAGACCATTGCGTGACCGACCTCCAAGCCTACTGCGGCAACCAGCAAATAGGGTTGCCGTTGGATTTCTACGAGTGCCGCCTTCTGGACGACCTGCTCACCGGGCGCGTCCGGGTGCCGGAAACTGTTGAATGAGTGTTATGAAACCCAATTTTCAAATCACCCACAAGATGACGGCCGGTTTGACCCGCATCGAACGGGCACGGGGTTTTCTGGATGCCGCCAAACTTTCAGAAGATTGGCTGGCCACGATGCGATCGCGGGCGTTGCTGCTGGAAGCGCATCACACCACGCACATCGAAGGCACACACCTGACGTTGGAGCAATCGGAGCGATTGCTGGCAGGTCAGGCCGTGCCGGAGGTCGATCCGGACGATGCGCGCGAGCTTTTGAACTATCGCCAGGCCTTCGAGTTTGTGAGCGGCTATCTCGGTGACGGAGGCCCGGTGACCGAGGGATTGATCCGCGAGATTCACCGGCGGCTGGTGGCGGGTGTCCGTGGGGAAGCGGGAGCGCCGGGCGAATACCGCCGGGTGCAGAATTACGTTGTTAATTCCGCCACGCGTCAGGTCATCTATACCCCACCCCCGCCCGGCGACGTGCCGCCGCAGATGGCGGAACTGGTGGGCTGGCTTAACGCGCCGGAGGAAACGCATCCGGTGCTGGTGGCGGGCATCGCACAATTCCAACTGGTCCACATTCATCCCTTCGTGGACGGCAACGGTCGCACCTCCCGGCTGCTTTCCACACTCTGCCTTTACCGGGCGGGCTATGATTTCAAGCGGTTGTTTTCGATCAGCGAATACTACGACCGCGACCGGGCGACCTTTTACGCCGCGATTCAGGGCGTGCGTGAGCGCGGCATGGACCTGTCCGGCTGGCTGGATTTCTTCGTGGAGGGGCTGGCAACGCAGATGGACGAGGTGAAGGAACGGGGGCAGCGAATCATCAAGGCCGATGTGTTGGCGCGGAAGCATGGGCTGAATGAGCGGCAGTCGGCCGTCCTCCGCTTTCTGTTCGAACACGGGAAGATGACGATCCAGGACTTTGAGGCGCTTTACTCCAAAACCAACCGCCGGACGCTGCAGCGCGATTTGAAGGGTCTTGCGGATAAAGGCTTGGTCACCGCACGTGGGGCAACCAACCGATTGGAATACAAGCTGATATGAAGACTTGCGACAGACTCGCGACACCACTTGCGACATCGGTAGCTATCTGTGAGGTCCTGAGCGTTACTCGAGGCAATTGCAACATGTTAAACACCAGCATGCCAGTGGTCATTGGCGGTTGAATGTTGAAGGACGGGGGATCCTCCCGGGCCCTCTCCGGGCGGTGTTTTTTCGCGCCGCATTTTTTTTGTCTCCCCGGCCCCGATCCGCTACGCTCACGACTGTTGAACGCGAAGCTTCATCCGCTGGCCCGGCTGGACCGGCAATATGTCTGGCACCCCTTCACCCAGATGCAGGACTGGCTGGAGCGGGAACCCATTGTGCTGGTGCGCGGGAAAGGGTCCGTGCTGTGGGACGCCCGGGGCCGCTCCTACCTGGATGCCAACAGCTCCATCTGGACCAACCTGCACGGGCATGGGCACCCGCAGATCAACGCCGCCCTGCGGCGGCAACTGGGGCGGGTGGCGCACACCTCCGCGCTCGGGTTCGCCAATGAGCCCTCCGCGCAACTGGCCGAGGCGCTCGTGCGGCAGGCCAATCCCCTCCCCGCTCCGGGTGCCGCCGCGCCAACGCCCGCACTGGGCAAGGTCTTCTATTCCGATAACGGCTCCACCGCGCTGGAGGTGGCGCTGAAGCTGGCCCACGAATGCGCCCGCCGCGAGGGACGGAAAAAGCCGCGGTTTCTCTCCCTGGCCGGGGCGTATCACGGCGACACCATCGGCGCGGTGAGCCTGGGCCACATTGATCTTTTTCACCGGGCCTACCAGGGGCTGCTGTTCAAGGCGGACCCGGTCATGGCCCCCTACTGCTACCGGTGCCCGTTCAACCGGGCGCAGCCCGAGCGGGCGGACGCGCGGGAGTACCGGCGCTGCGAGTGGGAATGCGTGCGGGAGGTGGAGCGGAAATTCTCCGGCGCGCGCCGCGCGCCGTACAGCGCGCTGGTGGTGGAGCCGCTCATGCAGGGGGCGGCGGGCCTGGTCCCCCAGCCGGCCGGGTGGCTGCGCCGGGTGGCGGAGCTGGCCCGCGCCCACGGCGCGCGACTGATCGCGGATGAGGTCATGACCGGCTTCGGCCGCACCGGAGTATCCGCCGGGCGCGGCGGGGGCTCGCTCTTTGCCTGCCACCAGGAGGGGGTGCAGCCGGATTTCCTCTGCCTGGCCAAGGGGCTGACCGGCGGCTATCTGCCAATGGCGGCCACGCTGACGACGCAGGCGGTGTTCGACCAGTTCCTGGGAGAGTACGGGGAGTTCAAAACCTTCTTTCACGGGCACAGCTTCACGGGCAACCAGATGGGTGCCGCCGCCGCGCTGGCCAGTCTGCGGCTGCTGGCGGAACCAGCCTCCGTGGCGGCCCGCCGCCGCTTGCAGGCCGGTCTGCGGCGGGAGCTGGCGGGGCTGTGGCCCCTGGCCGGCGTGGGCGACATCCGGCAGGTGGGGCTGGTGGCGGGGGTGGAACTGGTGCGGGACTGGCGCACGCGCGAGCCGTTCGACCTGCGCGAGCGGGCGGGCATCCGGGTGTGCGAAGCCCTGGCGCGGCGCGGGGTGCTCACTCGCCCCGTGGGCAATGTGATCGTCCTGATGCCCCCGTACTGCACCACGCCGGCCCAGTTGCGCCGCATGGTGGGGGCCCTGCACGACGCCATCGCAGAGACGTTTCCCGGAGGTGGGCCATGAAAAAAAAGCGAGCCCCGGCGGCAGCAACGGTGTTGCCGGGGTGGAACTCCCCGGAGTGGCTGGACCGCTGCGCCTGGTGCCACAAGTTGATGGGCGGGACGGATGAGCGTTTCACCATCTCCCTGCGGCTGCACCCGGCGGCGTTTCGCGAGTTTGATCGCGGCACCGTCCAGCCCCTGTACCTGGACATCGCCAAAAAGATTGTTCCGGTGCTGGTGGTGGAGGAGAACTCGCCCGTCCAGCGGGAGGGGAAGGACGCCCTGTGCCACCTGTGCAGCGGTCTCTGCGCCCGCGCCCTGCAGTTGATCCTGAAAAAAACAATCGGCACCGGCGGGGCCTGAGCCCCTCAGGCGGACAGCGTGAACCGGGTGATCTCCGGGCGCATGTTGAAGCGCGCCTTGAACAGGTAACCGAGGCCCGGGTTGATGTAGAGGTGGCGGCGGGGCGGCAGGGGGATGTGCCCGGCCACGTAACGCCGGTTCCGCACCGGCAAAAACGGCGGCTTCAGGAAGGGCGGCTTGCACTGGCCGCCATGCGTGTGGCCCGAAAGGATCCACCCGTGAAAGGATTCCCAGCCCGGCAGATCACAGCCATCCGGGTTGTGGCAGAGCATAAGGCCGGGAGAGCCGGGCACGTATGACCGCAGGGCGATGGCCAGATCAAAGCGGTTGGCCCAGAGGTCATCCACGCCCCCGATGGTCAGGCCCGCCACCTGGATGGATTCATTGCGCAGCACCCGCACCCCGGCACCCGCCAGCTGCTCCACCACCTGTTCCGCCACCTCGGCATGGCCCCACAGATGGCCATAATCGTGGTTGCCCAGGACCGCCACCGTGGCCAGGGCTGCCGGTTTCAGGTGCTTCAGGATGCGTCCGAACTCCTCAAACTGGTCATCGCCGACGTAGCTGACGAAATCGCCGGTGAGGGCCAGGATGTCCGGCTGCAGGGCCGCCACGCGGTCGAGACAGCCGGAGAGGTAGTCGGCCGGGACTTCCGGGCCGGAATGAAGATCACTGATCTGCACCACGGTTTTGCCCGCTAGGGAGGCGGGCAGGCCGGGGATGGGCATCGGGCAGTGCCTGACCTTCACCCACGTGGGCTCGATCCGGTGCGCGTAATAGAGGGTGCCGGCCCCCGCCGCCAGCGCGCTTCCTGCCGCAGCGGCGAGGAATTGGCGGCGGGTGAGGGCCATGCGGGTCACTTCTTGACGACCGCCCCGGCGGCGGGCGCGTTGGTGAGCATGCCGGTCAGGTTCGCGAGGTAATCGCCCAGCGCCCTGATCTCGTTGGTGGTGCCCACCAGCGGGGGCATGAAGGCGCGGTACGGGGAGTCGGGCTTGTAGTCGTGCAGCATGGCCAGCAGATTGCTGATACCCTCCCGGTTGCGGCCGGCGAGCAGGGTCTTGATGGGGCGATAGACATCGCGGGTGTGGCAGTTCATGCACTGGCCGCGGAACATCGCCTCGCCCTCGGCCAGCACGGGGTTGCCAGTGGCGCTCACCCAGAGCTTGTGGTGGGTGAGGTAGCCCTGTTCGTTGTACCGGGCCACGTCCGCCTTGCGCACCCCGTTGGAGAACATGTGCCGGCCGATCACGTAGGGCTTGCGCAGCGTCTCGCGGGCGTACTCCGTGGAGCCGGTGGCGCAGAGCGCCAGAAACAGCACGGCCACCGCGTGCGCGGTGGAGAAATCCGCCGGGGAACGCCAGGCGAAGAAATAGACCACCCCCACGATCGTGGCCGAGGTCATGACGATGATGAGCACCACGCGGGTCACCTGCGTGAACGCCCCGGTGCCGATGGTGGTGATGCCCAGTTGCAGGAGGACGCGCTGGGATTCCGGCACCATCCACAGGTACCAGCCCAGCAGGAGCGGCATCAGGAGGAAGGCCGGCAGCAGCCAGCGGGCGCTCCAGCGGATCAGGGCCGCCTTCACCTTGGGCTGGCGCTCGCCATCCATGCGGCTGCACGTCACCAGCGCCCAGACGCCGGCCAGCGCCACGCACACCACGGTGCGCAGGAACAGGCTGGGCCAGTAGGTGGGGTTGAAGAACGCCTGCCAGAAGCGGCTGGCCTCGTGGCCCGTGCCCGCCACCTGCAGCCACGGCTCGCCCGGCGTCAGCATGAAGGTCAGGATGCCGTTGATGATGACCAGAGTCAGGATGGAGGCCCCGGCGTACAGCCAGCCGACCTTCAGGTGCAGCTCGTCCGAGACCCGGCCCCATGTGTAGTAATAGACGGCCGCCGTGGCCAGCTCCACCAGGAAGAACACCCACTCGATGGCCCAGCCGAAGACGAAGTTGTGGATGAGCGTGCTGGTGGCCTCCGGGTGCGCCAGGCCGATCGAGAACCAGATGCCCACGCCGGACACCGCGCCGAACACGCCGGTGAGCACGAGGAAAAACTTCGAGTGCCCGCGCAGCGTCTCCATCCAGTCGCGCCGGCCCTCGCGCAGCGCCTTGCGCTCGGCCAGCACCAGGTACAGGCCGCCGCCGACGGCGAAGTGTGAGATCATGACGTGGAAAATGGCGATCATGCCGATCACCCAGCCGCTGCCTATGTGGGGGACATCCCAAAACGGATAATTCATACGACGTTGATTAAGAGATTGGTGGGTTCAGATCAGGTTAAAGCGCCAGGTAACCCCAGACGGTGGTGATGACCAGGACCGCCAAGGCGAACAGCCCGAAATACGAGGCGTGGCGGGCGCGGCGGCCGTTGGCGCTGGAGACATCGTACAGCGGGATCAGCATCCAGATGACCAGCCCCAGGTTGAAGATGAGGAGGCCCAGGGCCTCGCCGGAGGCTCCCGGCAGCCAGTTGCCGAACACCTTCAGCATCTGGAAGGAACTCATGAAGTACCACTCGGGATGGATGCCCTGCGGGGCGGGCTTCAGCGGATCCGCCTGGTTGCCCAGCTCCCACGGGAACAGCGAGGCCAGCAGCGCCAGCACGTTCAGGGCAATCAGCCACATGGCGAAATCCTTGAGCAGGAAGTTTGGGAAGAACGGGATGCTCCGCCGCGCGCTCTCGGGCTTGGCCTCCTCGGAGGGGGGCAGCGCGTTGCCATGCCGTTGCACCAGCCAGAGGTGGAAGCCCAGCAGCGGCAGGAACAGCGCCGGCAGCACCACCACATGGAGCGCGAAGAAGCGCTGGATGGTGAACTCGTTCACCTCCGGCCCGCCCCGCACCAGGGCCGCCAGTTTCGGCCCGATGACCGGCATGGTGGCCGGGATTTCCAGGCCGATCTTGGTGGCGAAGTAGGCCAGCTCGTTCATCGGCAGCAGGTAGCCGCTGAAGCCGAAGAGCATGGTCAGCATCAGCAGCGCCATGCCCGTCCACCAGCCGAACTCGCGCGGCTTGTGGTACGCCTTCATGAAATACACCGAGAACATGTGGATGAAAATGGCCACCACCATCAGGTTCGCCGCCCAGGAATGGGCCGAGCGGATCAGCCACCCGAAGTGGATCTGGAAGGTGATCTGCCGCACCGACTCAAAGGCGTCCGGGCCCGGCCGGTAATAGAGCAGCAGGAGCACGCCGGTGAAGGCCTGCACCAGGAAGAAAAACAGGGAGATGCCCCCCCAGTAGTACCAGAAGGCCTGGCCGTGCTCCGGCACCCGTTTTTTCTTGGCGAACGCCAGCACCTCCTCCAGGCCCAGCCGCTCATCCACCCATCCGTAAACCGAACTCAGCAAAGATTTCATGGCTTATTTCAATGGCGAGGGTTATGCGCGCGAGACCAGCACCGACGTTTCCAGCACCTTGACCACGTAACGCTTCAGGGGCCGGGGCGGCGGCCCGCTCACGTTGGCCCCGGTGCGGGGGTCGTACGTGCCGCCGTGACAGGCGCAAAAAATGCGGTTGTTGGCCGGCTCGTACTGCACGGTGCAGCCCAGGTGGGTGCATACGGCATCCAGCGCCACCCAGGTGTCATCCCGGTGGTGGATCAGCATCCCGGGGTGGGAGCCGAACTTGAACATCAGCACGCTGCCCTGGGGCAGCTTCTGCGCGTCGTTCAGGCTCACCTCGGTGACCGCCGCCAGGCCGGCGGCCATCTCCACCGGCGAGGCCAGGTACCGGTACACCGGATACCCGAGCGCCCCCGCATAGCAAAGGCCCACCCCGCCCAGCGCCAGGCGCACAAAGGAGCGCCGGGCCAGCGATTCGTTGTCGTCCGGGAACGCGTTCCCGTTGTTTGTTTTTGACTTGCTCATCACACCACCTTCTCAGAAACGGGTTTTGCGCGCATCATCACGGAAATCAGCCAGCCGATGGCCACCAGGCCGATCACCAGCACCACCAGGAAGATCACCACCACGGACCAGTTGGTGACCACCGTCCGCTGCCAGACATCGTAGCCTTTGCCCAGCAGCGTGAGATCCCGGAGACCGTCGCGGTAAATCGTCATCGCCAGCATCGCGACCACGGCGGTCGCCAGGCTCAGAGCCCCCGGCAGGATGGATTTGGGCTTGCCGACCAGCGCCCAGAGCCCGATCAGCAGCACCAGCCCGTAGGCCCCGATCCAGACGTACGCGGCCACGGAATAGACCGCATGGCCGGCCAGCGCCGTCTGCACGGAGGCCGCCTGCGTTTTCACCACCCAGTTCGCCAGCAGCACCTGCGGCACCGCCATCACCGCCGCCAGCAGCCCGCCCTTGGTGACCAGGTAGGTTTGCAGGGAGCCGTGCATGTTTTTGCCGCCGGAGAGCCAGATCATCCACAGCCCGGCAAAACTCAGCCCACCCAGCAGCATGAACAGCCAGCGGGGCGTCAGGGTCGGATCCGCCGGGGGCAGGTGCAACCCGCCGCCAGAGGCCGAATACATCGCGTTCCAGACCTCGGGCCGGAGCATCAGGGTCATGTTGGTGGAGTAGATCCGGGCGATCACCCCCGCCAGGACCAGCGCCCCCAGGCCCAGCCACCAGCCGCTGCGGCCCTCCGCCGCGCGCGCGCTGAACCGGTAGAGGAGCCAGTAGCAGGCCATCAGGAGGAACACCACGCCGATCCAATAGACGCCGATCAGCACGCTGCTCGTGTAAATTGCCCGCCCGTAAAGCACCTGGGCGAAGAGCAGGGGCGGCACCCCCAGATTGATGACAAAGGTCATCACCACCGGCAGCCGCCGCGCCAGCGCCGCCGCCGCGTTGGCCGGGTCCGCCCCGTTGGACCGGCCCTGGCGCGTCTGGGCCAGGAGATTCAGGAAGATCGCCACCAACAGCCCGCCCAGCAGCATTTCCACCGTCACAAAATGCAGCCCCAGAGTCAAAATATGCAATCCCTTGAACAACCATACCGGAGCCGGTAATGGGATGGGATCAACAGCAGGAAAACCGTTCATGACATTTTCAATCGTTAATTCGCACGCCAACAGCCGTCCACACCCGCCAGTTTTTCACAGGGCATCCGCCAGGACGCCGGAACTGACGGTGGCCAATATTCATTACGACAACTCTTTTCTCAAGCGGAGTTTTATTTATTATTGTTATGCATTATATTGATTATTTTTACTTATTTTTACCCGGAAAACCGGCCCGGTTGCCGGCGGCCAACCGCCTGGTCCCGGTCAGAAACGCCGGGCTTCCCATGCTGCAAGCAATTGGTGGCCAGTTGTTAGGGTTTTCCGCTGATAATTGCCTTGCGGAATTGGCGGGGGCGCATTTTCCTGAGGGCATGAAACCAGCGCGTTGGATTTCCCCCGGGCCGCATTGGGTGGCCATGCTCGCCGCCATTCTTCTGGCCGCCGCAAACCCGTCGGTGAGCGGGGCGCCCGCCGGGGCCACCCTGACGGCCCCGGCGCCGGAGATCAGCCGCGATCCGCAGGGGGAGGTGGTCATCAAGGGTGATTCCGCCGGCGTGGTGGTGCATTACACCCTGGACGGCCAGGATCCGACCCGGGACGCTGGCGCGTACCTGGCGCCGGTCCACTTCCCCTACCGGGGCACGGTGAAGGCGCGAACGTTCCAAGGCGATCAGCCGGTGGGCCAGGTGGTGGCGGCCACCTTTGAGGCGCTGGAAGGCAGGGCGCGCCCCCATTCCGCCCTCCTGCCCCTCACCCAGAACCGGGACTGGCGCTCCTACGATTGGGCGGACCGGCACCGGGCGGTGACGGCCGCCGTTCAGCAGCGCAAGCCGCAACTGGTTTTCATCGGGGATTCGATCACGCATTTTTGGGGCGGGGAACCGCTGGCCAAAACCGGGCGGGCCCAGGAGGTGTGGCAGAAGTATTACGGGAAACGTAACGCCGTGAATCTGGGGTTCGGGTGGGACCGCACCGAGAACGTCCTCTGGCGTCTGCAGCACGGCGAGCTGGACGGTGCGGAGCCCAAGGTGGTGGTGCTGCTGATCGGGACCAACAACCTGGATCTGAACACGCCGGAGGAAATCGCCGAGGGCATCCGGGCGGTATGCGGCGAGCTGCACGCGCGCCTGCCGAAGACACGCATTCTCCTGCTCGGGATTCTGCCGCGCTCGCCCCGGCCGGACGCCCGGCGGGCGAAGCTGGCGGAGGTGAACGCGCGCAGCGCCAGGCTGGACGGCCAGGACCTGGTGACCTACCTGGATATCGGCGCGAAGTTCGTGAGCGCGGATGGGAGCATCGCCAAGGAGATCATGAACGATTACCTGCACCCCACCGCGCAAGGGTACACCGTGTTTGCGGAGGCCATCGAACCGACGCTGGCGAAGCTGCTGGGCGAAGTCCGGTGAACCCTCCGGTTTGGCCGCCCCTGCCCTATGGCCGGGGAAGATACTCGATGCGGTCCGCCCAGTCCCATCCGGACGCCGCCGGACTCACTTCGCCGGACGCCCGTTGTTGGCAGCCAGGGCGGCCAGTTTCACCAGGTCTTTGTGCGCTTCGGCAAAGGCATCTGCGTTGACTTTGTCCATCGCCAACGGGGCCAGGAACTCCTGGAGCAGGACCACCACGGGAATGAGCAGCAGCAGCGCCAGCAGCCAGAGCTTCCGGTTTTTCATGGGTAAAAGCGCTGCGGTTCAGGGAGCGGGGTTCCCGGCTGGCGGGTTATCCTTAGGCATGAGCCCCATGATCATTTTGGCCTGGCTGGCCTGGATTTCGCGGTACTTGTCGAGCTGGCCGGGGGTGAGCGCGGACTCCAACGCTTTGACCTTCTGGTCCAACTGCCACTGCACGAGGGCGGCCGCATCCCCGGTCTTCGGCATGTTTTGCATCATGTTGCCGGAGAACTGGCTGAGGGTGTGCTCGTACAGCGCCTTGAAGACCTGGTCCTGCTGCTCCTGGCTCAGCCCCAGAGAGCCCTGCATCTGAATCAGCTCGGCATTGGCCACCAGCCGGGCGTTGGAGGCAGACTCCTCCGTCTTGTATTCCTGGTAAAGCGGCAACTGCTCGGGGGTAAGCAGGGCCTTGATTTGTTCCTCCGGGTTGCCGGTGTTTTTTTGCAGGGACGTCATGTCCGCCCGGGTCATTTTGCCCGCCAGCATTTTCTGGGAGGCCTCGACGGCCTGATCCACCTGTCGCGTCATGATTTCCCGGATCGCCGCCTCCTGCTGGTCGGACAGTCTGAGCTTGGATTTCAGGAGCGGCAGCTTGCCCATGATCTGCTGCTCCACCGCGCCACGCACCATGCCGCTGAGGGCCGAGGGGACGGCGTTGACTCCTGGCTGGCGGTCACGGCGGCCACCTCGGTACGGGCCCGGGCGGTGGCCGTGTTGGCGGCGCTGACGCGGCCCCGCAGCCGCAGCACCTCCTGCCGCAGATCCTCATTGGCCGCCTGCAAAGCCTGCACTTCGCGGTTGGTGGCACCACTGTTTGAGCTGGGTAGCTTTTTTACCTCCGACCGCAGCTTTTCCACCTCAGCCGCCTGCAATTGGTCCAAGACGGCTTCCGCGCGGAGTTTTTTTATTTGACCCTGCTGCCACAGAAGACCACCCCCGGCGGCCATGAGCAGGGCCAAAGCCAGCGCCATTTTCACATTTGAAGCACCCATGGGAAGGATGCTGCTCCGGCGGGCCGGGAATGTCGAGCCTGCGCCAACGGGAAAAACCAGTGCCGATCAGGGCCAGCGCAGCTGAAAAACGACCGCCGGGTTAGTGCGGTCGCTCGGCGGCAGGAACCAGAAGACGCTGCCATCGAAGCGGGGCTCATTGGTGATGCGCTGCCAGGTGGGAACAGGGAAAAAGCTGGTGGCGGCGTAAAGGGAATAAAACCCGGCATCCGCCGGCCAGCGCACCTCCGGACGGCCCCCCGCAAGGCGCAGGCTCAGCGGCGGACGATCACCGGCCAGCACCTGCGCCGTCAGCTCGAAGTCGAAGCTCAGGTCGCTGCTGGAATTGGTGTTCTGATGCACCTCCACCGCCAGCAGGTTGGTGCCGGGCAGAAGCAACGCCGGACTGAGGGCGTTGGTGAGCCAGTTGGTTTCGGCCGTCCCGGTGATGGCGGCCAGAGCCAGGGACTGGGAGGAAAGCGCCCCGGCGGGGAGGTTGTCCCGCCAGACCTCGGCCCCGTTCAAGTAGACGGCGGCGCCATCGTCCCGCAGCAGCCGTCCGGCAAGCGATTGTATCCGGGCCGGATCAGGAACCAGGAAGGAACGCCGGAAGTACCAGGCCAAATTGGTACCCCCGTAAGCGTTGGTGCGCGCCACCACGGTGGCTTCCGGCCGGTTCTCAGCAGCCTCGCCAAAGCCGAGCTCGGCGGGGCCGGTTTTCCAGCCGGCCTCATTGAACGCGTTGCTGCGCCAGGCGGCACCGGGGTCCGAGCCATCCTCCAGGTAGCGCCAGGTGGCGCCGGCGGGCACCAGGCTGGCCGGGCGCACGCCCGCCAGGGACCAGCGGTATTCCCGGCCGCCATTGAGGGGCAACCGCCACCTTGACCCGGCAGGCACCGGGAGCACCGTGGCATTGGTGCCGCCCACGGACCAGACGTTGGGGGGTGGCGGGAAGCGGGTGGCGTCCAGCTCCAGGGTGAAGCTGCGGTGGCGCGGCCAGGTTTGAAGCGTCCAGACCGGTCCGTCCCGGCGCAGCAGCACGCTGCCATCGGTGCGCAAACTTCCGAAGTCCACGATGCGGTGGGAAGAGTTCAGGTGCTGCTGGTACCAGCTGGAAGGATCGGAGGAGGCGGCGCCGGTCTCCGGCACGAAGGAGATGCTGGCGCCGTTGGTCCGCACCTGCAGCAGGCCCAGCCGGATGCGGGAAGACCCGTCATCCACCCCGGAGAGCCGCAGGCGGCTTCCATCGCCTGGATCGTAGAGACCGATGCTCCAGACATAGTCGCCGTCAGCAACGTTGGAAGCCAGGGTCAGCGTCCACGGCCCGTCACTGATGTTCTGGCCGGGCGGCCAGACGGAGGTGGGGACCGCCAGCGAGTGGTCCTGCTGCCAGCGGATGGTGGCGTTGGTGAGGAAATGCACGAAGCAGCGGTAATCCCTAGGCACGACTTCCTGCACATTCCACTGGTAGGTGAACCGGAAGGCGCGGGCGGCCGTCTGCAGGAAGTTGGTCACTGAGGGCTGCACCCGGCGGAAGCTGGAAAGATTCCAGTCCGCCGCCGGGCGGGCATTTGCGAAGCAGGAATTCCCGGAGTCGGCGAAATCCACCACCACGCCGTCGCGCAGAACGGTGCCTGCCTGAAGGCCCGCACCCTCGGCCAGCCAGCCGAATTGGGGGAGGGTCCAGGGGCCAACCGCCAGGGGATCACGGGCACCATTGCCGGTGATGACCAGGCCATTGGCGTAGAAGATGCGCACCCGGCTATTGGTGGTGCCCGCGCCGGCTTTGGCGGCGGCGGTGACATCCAGCCAGCTGCCCGCGAACTCATATTGAATATCGGCGGCCCGGGCGGTGGCATGGCGGGCGGAGACGGGGCTGACGAGGTGGTGCTCCAGCCAGGCCAGCGGAACGGAGGCGTAAACCTCCCCGCCCAGGAATCCGGCGTGGCCATAGGCCACCTGCTGCAGGCGGTACTGGTCCAGCACGACCATGGGAGGCGAACCTGCCCAGTTGGTTTCATGGCCCTCCGGCCACCAGCGGACATAGTAGCCCATCCCGTGATTGAGCTGCAGGGGGTGCATCCGGAGCAGGTCAAACTCCACCTGCAGCGGGGCCTCCATCCCGCCATTGGCCGGCCAGCCGGTGCCAAACTGGGCCTCGACGCCGTCCAGGCAGCCGCTCCAGTAAGCGTGGCGGTTGCCTTCGCCAAAGACCGGGCCATCATGGGTGGCCCGCTCATACGCGAAAAGCTGGCGATGCGCATTCCAGACCGGGCGGAAGGTTCCGGCCCCCGCCTCGCCGGCGCGGGCATCAACATGGAACCATGGCGGCACGGCGCTGTGCACATCCAGGTAGCTGGCCCGGGTGCTGTATCGCCGGTGGATCTCCGGCGATTGGGTGGCCGCCAGCGGCAGGATGGCGGCGGGTTTCACGGCGTAGGATTGGATGCCCGTGCCCTCGTTGAGCCAGGCGTTGACGAGGCCTCCGCTGGAATTCAGGGCGATCTCATTGGTGTCATAGAAATCGTAATTCGGGTAGTAATCCACGTAGTTCTCATGCAGCGCGACCCGGATGCCTGACCGCTGGCCGGCAGCCAGCAGCGAGGCCAGGGCGAAATCCCCGCCCAGGCTGGCATTGGCGGGATAATGCATGGGTAAGGCGTTATCATACCCGCTCCGCTGCCAGTTGTGAACAATGGCGATGGCGTTGGTGAGGCCGTAGTCGGCCAGGGTGGCCAGATTACTGGAGATGCTGCCGAAGCTGCCGCCCCAGATATCCAGCACCACCTTGTTGGCCAGGAAATCCAGATGCGGAGAGGGCGGGGAGGGCAGGTTGGGAAACACCTCCGCCAGGTGCCAGGCGGCGACAAAAATCACCCGCTCGGAAGCCGGGGTGCGGGTGCCATCCGTGCGGGCCGAATAGGTGGCAACCGTGCCGCTGTGGGCGGAGGCTGCGGAATTGCCCCAGTCCAGAAACGCGCTCACAAACAGATTCTCGTTTGGCAGATGAAAAACGGCGGTCGGGCAGTAGGGGGCTACCACTGGGCGGAGGCGGAGAACCGGCCCCCAGCCGGCCAGATCCAGGGCGTTGAGGTACGGCTGGCTGGCGGTCACCTCAAACACCAGGCTCTTGCCCAGCATCCGCCCGGTGATCCGCACCAGGACATTGCTTCCGGCCACCGAGTATTGGCGGACCAGGGCATACGTGCCATTGGTAGCCGCCCAGCCGTTTGTGCCGGCGGAGGCGGTCTGTGTCCAGGTGAGGCTGGCGGAATTGGCGAGCGGCACGGCGATGGGCGGCTGGCCGATCATCTGCGCCTGGAGATTGATCCGGCCCAGAAACCCCAGGGTGCCCAGGGGGCGCTGCCACTGGTATTCCAGCGAGCCGTCCGGCCCGGCGTAGCCGAGGTACACGGTGTCATTCGTAAACCGCACAGTGTTGGTGCCGGGAAAACCGCCGGCCGGAGCCACGTCCTGATCCGGTGTCGGGGCCAGCCTGGATAGATCAAGGGGCGGCGGAGGCGGCTGGACAACCGCAGCCGGAGTGAAGCCCTCCAGCACCAGCTCGCGCCGGCCCCAGAGGGAATAGTCGAAGCTGGCATTGTTTTTGGCGCCCGGATCGGTCTCGAAACGCACCATCACGTTGGTGCCGCCCTTCAAGCTGGTGAGGTCGTATTCAAAGTCGAGCCACACATCGTTGGTGCGGGTGACGTCGAGCTGCTTTTGGCCGTTGATGAAAACCCGAAACACAGCGCCATCGGATTGGCCGACAATATCCGTGCGCAGGGCAGCTGCGCCGCGCAGGAGGATCCGGGAAGCCGAGGCCGGCAGGCTGAAGGTGAACTGCTGAAAGGCAAGGCCAGTGCCGCCGCGCCAGGGGCAATGCAGGAGAAAGGCGCGCCGGGTGTTCTGGGTTCCGGCCGGCTGGCAGGCCACGCCGGTAGCCGTCTCAAAAAAGCCGGACCAGCCCAAGGGGAACTGCTGCTCCGCCTGGCTGCGGTAAGCGTACCCGACGGCGTACACGCCCAGCTCATCCAGGTTCATGACCGGATTGTCCGGGACAATAGCCGGCTGGCCGAGAACCAACCCTGCCTGGCCCAGGAGCAGGAGCGCAACAGCCAAAACCTTCTGGCAAACCTTCAGGGGATGGGCAGGGGCATACATCACAAGGCTCGGGGAGGCCAGGCTCAGTTGGTCGGGAGCTGAATCTGCGCCTTGGCCCGGGAGACATCGAACCCGTGTTCCCGGAACCATGGGAACAGGTCGCGGCCCATCGCGGCGCTGATCACGGCCACCGTGTTGTTGGCGTCGTACTTCTGGATGGCGCCCGGGGTGGCCAGGCGCCGCTTGGCCTGGAAATAGCGCGCGATGAAGTCCGGCTTCTCCTGGCGCAATTGCTCAAGGATCCAGTAGGCCTTGCCCCATTGGAGATCCGTCCGGGCGCCGCCCTCCAGCCGGGGGGCGCCGGACAGGCTGTTGCCCTCCAGGTCGTAGAGCTTCATCGCCGGGTCATGCTTGAGCCCGCGCTCCAGCGTTTTTTTGATCCGGCGATTGGCCTCGTCCGCGTAGCCCATGTCGATCATGGCCAGATTGCCGACATAGGTGGCGATGGGCTCGTTCCAGATTTCCGGGAAGGGGAGCACCCAGGAATGCACCGACTCGTGGGTGATGAACTCGATCATACTGTCCTCGCGCTCGGGGAACCCGCCCCACCAGACCGCCAGCCCCACCACCTGGCCGCTGGAGAAGCCGCCTCCGCCGGTGGCCAGGAGGCCGATCTCCGAGGCCATCCCCGGGGAGAGTGGCACGCCCATGCGCTTCTCGATCACCGGGCGGCAGCGCTGCGAGATGGCGAACATCGACCTGGCATACGGCTTCAGGTAGTCGCTGTAGTGAAGCTTGAGTCCGTCATGGTCCTCCACGTAATCGCCCGGGGTCAGACCCCGGCCCTTGAACGGCTTCGCCGCATCCACCGGCTTGCCGGCGGCCACCCGGACCAGCAGCGGCGCGAGCCAGGCGGCATTGCGCGGGTCGCTGGCGTCAGGCTTGCTGCCGGCAAGGGAGCGCGCCCCAACCAGCACCTGCCCCCTGCCCAGGCGGCGCACCGCCAGGACCGGACGGCTCTGGGCATCGGCGATCAGGACCCGCCACTGGTCGGGCTGGGCCAGCGCCAGACGGATTCCCGCACTGCCTTCCACCTGGTTGGTGCCCAACTCCGCCGTCGCCTTTAACGGGGCAACCGCCCCTTTCTCAAAATTTGCGCCGAACTTTTTGGCCAGCTCATTTTGCGGCCCCTCGTCCGACGATCCGAAAATCACCACCCCTCCACCCGCCTGGATGAATTGGTTGATGGCGGCCACATCCTCCGGCCAGTAGGAGAGCTGGGGGGCGCAGGCCAGGAGCACCAGCAGGTTGGCGTTGGTGAGGTCGTACTTGAAGAGGGTGCCCCAACTGGTGACGCCCTTCTGATCCTGCAGGTACTGTTTGGCAAACCGGCCATCCGCGTAGAAGGAGAACTCGTGGGAGAGATCCACCACGGCATGCACCCGGGGCTTGGGCTGGGCTTCGGCGGCCAGACCCAGGGCGGCCAGGAGAAAAACCAGGAGGCAGCGGCCCGGGAGCCCGGCGGCCGAAAGGCAAGCAATGGGGTTGAGTTTCATGGGGCGACGCTATTTCCGGGCAGCGGAAAAGTCAAACCACCAGTGGCTCCGTCCTCGACCTCGGGTGTTGGTGGTGGTACAAAGGCGGGGCGTGAGTTCAACATTGTACGATTTCCTGCCCCGGGGGGACGACCTCAGCAACGACATGTTGCTGGGGCGTTTCCTGGAATATGCCGAGCACAAGCGGCTGCAGCTATACCCGGCGCAGGAAGCCGCCATCCTGGAGCTGTACGAGGGGAAGAATGTCGTCCTCAACACGCCCACCGGCTCCGGCAAGTCGCTGGTGGCCTCCGCCCTGCACTTCCAGGCCCTGGCCCAGGGGCGGCGCTCCGTTTACACCTGCCCCATCAAGGCGCTGGTGAATGAGAAGTGGATGGCGCTCTGCCGGGAGTTCGGCCCGGACAACGTCGGGCTCAGCACCGGGGATGCCACCGTCAACCGGGAGGCGCCCATCCTTTGCTGCACGGCCGAGATCCTGGCTAACATAGCCCTGCGCGAGGGGTCCCAGGCCCCGGTGCGGGAGGTGGTGATGGATGAATTCCACTACTACGCCGACCGGGAGCGGGGTGGCGCGTGGCAGGTGCCGCTGCTCACGCTGCCGCAGGCGCGCTTTCTGCTGATGTCCGCCACGCTGGGCGAGACCGCCTTTTTCGAGGCGGAGATGACGCGTGTCAACGGCAAGCCCAGCGTGACCGTCCAATCCAGCGACCGCCCGGTGCCGCTGCAGTTCGCGTACGCGGAGACCACGCTGGCGCAGACGTTGGAATCGCTGGCGGCCGATGGACGGTGCCCGGTGTACGTGGTGCACTTCACCCAGTTGGAGGCGGCGCAGAGCGCGCAGGACTTCACCAGCATCAACGTCTGCACCCGCGAGGAAAAAGCGGCGCTGGCCCAGGCCCTGGAGGGCTTCAAGTTCAACAGCCCGCACGGGCCGGACATCAAGCGGTGGCTGCGCCATGGCATCGGGGTGCACCATGCCGGGCTGCTGCCCAAGTACCGGGTGCTGATCGAGCAGCTCGCCCAGAAGGGGCTGCTCAAGGTCATCTGCGGCACCGACACCCTCGGCGTGGGCATCAACGTGCCCATCCGCACGGTGCTCTTCACGCGGCTCTGCAAGTTTGACGGCCAGAAGACCGGCATCCTGAGCGCGCGGGATTTTCACCAGATCGCCGGCCGGGCCGGGCGCAAGGGCTTCGACGACCGCGGCTGGGTGGTGGCGCAGGCGCCGGAACACGCGGTGGAGAACCTGGTCCTGGAGCAGAAAAGCGCGCGGGACGGTAAGAAGCACGTCAAGCGCAAGCCCCCCGAGAAAAATTTTGTCAACTGGGACAAGCAGACCTTCGTGCGGCTGATGGGGGCCTCGCCCGAGCGGCTCACCTCCCGCTTCCAGGTGAGCCACGGCATGCTGCTGAATGTGCTGAGCCGCAAGACGGACGGCTGCCGCGCCATGCAGCACCTGATCCGCACCTGCCACGAGTCGCCCCGCCAGAAGAAGGCCCACACCCAGCGGGCCTGGCAACTGTTCCGGTCGCTGGTGGAGCGCCACATCATCGAGATCATCCCGCCGACCCCGGAAGGGGGCTACCTGCGGGTGAACGTGGCGTTGCAGGACGATTTTTCCATGGACCAGGCGCTCTCGCTCTACCTGATGGACACCCTGCCGCTGCTGGACCCGGAATCCCTGGAATATCCGCTGGACCTGCTGAGCCTGGTGGAGGCGATCCTGGAAAACCCCGAGGTCATCCTCCGCAAGCAGTTGGACAAGATCAAGACGCAGAAGATGGCCGAGATGAAGCAGGCGGGGATGGAGTACGACGAGCGGATGGAGGAGCTGGAAAAGCTTGAATACCCCAAGCCCCGGCGGGACTTCATCTACGAGACCTTCAACGCCTTTGCGGACAAACACCCGTGGGTGGGGCAGGAGAACATCCGGCCCAAATCCATCGCGCGGGAGATGTTCGAGCAGTACCGGTCCTTTGCGGACTACATCAAGGATTACGAGCTGCAGCGGGCCGAGGGGGTGCTCCTGCGGCACCTCTCCAGCGTCCACAAGGTGATGGTGCAAACCGTGCCGGACGGCTTCAAGAATGACGCCGTGCGCGAGATGCAGGTCTATCTGGGCACCCTGATCCGGCAGGTGGACTCCAGCCTCATTGAGGAATGGGAGCGGATGCGCGACCCGAACTACCAGGCCCGGCCCGAGGTTCCGGAAGTCCGGCCGCCGGGGGCCGAGGAAGCCGCCCGCGACTGCACCCGGGACACCAAGGCCTTCACCGCCGCCGTGCGCAACCAGATCTTCACCTGCCTGCGGGCGCTGGCGGTGGATGACTACGAGGCGGCGCTGGCCGCGCTCAGCTCGCCCGAGAGCCCGGCCGGGGAACCCTGGACCGCCGAACGGCTGCGCGCCTGCGTGGACGCCTATTTTGCCGACCACCAGCAACTGCTGCTCACCCCGGCGGCCCGCAACCTGCGCCACACCCACGTGCTACCCGCCGAGGACCGCCAGTCCTGGCGCGTCCAGCAGATGCTGGTGGACCCGGAGGAGCACAACGACTGGGTGGCGGAGTTCCACGTGGACCTGCCTGGTTCCCGCGCGGCGGAAGCGCCGGTGATCCGCCTGGTCAAGCTCGGCCCGCTCACCACCTGACGCCCCGATTTATATTGGTCGCCAACCCGCAAACCGATACAAATTTCCCATGCGATACAATCCGATCATCGTGGCCCTGGACCTGCCCACCGCCGAAGCCGCCGTGCAGATGGCGGCCCAGGTGGCGCCCGCCGTGGGCGCCTTCAAAATCGGCAAGGAGCTGTTCACCAGCGCCGGGCCGGACATCGTCAAGCGCATCCGCGCCACCGGCGCCGCCGTGTTTCTGGACCTGAAGTTTCACGACATCCCCAACACGGTGGCCAAGGCGGTGGCCGCCGCCGTGCGCCTGGATGTGCAGATGCTCACCATCCACACCGGCGGCGGGTCGGAGATGATGCGGGCGGCGGAAAAATCCGCCCGGGAGACGGCCCTCGCCCTGGGGCGTCCGGCCCCGCTGGTGCTCGGCGTGACCGTGCTGACCAGCCTGGACACGCAGGCGCTCAGCGAGGTGGGCGTGACCGATCCCGTTGGAAAACAGGTGGAACGGCTCGCCAGCCTGGCCGCCAAAAGCGGGCTGCGCGGCCTCGTCTGCTCCCCGCTGGAGCTGGTGGGGCTGCGCGCCTTCCTGCCGGCCGAAATGCAACTGGTCACCCCGGGCATCCGGGGCGCGGGCGATGCCGTCGGCGACCAGAAACGCACCCTGAGCGCCCCGGAAGCCATGCAGGCGGGCGCGAGCTGGCTGGTCATTGGCCGCCCCATCTGCGCCGCCCCCGATCCCCGCGCGGCGGCGGAGAAAATCCTGGCCACGCTGGGCTGACACTTCCTGGGTGCCGCAAAAAATGGCGATATGGGAATTGCCAAAGAACTAGATTGCAGTATCTTGTGAAAGTTGTTGGCAATCACGCCCAACCCAGCATAATTAGTCTCACAAATGAGTGGCGCAAAAAAGGCGACAGCGGACGGCAGCAAAGTGACCACGGAACTCGTGGTGTGCAACAAACTGGGCATTCATGCCCGTCCCGCCGCCATGTTTGTCAAACTGGCCAATCGGTTTGACTGCAACATATTCGTTGAGAAGGATGGGGAACGGGTCAACGGCAAAAGCATCATGGGGCTGATGATGCTCGCGGCCGGCCCGGGATCGCATCTGCATGTCCAGGCGGACGGCAAGGACGCCACCAAGGCGCTCCACGAATTGGAGGCCCTCATCAACCGGAAGTTCGACGAGGAATAAACAGCAGCAGGTTATGTTTTCACACGTTGTCATTTTTTGGACCAAGCCGGAGAACCCGAACGCCACCGCTGAATTGCTGGCGGGCGCGGACAAATATTTGCGGCCGATTCCCGGCGTGCTGAGCTACCACGTGGGCCGCATGGCGCCCAGCCATCGCCCGGTGGTGGACCAATCCTACCAGGTGGCCCTCAATCTGGTGTTCGCCGACAAAGCGTCGCAGGATGCCTACCAGGTGCATCCGCTGCACCTGGAGTTCGTGGAAAAGGCGTTCAAGCCGAATTGCGCCAAAGTGGTGATTTACGACTTCGAGTGAGCCTTGAGGCCCCGCGTCTGAAGTGGGTCAGCCACCTCCGGGCGCGACGGCGGGAGCCCCAGCGTGTCTTTCATCTCCTGGCAATACCCCCTGTTTCTGGCGGCGGTGGTCGCGCTGTATTGGCAACTGCCGGCGCGGGGCAAGGTGTGGCTCATCCTCGGGGCCAGCTACCTGTTCTACGGGGTTTGGGACGCCCGTTTCCTCGCCCTCCTGCTCACCTCCACCGCCATTGATTTCTAGTGCGGCCTGGCGATGACCGGCACCCGCCCCGGCCTGTGCCGGGTGGCGTTGACGGCCGCGCTGCAGGTGGCGTGGCTCACCGGGTACACGCTGGTGACCGGCAA
>CAIYYI010000704.1 GCA_903930345.1 uncultured Verrucomicrobiota bacterium
ATCTTGATGGTTGATGGTTGATGGTTGAGGGTTCTTGGTTGAGGGTTGATAGCCAAAGCAGAACCGACCGAGGACGGCTCGGCAGAAGCCTCTCCCCACCGGGTTTTCGATTTTCGCAGGCACTGGTGCCACGGGACGGGGTTCATGGCGGTGTGTTTGGTGGTCAGGGGTGGCAAGGGAGCCACCTGAAACTTGCACGCCTGGATGCAACAGACTGAAAAACAGGATATGCTCCTTCATCGCGCCTCGCCCAACGGCAAAATCCCAGCGCCATCCTGCCACCTTATTTTCTTACCGCCTCCTATCGGGGTTTCAGCCGGATGACACTGAGCGAATGGGGTGGCACGACATAGGGAAACATAGGCCCCACTGAAATATTGGAGACTTTCGGCGAAACGCGGAGCGGATCGGCGAAGCTGTTGGCCGCCGCAGGATCGCCGGTTAGCACGGTGCAGGTGGCGGTCGGGTTGAGGGTTGAACGCAAACCCTGCAGATCAATTCGCGTCCGCACCTCGGATGGGAGCACATTCACCACCTTCAGGATGATGTCCCCTGATCTGCCATCGAGCACCGACGAGGCCACCAGGCTTGCCGAAGAACGCTGATCCCTCACGTCATGAATCAGCTTCCCGTCCAGATAGCACCGGATACGCGGACCTTCCACAGCGATGCGGAGGTCATACCAGCGCCCCGTCTCGATACGGCCGGGCACTTGGGGGCCGACGGGCCCCGTGACGCCATTGCGGCGTTTCTCGATGCCATGTGAGCGGTTGCCCCACCCGCCAAGGTTCCACCAATAGTGGTTGGTGGCATCCGTGGCGCCAAAACCGATCAGGAAGCCCTCGTTGCCGCCGGTTTTCCTCGCCCGCAGCGAGAGCGTGTAGTTCGGTCCAGCCTCCTGGACAGGAATCCGCACGGGGATGGCTCTGGCCAGCGCGGGACGCGAACCGGCGTTTTGCCGGTAAACCCCACCGGCAACCTTCCAATCGCCCGCCTCCGGTTGCCAGCTTTCCGCCGCCTGGCTGAAGGTGTCGTTCAACAGTGGCGTGGAACCGCATTCGACGCGCACATCGTCGAACTCGGCCTGGGTGTCCCAAGTTCCCAGGAAAACGCCAGCGGTTCCTTCCGGAGCGGAGGGCAGGACCTGCTGGACGGTGTTGGGCAGCCAGGTGTCTCCGGCGTTGCTGCCATACAACCGCTGCACGTGGTAGTTCGCCGTGAGCATGATCGAGGTGTTGTCGAAGTAAATGAGATCCGGATTCCACTGCGTGCGGCCGGTTTTGGCGAGGAGCGGCGCATACGACGAAAGCCGCACCACGTCGCCATTACGTTCCAGCGAAGCCATGTAGGCCGCTTCGGAAAGCGCGTTGAACAGCTTGTTGCCCCATGATGCGTACTCGCCGAGATATACTTTAGGACCGGACCGGTCGTAGGAATCGTAGCGGTGCAGGTTGTCCAGAAACCACTCCGGCTGCATGTAGTAATGCTCGTCCACCATGTCCAGGCGCGATTGCCGGGCGAAGTTCCAGCCCTTGTCGAAGTCGGGTCCCGAGGCCGCCGGGCCCACGGTGCCAATCAGGGTGATTTCCGGGTGCCTGGCCTTGATCGCTTGCTGGAGCAGGGCGAACCGCTCCTCGAAGCCGGGGGTGATCTGGTCTTCATTGCCGACGCCGAGGTATTCAAGTTTGAAGGAATCAGGATGTCCTGCGGCCGCCCGCAGCGCGCCCCATTTTGAGGTGGCGGGCCCGTTGGCCCATTCGATCAGGTCGAGCACCTCCTGCACGTAGTTCGACATCTCACCCTGGGGCAGGCACTGCTGACCTTTGGGATCTCCTGGAATGTAGTTGCCCGCGTTCTGGCAGCACACGCCCGCGGCGACCACGGGAAGCGGCTTCGCACCGATATCCTCGCAAAATTGGAAGTACTCGAAATATCCCAAGCCCGTCGTCTGGTGATATCGCCAGATGTTCCGCTGCGCCTTCCGCTGCTCGACCGGGCCGATGGTCTGCTTCCACCGATAGATGTTATCGAGCCCATCTCCGTGCGCGACGCAACCGCCGGGAAAGCGGATGAAGCTCGGCTTCAGATCGGCAATGACCTGTGCCAGATCGGGGCGGAGGCCGTTCGGACGGTTGTGGAAGGACTGCCGTGGGAAGAGCGAGATCATGTCCAGGGCGAGCCGCCCGGCAGCGCTTGTGGTGAGGACGAGGCGGGCGTCTTTCGCGCTCCTGGCAGCCCGGATCGGGGCGCTCTGTTTTTTCCACTCCAAACCGGGTACCGGCAACGTTTCTTCGCCCAGAACCTCTCCATCCTTTGCCTCCAACCGCACGGCAAGCGGACCGCCGACACCCTCGATCTGCCGCGCGAACAGCGAAAAATCGTAGAGCTCGCCGGCCTTCAGGACGATCCCGTCGAAACCCGCGTTCCGCAGCCCCACCTCGCCGCCCCCTGCCCTAACGGTCAGAACGGCATGATGCGAGTTGGTCTCGTGCAACGGCTGGTTGGTTTCCCCCGTCAGCGTGCCCTTGCCGCCGCTGCGCTCAACCCATTCCCAGGAGGTGAGGGAATTCCAGTCCTTCCGGTCTCCGGG
>CAIYYI010000705.1 GCA_903930345.1 uncultured Verrucomicrobiota bacterium
CCCGGACAAAAACCGCACAAATCCAACGTAAAACAGGCCAAAACCGCGCAAAAAATCCTAACAAAAGCCCTAACAATTCCTACCATATCCTAACAGGTACGGGGTCAGACCGTAGAAATGCCATTTGGTTTTCATCGCTCATCAGCTTGCCATTGTGTCGTGTGCAATCTGCCCCGGCCTGCCTGCCTGAAATTCTGTATTGAGGTCATGGAAGCGTCTTCTGGTATCAGGTCAATAGCCAATGTTCGTCAGCGCACTTTTGCCAAGTCGATCCTGGAGTTGGGCGAGATAAAGGCTGGAGGGTAGCGTTCGCGCGCCGGGAGACGAAAGCCATGGGCCGGTTGAGGCAGAGCTTTCCTTCAGTTTCCCAGTGCACCCGATGCACCAGTTGATGGCGCCGGGCGGCTGCTGCACGTCCAGCGTCTTCGCCGTGCAATTCCAAGCGACGGCCCACCCGATGGCCCAGCCATGTCCGGAACCGGCCGTGTTGCGGTTGATGAACTCGATTCTTCCGTCCGGGAGCTGGCACGAGTCAATGAGCAGGCCCGTGGACCAATGCATGTGCGGCTGAATGCTGCCGGTTCCCCGAAACTGGCAATTCAGCGCCACATTGAGCGTCGCCGAGGTGTTCAAGGTGCCGACATAAAACGATCCGTCGCCGGCCGAGGAGCAACGGTTGAGCAGCACCTGGGAGCCGATGATGAGAAAATCGGCCGGGTAACCTGCACCCTTTGCCACCGTCGCCGTATGGACGGCATGAACCCCTTCCAAGGTGATGCGCCGCGCGCCCGCCAGGACCCTGACATTCTCAAGGGTGTCGTGCATGGCGATGTCTTTGAGCCAGCAGTCCTCGCAGCGGTCAAGCGCCGCTGCGCTGTTGTTTTTCTCGGCAAGCGTGCCGCTGGGCGGCGGCGAATTGATCCGCAGCGACTCGACTCCGCAGTTCACCAGGCGTCTGGGCACGGTCGTTTTTACCGCCACGGCGGATCCGGGTGCGAGAAACCGGGCATCTATTGCGTCGGTGAGCGGCACAGACAGCATGATCCGGTTGCCTTGGATGGCCTGAATGGTTCGTTCAGCCGTGATCAGCGAATCGGCTTTCATCCACGTCTGCGGTTTGCCATTCCGCACGAGGGTGTCCATCCCCATGTAGTGAATCCACTTCGCCGTCGCCGGGCGACGGATCAAGAGGGTATCGCCAGCCAAGAGACCCGTGGCATCCTTGACCGTGAAACTCAACGCCCCGGAGGGGACATAGTCATCGGTGATGGGGATGCTTGCCGCCGCATCCTCCTTTGGAAACCGCAGCCGCTCCCCCGTGAGGGTCACACAGACATGCGGATCACCGGTCATCTCGATCACGGTTCCATCTTTTCCCGCGCCCGCACCGCGTAAGACGACGCCGTCGTTGGAAATGGTCAGCGGCTTCGCGCTATGAAATATTCCCGGCTTCAGCAGCACTGCGCCGCGGAATCCGTCCGTCAATGGCAATGCTGCGACCGCATCAATGGCCGCTTGAATGCTTGCCGAGTCATCGCCACCGGAAGGCGCGACCTCTTTTCGGACTGGGACGACGGGTAGCCTGACCCCACCTCCACCATAGCCGGCATGAGAGAAATCCAGGATGCGGTCGCCGTTGCTCGTGCTTTGATAGGAGAGCTTCCCATCGCCGCCAACCGTGACCCAAGGCTTGCCTGACGGCTTCAACGCATTCGCACCGTGCAGCGCGGCCAGCGGAGCCAGCACAAGGACAGTGAGGAGGGTGAGGATCTGTTTCATGCCGTTCCTGTTTCACTTTGAAAACTCGATCCGGAGGGTGATGACGCCGTAGGGCAACAGGGAGACGGCTCCAGCTACCGGCTCTCCGGGAATCTCTTCAAGCCGGCAAAGTCTGACCGATTTCGGCGTGCCAGCGGGGAAGGAAAGGTTCACGCTTTCCGCTTCGTCGGAAAGGGAACGGAGCCGGACGATGGCGGCTTTGCCATCGCCAGTCGGCTTGAGGATGGTGACACAGACGTGGTCGTTGTCCACGGCGACAAGCGGGTTGAGCCTGGGATTGCCGTTGGCAGCGACGTGCGCCAACGGTTGCGCCTGTTCGAGACCAAAACGGTTGCCGACCGCTGCTTCGTAGGGACCGTGCGGCAGTATGCGGTAGCGGAAAAGCACCGGGCCGTCCTGGGTGAGCGGAAAGTTGGTGATCCAGTGGTTGTTCATGGCCCAGGAATAGACGGTGGAACTGGGGGTGAGCTTCTTGATCCACGGGCCCTTGTTCCCCCACTCGCAGTCGATGTTGGCGGTCATGTCGCCGTATTCGAAAAGCGGGGCATCGAGCGAACACCAGGTGATGCCTTCCTGGTCGTTCGAGATGTCGAGCCAGCGTTGCAGGGCAATCCAGTTGCGGTTGGCTTGCGGCCATTGGTCCTTTTCCATCTCCATCACGCCCCAGGGGATGTCCACGCGGGTGACAGCTTTCGGAAGGTCGAAGCCGAAACCGAAGTGGATGCCGTCCTTCGCGACGAGCGGCAGCTTGTCCACGATGTTGGCGATCTCCACCCACGGCTGGCCCGCGACCACGCGCACGCTGCGGCTGACCGCACGGCAGCCGGTGGCCTGGGAGGTGACGCGCAATTCCACGACCAGGGGCCCGGATTCAACCGTGGCAAAGGCGATGTTGGTGTCGGCTTGTGGCTCGTAGCGGTTGGCGGGAATCCAACGGAAAGCATTGAGGCCGCCATTGATCTTCACATCGGCGAAGTTCTTGCCGGTGGCCAGATTCACCAGGTGCGTGATGTTGCCGGTGGTGGGATCGAGCGTGACGCGGAGGTGCTGGTTTTCAAGGGTCGTGCCGTTCAGCTTGCCGCCATCGGCCAGCGGGCACTTGCCTTTCCCCACGCGGTAGTGCCGCGATCCGAAGGCGGGGACATCGGCGGCCATGAAGATCAACTCACCGGTGGCAAGGCGCTGGGCGGGAACATCTTTGCCCTGTTCGTCGGTGACACGGTCGCCGCGTGAGCTTTCCGATTTGGCAAGCGTCACCAGCCCGCCGTGTTTCCAGGAGTGCGTGTTGAAGACCGCCACGCCGCCATTGGCCGGGCCTTCCGGCGGGCCGAGCGCACCGTTGGACTTGTCCGTCGCGGGCGCCAGCGCCTCGTCGAACAGCGCTTGCGAACGGTCGTTGGCCTCGCGGAAACTGTCCTGCTTGACCTTCCAGATCGCGTCCTGAAAATACGGCTCGGCGGGATTCTCCGCGCACCAGGTGTGCTCGGAACCGAGGGCGATCTGGCGCCAAGCCTCGTCGAATTCTTCGCGCGGCGCGGGCTTGCCGGGACGAAGCATCGTCCAGAGCGTCTCGGCCTGGGTGAGCCGTTCCTTGGCGTTGCGGTTGCTGGCGGTGAGGCGCGCGGCGGTGCCGAGGCCGTCGGTCCAATATTCGGTGTAGTCGCCTTTGACGACGGGGAGTTGGTCGCCGTATTTCTTCTCGATCGTCTGCATGATTTC
>CAIYYI010000706.1 GCA_903930345.1 uncultured Verrucomicrobiota bacterium
CTAGGATCTGTTGGCGATCGATTGATTGTGATGGTCTGGTGCCAGCTCACAGAAGCTGAGCAACGAGCCCATCAGCCGAAAGCTGTTCGGTTAAACGAGAAGAATCAAATCGTTGCCGCAGCAGTTTAAATCATCATCTGGGGGGATGATATGGCTGGGAACGAGAGTAAAACAACGCGACGGAATGTGTTGTCTTGGTTGTTTCGTGCGGGAACGGGGTCTGTCGTTGCCGCCCTTGTCTATCGTGCCTCCGGAGTCAATCGTAGCGGCCGCCAAGTCTGGCAGCTTGATCCACGCAAGTGCATTCAGTGTGGCAAGTGTGAAACCGAATGCGTCCTTCAACCCTCTGCTGTTAAATGCACGCATGGCTATGTCATGTGTGGCTATTGCAAGCTCTGCTTTGGTTACTTCAAACCAGATGCTTCTCGCCTCGATGAAGCTGCAGAAAATCAGATTTGTCCCACAGGTGCAATTGGCCGAAAATTTATTGAAACGCCGTATTTCGAATATACAATAAAGGAACCGCTGTGCACAGGATGCGGACTTTGCGTGAAAAGCTGTGCTAATTTTGGGAACGGCTCTCTCTACTTGCAAGTACGGCATGACCGCTGCAAGAATTGTAATACCTGTCGTATCGCTGAAGCCTGTCCTGCACAAGCCTTCGTGCGCGTGTCCGAGCATTCGCCGTATTTGCTGAAGGAGAAGCTGTGAACCTACATTCGGCAGTTCAGTATGAGTAAAAGAATATTAACCGCAAAGAACGCAAGGAACGCAGAGAAAACATCTAGATTACAGCACTATTCTAATGTTTTTCTTTCTTTGAGCTCTTTGGGTTCTCTGTGGTTAAATACAACTGCTCTTTTTAGGCTGAAGGGGGCAGGGTGGATGCTGCCGCTGTTCGCCTTGACCGCGCGCGCAGAATCGCGTTTTCCGCAGCCACAGTTTGATACGGGGCATGTTGTCCCTAAAGCTTTCCATCCGCCAGTAATCGCCGTTGTCTCGGAATGGATGGATGTTGCGATCTTGCTGATCGCTCTGGGTGTTGCGACATGGCTTGTGCATCGCGTGCGTTCGCGTCGCTGGATAGTAGCTTTTTCCATTCTTTGTTTGGTGTGGTTTGGGTTTATTCGGCAGGGTTGTTTTTGTCCGATTGGCACGATTCAGAATGTGGCGGTTGCGGCCTGGCATGGAGGCGGCTTGGCTTGGGGGATTGCGGCGTTTTTTGCATTGCCGCTTATTTTTTCGCTCCTCTTTGGACGCGTCTTTTGCGCAGCGGTCTGTCCGCTGGGTGCCTTGCAGGACCTCTTTATTATTCGCCCCCAACGCGTTCCGCGTGCATGGAACGCGGTGTTGCGTCTGGTCCCGTTGATCGTTTTATTATTGGGTGTGGTCTATACATTGAACGGCGCGGGTTTTTTAATTTGTCGTATGGATCCCTTTGTGGGGCTCTTCCGAAGAAGTGCGCCGTTGCCGTTGTTATTGGTGGGGATGGCGGTGCTGTTGTTGGGCATGGTGATTGCGCGTCCGTATTGCCGCTATTTCTGTCCGTACAGCGTTTTGCTGGAATGGTGTTCGCGCCTGGCATGGAAGCCTGTCAAAATTACAACGGAGACGTGTATCAACTGTCGGTTGTGCGTGGGGGTTTGTCCTGTTGACGCAGTAGAGATCCCGCGTGAGCTTCCCAATGAAACCACGCGCGCACGCTTGCTTCATCGGTTTGTGAAATTGATGTTCATTACGCCGTTCGTGGTGATTGCGTTTTCGTCCGCAGGCTGGATGGTGGGTGGCTCTTTGCTCGCCTCGGCACATCCAGTTGTCAAAACGCGCAATGCACTGCAGGTCAGCACGCCAGCGACCGAGGCGCTGTATCCTGAAATTGAAGCCTCTAAGAAACAAGGCCATACGCGAGAAGATATTGACGTGCAGGCCGAGAAGATAACAGAAAAGTTCCGACTGGGCAGTGCCATTGCCGGCGGCCTCTTCGGGCTAATCATCGCTATGCGGATACTGGGGCTCTCACAGCTCCGGCGGCGTGCCGAGCATGAGGCTGATCGCTATAATTGCATCGCCTGCGGCCGCTGCTATCCCGTCTGCCCGAAGAATCTGGATAACGCTTAACGTCCAACGCGAAATGCCATTTTCCCCTTGAGCTTTGCCTGCAAAGTGCGTATTCTTTTATCCGATCCTGTTTAAAAAATGTATAGGGTCATTTATTATTAGGTCGTTAAGGAGATAGCATCATGAGCAACGAGCAACTGAGTTATGCGGTCGAAGGGATCGGAGGCCATATTGTAAACGTCCGGGGGCAAAAGGTTATCTTGGATGCCGACCTCGCGCGGATCTACGGTGTGGCTACCAAAGCGCTGAACCAGGCGGTCAAGCGGAACAACGAAAAGTTCCCGTCTGATTTTATGTTTCAGCTTACACCGCAAGAGGTTAGAGAAATGTGGTCACAAATTGTGACCAGTTCCCCGCGTTATCGATCCATCAAATACAGGCCTTTCGCCTTCACCGAGCACGGCGCGATCATGGCAGCGACAGTCTTGAACAGTCCGCTCAATGGAGGGCCACGCTCTGTCGTGGCCGATTCCTGCAGCGGACGTGAGCCTCCTTCGCTAAAGCTA
>CAIYYI010000707.1 GCA_903930345.1 uncultured Verrucomicrobiota bacterium
GCGCGGCGATGAACGCGAAGATGCAGAGCATCACCATCAGCCCGCCCGAACCCGCGGCCTTGGACGCCGTGGCCATGGTCTCCTGCGCCACCTGTCTGGCCACCTCGGGCGCGGCCTGGTCGGGGATGACCACCGGGCCGGGCGTGTAGCGGGGATCGGCGGCGGCCTTCATCAACGCGGTTTTCGCCTCCGCATAATTCGCCTCCGCCTTGGCACGGCCGGACGCCTCCGCTTTCCCGAGCCGGGCGGTCATCTCGATCACCGTGCTGGCGGTGGAGGCCACCTTGAACTGCGGCGCCCAATGCAAAAACGAAAACGCACACAGCCCCAGCGAGAGGATGTAGCCAAAGGAGCCGATGACCAGCAGCGTCCGCCGCCCCAGCCGGTCAATGAGCCACAGGCCCACGAAGGTGAAGACCAGGTTGGTGACGCCGATGCCGACGGATTGCAGCAGGGCGGCCTCCTTGCCCAGGCCGGTCATCTCGAAGATGCGCGGGGCAAAGTAGAGCACGGCATTGATGCCGGAAAGCTGGTTGAAGAAGGCGACCATGATCGCCAGGAAAATCGGGATGCGCAGACGCCACGTCCAGAAACGGGTGGCGACGGCCTTTTCCGAGGAGGCGGCGAGGATCTCGTCCGCATGCGCCTCGACCTGCGCCGGGGTCGCATCGGGCTCAATGAGCCGGAGCACCTTAAGACCCGCCGCGCGATCGCCTTTGCGCCCGATCAGCCACCGGGGGCTTTCGGGGATGCCGAAGCACAGGACCGTGTAGAGGATGGACGGGAAAACCGCGACGCCGAGCATCCAGCGCCAGGCATTTTCTCCGATGCCCGCCAGTAGGGCGTTGGAGGCAAAGGCGACGACGATGCCGAAGACAATGTTGAACTGAAACATGCCCGCCAAACGCCCGCGATAGGCCGGGGGCGCGATCTCCGAGATATAGAGGGGGGCGGCGACGGTCGAAATGCCGATGCCCAGCCCGCCGATGAAGCGAGCGGCAATGAACATGCCAACCCCGTTTGCAAAGCCGCAACCCAGCGCCGAGATGACATAGAGCACACCGATCCACAGCAGCGTCGCCCGCCGCCCGAAGCGGTCGGTGGGCCAGCCGCCCAGCAGCGAGCCGAGCACCGTGCCGTACAGGGCCGATCCCATCGCCAACCCATGCATGCCCGGGCTCAGCCCCCAGAGCGACTGGATGATCTGCTCCGCGCCGGAGATGACCACCGTGTCAAACCCGAAGAGAAACCCGGCCAGAGCCGAGGTGATGGACCAAAACAAGATGCGACTTTTCATAGGATAGTCAGTGTGTGTGCCGGAGACGATACGCTTCCCTAGGGCCGGTTCCAAGCAGAGATTAATTCATGCGCCTCCAGCCGGATAAACCTGATGCCGCCGCTTTTGGCCTGCACAGCCAGCGCAAGGTCATCGGCTTTTGGCTGAAACGGCATCGGCACGTAGGCCAGGCCGTCGCTGGCGAAGACTTCCAGACCCGTGCGATCGCAGAAGATCGTCAGGCGCTGTTGGCCGGCTCGCAGCGGTGCGGGGACACGATGGCCGTTCACGGACAGCTCCTGCCTCGCCCCGCTGTACCCGATGGTGGCGCCGCGCACGGTGAAGGTCACTTCGCCCGCGTCACCCGGCTCGAACTCCGCCTGCAATTCCACCAGTTCAGCCGATACCCCGGCCAGCGGATTGGCGCCGCCGACCTGGAGGGTCACCCCATCAAACCGGTGCGACTTGCCGCGCAGGGCGGCAAGTTCCCTCACCGGGTTCATCGTCAGGCGCGGTCCTTCCGGGGTGGCGGTGAGCTTCAGCTCCAGCGGGATGGTCATGGCCTGGTTGAACGGCATCCCTTTGGTTTCGGTCTGGAACCAGCCGATCTGGATGCGCCGGCCATCGCGGGCCGGGATGTCGCTGAAGGTCTGGGCCGCGTAAAAACCGCGCCCGCGATGGCCCGGGAGTTTTTTGTGCTCCATGGTGAACCTCACGCCATCAAACGTGCCCACCGCATATTCGCTGTTGGCGGCGGTCAGCACCCACTTCGCCTTCGCGGCATCCCCATCCACCGGCAGCTCGAAGAAGTCGGGGCACTCGAACAGGAAGCCTTTCCCATCCGGATCGCCCTCGGTGATGCTGGCCAGGGTCCAGTCGCGCAGATTTGGCGAGGTGAAAAAGTGGATGGTGTGGACCTTCTTCAGCTCCACATAGAGCACCATCACCCATTTCCGGGTTGGCCCATGCCAGAAGACTTTGGGATCACGATTGCCGCCGGTGACCTGCTTCACCACCGGATTGCCCGCGTATTTGGTGAACGTGCGCCCATCCGTGCTCGACGCGATGCATTGCACGCTCGGATTACCTGCCGCAGTGTAGATCAGCACCAGGGGCGGCTTGCCATCCTTGCCCAGGCCGCTGGTGTTCCTGGAGTCCACCACCGCGCTGCCGCTGAACATGGGGCCGAACGAATCCGGGGCGATCACGTCGCCAAGCTCCTCCCAGTGGATCAGGTCGCGGCTGACCGCGTGGCCCCAGTGCATGTTGCCCCAGCCCCAGCCATAGGGGTTGTGCTGAAAGAACAGATGGTATTCGCCATTGAACCACACCAGGCCGTTCGGATCATTGTTCCAGCCGCGCTGCGGCGAAAAGTGGAACTGCCCGCGCAGCGGCTCGCGATAGAGGTTCTCCGCGCCCTTGATGGTGTCGCTCGGCACGATGGAACTTAGCGCAGTGGAGTCCTCCGAAAGCTTGTCCACCTGCAGGGTGACGGTCTTGCCGCGCCACGCGCCCACGTCCATGGGCGCCCACCAGTCCGGCTCCCCGTTGGCCAGGCCGATGTCGTTCACCACCTCGGCGCGGCCATCCACGAGGGTTGTCACCTTGCGGGTGGGAACGCCGTTCTTGATCGGGATGTTGAGGTATCGCTGCCCGATCTTGAACTCCCGTTTCGCGTTGGCCATCAGGCGCGGCGGCCGGCGGTCGCTCTGCGCGATCTGGTCCACGTTGATGTGCCCCCATCCACCCTTGGCCTGATCCACAATCTGGAGGACGGCAGTTTTGCCCGCGAACTCGCCCACATCCCACGCGTCCGGCGCGAGCGCCTCACTGCCACCCGGGCGGTCGTTCGGGCCGGTGGCCACACGGACGACTTTGCCTTCCACGAGCAGGTTCATGCAGGTCTTCTCAGCGTCCTTGCCGCCGCCGATGAGAAAACTGATGAATTTGCGGTCGATCTGGAACTCCGGCGAGGTGAGCGTGCCGGTGCTCCCATCACCCTTGTGGAAGGAGCTGACCAGTCCCCTGCCCTTGAAGCCATCCACCCGCATCTGCCCGGGCAGCGTGCCCCGCGCGGGGCCGGGGCCAAAGGCCTCGCCGGTGGTTTTCCACGAACCATAGTTGGTGCCTTCGAAATCGGCGATGAGGATGTCTTCCGCGGCGCGCAAGCCGGGCGCCACCAGGGCGGCGAGGCAGAGGAGGGTTGTTTTCAGTAGTGTTTTCATGGGGGCAGCAGCTCGGGTGGCCATGGTTCGACTGGCGCACACAGGACTCATTCTGGCTTTGTTCTTCATGCTTCGCACTTGTTTTCGCACAACAATTCCA
>CAIYYI010000708.1 GCA_903930345.1 uncultured Verrucomicrobiota bacterium
GCTGACCGCGAGAAGTGGGAGATGTCGTTCTTCTACCCCAAGTGGGAAGGATGGTGGATGGTGGTGTTCCGGGGTGCCGAGCCGATTGAGCATCGTGAGGGCGATTGAAACAATGTCGAACAAGCACCTGCAGCCAACCCCGCGATGAGCTTTCTGTTTCATGCTGGACGCCAGTGGCGCGAGGTGGCTGAGGTGCGACGATGGAGACCATGAGACATCCAATCATCATTTTTGTGGCTGCAATAATCGCGATTTCGGCCAACGGTCAGACTTCGACAAACGCCCCGTCCCACACACAGCAGCGGCGCAGCACTTCTCGTGACTTCATTAAAATCGAGATCACGGCTAACCTCACGAATGACTTCACAGCCGCCATCGCGACGAACGACTTAAGATTCGTTGGGTACATGGGGTATTCCCTGGTGGTTCCCGGCGTCAAGAATTTCTACAGCCGCTATGAGAAGTCGAACGGTGTCAAGATCATCGATGGAACTAGTGATGTAATTTCGCCCACTACATTTCCAGCCGGCGTCGCGCACCACTACGCCGCAGGGTACAACGAGCTGCTCCTACAGTATTTGAAGGCCAGAGAGAAAAAGTGAACTATGACTCCGCCGAAACAAGCGCTGGAGCGAACGGTGGCGGGCCGTCGCGGTTGCAATCCACGCGTCCCGGGGGCCGGGGCGCTGAGGTTGGGTCGTTGATATGGCGGCGTTTGCGCGTATGCCCATTTTATTCGCCAAGATTGCAGACAAGTTGAAGACGCCATACGACTGGAGTCGGATGCGACGCGCCGAGGTGGTTCATATGCTTTCGCAGAGACCGCCGCTCACACACGAGGAATGGCAGCGCCGTTATGCTCCTGACGTTCCACTTGATTTTGTTAGCTGGTTTCGGGACACCTGCTCACGATATTTCGAGTTTGATTTATCCGCAGCTTTACCTGACGACAGATTGGTTGAGGATTTAGGTATGTATCGCGCGACTTGGCCCGATGTGGACTGGGACATCTTGGAGGATTACGGAAGCCGATTCAAATCCGAGATTCCAAGCGAGGAGCAGCAGAGCATAAAGACGTTCGGAGATCTTCTTCGAGCACTTTGGTCACATGCACACATTAAAGCCCAGGGTGTAGTGCGGTGAATTCGCCGTAACGGTCCCAACCCATAGTCCGGTTCGTCATCTCGGAACGGGGTCAATTTACCTTGGCCAAGGCCCAACTCAACTTGCCCATCCCGCACCCCAGCCCGTGTCCCCGGTGGGGCCTCCCGGCGAGCCGATTGGACTCCCCCCTATCCAGAACGCCACCGGTCTGACTGTGAGAACCGGACTGGATCAGTTGGTGTTGGTATTCGTCCAGTGGTGGCATTGGCATTTGGTTGTTCCACCCTGCGGCTCGGAAGAATCCTCGCCCCACCGGCAACAGGTTGGTGGGTATTTGTTTGCCAGGGGTGACCGGCCAGGACGGTCATTTTGTTGCGGCTTTCCCTCCTTTGAGGGTTTCATCAATGGCGGAGAGCAGTGATTTCTCGCCGGGCACATCATAGTCCAGGGACCAGATCATGATGCCACCCAGGCCTTCATCCACGACATACTGGCTCTTCGCCCTGATGGTGGGGATGCCGTTGTACCAGATGGTGCTGCCCACCTGATCCAGCTTTTCCGCCCCCGGATATTGCGCGACGACAGCTTTGTACGAGTAGTCCCGGTTGCGGAAGGCGGCGCCAAAGCCGTAGCCATAAAATGGCACCCCCAGCACGGCCTTGGATTTGGGCAGCCCGCGCTTGAGCCAGTACTCGGTGTTGCGCCGCGCGAATTCCAGGGAGGAATGCTGGCCCGGGGCGTTGGTGTTCCAGTGGCCCGCGCCGTCATAGGCCATGATGTTGACGAAGTCAAAGTGATCAAACACGGAGTCCGGCACCTGGTTGCCGCCGTAGCCCTGGGAGAGGGCGGCGGTGAGCAGTTTCCCCCGGGGTTTGAGTGCCTGGGCCAGATCGCGAATGAACACCCCGTAGTCCTGGTTGATGGAGGGCCCCTCGATGTCAACATCCAGGCCGTCGAAGTTGTGTTTCACCACGTAGTCGGCCAGCCGGGTGACGAAGCCGGCCCGCCGTGGCTCGGTGAGCAGTTCAAGATACCGCTTGAGCAGCGCCTTGTCGCCCGAGGCCGCGCCGCCGCCGATGGAGATGAGCACCGGCACCTGATGAGCGTGCGCCCGGGTGATCAGCACCTCGTTGCGCGTGCTGAAGGAGAGGTCCCCGTTGGTGTTCACCGGGTTTTCAAACGCAATGTTGATGTGGGTGAGTCTGGGGTAGTCAATGGTGAGCGAGAAGGCTTCCAGGTCCACCCAGTTCGGCACGTACGCCACGACTTTGGGCTGGGCGTGGGCGGAACTGATCGCCACGCTGAGCGCCAGGGTGGCGAGCAGCCGTTTGCCGGAGCACAGCAGGGAGGATGTTTTCATGGGATCAGCGGGAGGGGAGGTTGCGTGGAGCCCGTTCGGTGGGCGGCAAAGTTTTCCGCCAGGCGTCGGTGTAGAGGCCGATCTCGTTGAACGGGATCGGTCGGAATGCGGACCGGTTCAGGATGGGTGCATCCGGTTTGAGACCCAGGTTCCCCTGCGCCAGATCCGCCAGGCCCGGATCCTCAGCGCTGACGTAGTTATCCAGGGGACGTTCCGCGCCGCGATTGCGGTGGAGGAATTTGTCGCACTGGAACACGAGATTGCGCCAGAGATGGTTTTGGTTGGGATCCTCATCCAGGCGGGCCAGTTCGGGATAGCGTTGCGTGTGGAGGGCAGGGTCAATCCCCACTGCCATTGACTTAAGGAAAAGGATCCGAACTGAAGATGCTGGATAAGGACGTCATGGGTGTATTTATGCGCGTTGGGTCCAGGGGGCCTTTTTGAGCGATTGACGGATCA
>CAIYYI010000709.1 GCA_903930345.1 uncultured Verrucomicrobiota bacterium
ACTTGTCGTGGGTGACGCCGGAGGCAAACCGCCGGTTCTTCAGCAGCGGATGGTAGAGCCGCGGCAGCCGGTTGAGAAACATCATGCCCAGAATGGTGCCGAACGCCCCGAAAAGGATGGTCAGCTCGTAACTGGGCGGAAAGGCAAACAGGGGGCTGAAAAGCGGCTTGCCGCCGACCGACAGCGGGTAATCGAACGCGTTCATGAAGTAGATGCCTAATTGACCGGTGAAGAAACCGGTCACCCCCCCACAGAACGTGAACCAGCCAACGCGCGAATTGCGCAGCCCCATCGCCTTGTCCATGCCGTGCACCGGGAACGGGGTGAACACATCCCAGCGGGTGAACCCGCCATCGCGCACCTGCTCCGCCGCGTGCATGGCATCCGCCGGGTTGGAGAACTCAGCGACGATGCCGTATGATTTAAGTTGCTCGGCCATTAGTGATTCCCCCCCTCCCTGGCTCCACCCAGGGGATGATGCGGATCCCCCTGCGGCGTGACGCCCTTCACCTCGGAAATGGCGATCACCGGCAGGAACCGCAGAAACAGCAGGAACAGGGTCAGGAACATCCCGAAGGTGCCCACGAAGGTCCAGATGTCAACCCAGGTCGGAATAAAGTAACCCCAATTGGATGGAATAAAATCCCGCGCCAGGGTGGTTGCGATGATCACGAACCGCTCGAACCACATCCCAATGTTGACCACAATGGAAAGGATGAACACGAACACCATATTGGTCCGGATCTTCTTGAACCAGAAAAGCTGCGGGGAAATCACGTTGCAGGTGACCATGATCCAGTAGGCCCACCAATAGGGTCCCATGGCCCGGTGCTTGAAGGCAGCCAGCTCGTAAGGGTTGCCGCCATACCAGGCAATGAAGAACTCCATCCCGTAGGCGTAGCCCACAATGGAACCGGTGGCCAGGGTCACCTTGCACATCAGCTCCACGTGCCGCACAGTGATCACATCCTCCAGCTTGCAGACCTTGCGCAGCGGTATCAGAAGAGTGAGCACCATGCCGAAACCGGAGAAGATGGCGCCGGCAACGAAATACGGGGGAAAGATCGTCGTGTGCCAGCCAGGCAATTGCGAAACCGCAAAGTCAAAGGAGACGATCGAATGCACGGAAAGGACCAGCGGGGTGGACAGACCGGCCAGCAGCAGGTAAGCCTTCTCGTAGTTGCTCCAATTGCGGTTGGAGCCGGTCCAGCCCAGGGAAAACAGCCCATAGAAAAACTTGCGCAGTCTGGTTTTGGCGCGATCACGCATCACGGCCAGATCCGGCACCAGCCCCATGTACCAGAACAGCAGGGAGACCGTGAAATAGGTGGACACGGCGAACACGTCCCACTCCAGCGGGGAACGGAACTGGGGCCAGAGATTGTTCGAGGTGGGAATGGGCAGCAGCCACCAGGCATACCAGGCCCGCCCCACGTGGATCAAGGGGAAGAGCCCGGCGCACATGACGGCGAAAATGGTCATGGCCTCGGCCGCCCGATTGATCGAAGTGCGCCAGCGCTGGCGCATCAGGAACAAAATGGCGGAAATGAGCGTTCCGGCGTGGCCAATGCCGATCCAGAACACGAAGTTGGTGATGTCCCACGCCCAGGCCACGGGATGGTTCAAACCCCATACACCCACGCCGGTGGAGATCAGGTAGGTGACGCAGATCACCGCAATGCTGAACACCATCACGCTGGGAATGAACATGTACCACCACCACCTGGGGGTGTCACCCTCGGCAATGCCCGCGATCCGGTCGGAAATCCAGCCCAGGCTGCGGTTGTTTAAAACCAACGGGGCCCGGACCAGTTCAGCCGGCGGAGCGGGAATGTCCAGCTTGCCGTCCCTCGTTTGAAGAGCTTCAGACATTAGTGGCCTCCTTTCGCCGCACCCACCGCCTCCGTGCTGGCTGGATGAGTCTCCGGATGAACTTCAAAGGGATTGGCATGATTGCGATCCATGTATTCCTGCATCGCCAGGGGATTCTTGTGGAAATCCGGCATGTCGGTGTTCGGGTTGCGCACCCGGGCCAGGTAGGTGGTGCGCGGGCGGGTGTCCAAAAAGCCGAGCACGGAGTAATTCCGCTGCTGGCGTTTGACTTTGGAAACTTCGCTGTTGGAATCAGCCAGATCGCCGAAGACGATGGCCTCCGCAGGACAGGCTTGCTGGCAGGCGGTCTTGAAGG